>JASJAY010000092.1 GCA_030066775.1 Planctomycetota bacterium
AGGAAGAAGATGATGAGCTGGAACACGATGTCGATCATCGGCGTCATGTTCAGCTCGGTCTCTTCGCCACCGAGAAGCGGGAGCGCGCGTTTCTTGCGCGGGGTGTCGTTCGTAGTCATGTCCGCTGTCCTTTCGGATGCGGACGGTCGCGAAAGAGCCGCGACGAACGGGAGAATCGGGTGGCGCAATTCTAGCACAGCGCCCCGATGTCGACACCCAAACGAAAACGGGCGGCTGTGTGACAGCCGCCCGTTCGAGATGTGATCCGTGAAGGTTCGTTAGCGGGTGAGCGCGCTACCCGTCATGGTGCCACCCTCGCTCGCCATGAGCGGGGGCGCGGCGCCCTCGAAGACGACCTTGCCGATGCCCAGCTGGATGAAGATGTCGAGCACGCGCATGATGTCGCCGTGGGGGACGGCCCCGCCATCGGGCGGCATCGCCGCGATCTCGCCGGTCACCTCGGGGTTGTTGCCCTGGGCGGCCCACTTCTTCTTGATGATGTTGGTGATCTTGCCGAAGTAGGGCGCGACCTCGTCGAGCTTCTTGTACTCGGCCGTCGCCTCGCCCGGCCACGAACCCTTCGGAAGGTCGACCGTGTCGGACTTGTTGTTGCCCACGCGGATGCGCGTGAACGCCTCGGCCTCGACACCCTTGTTCTTGCGGAACAGCTTGACCTTGATCTTCTCGAACTCCGGCGGCTTGGCCGGCGTCGGCGCCAGACCCCGATCCTTGGGGAGCTGGCTGTCGATGCGACGGTCGATCGTCTTGAACTTGAGGGTGATGAGGAAGAAGATGATGAGCTGGAACACGATGTCGATCATCGGCGTCATGTTCATTTCAGTCTCTTCGCCTTCAGGGATGTCGGTCATCGCTCAGTTCCCCTTCTCTTCTTCGCTGACGGGCTTCTTCACCGCGAACTGCATCTTGTAGATCTTGATGCTCGGGTGGGCGCAGACCTGCATGATCCACTGCACGTACTGCCACTTGGCCGCACGGTCGCCGTGGATCATGACGGGGATCATGCTGGCGCCGTCGTCCTCGCGGAACTTGGGGTCGCGGGTCAGCGCCACCAGCTCCTCGCGCATCCGGCGCAGTGCCGTCTCCTGTGCCGTCGGGTCGTCCGATGACAGCGAGTACGTCTGGCCCTTGAAGACCACCTCGCCGCTCGACAGCAGGTTGATGACGAAACGCGGCGTCTCGTCCTGGTTCTCCTCGATGTCTTCGATGCCCTTGTAGGCAAAGGGCAGGTCGACCGGGATGAACTCCTTGGTCGTGAGGTCGATCGACAGCATGAAGAACACGACCAGCAGGAAGGTCATGTCGATCATGGGCGTCATGTTGAGCTTGCTCTCGTCGCCCTCGACAACAGCCTTGTTCAAACGTTTCTTAGCCATTTTGGCTCCCGAGTGGTCCGGGTCGGACTACGCGTCGGGTCGGTGGTTCGAGTCTACACCCGGGCCGGGGGCGTACCCCGGGTCCGGGCGTCTGGGGTGAGGCCTAGCGGCCGCGGAATCGCTCGGTCATGTCCTCGAGGATGCCGGCGAAGTCGATCGAGATGCGCGTCGCCTTGTTCCGGAAGTACTGGTAGGCGAACACGGCGGGGATCGCCACGAGCAGACCGAGGAAGGTCGTCACGAGCGCGGCCGAAATACCGCCGGCGAGGTCCTTCGGGGTGACCTTCGCGCCCAGCTCGACGATCTTGTCGAAGGCCGTGATCATTCCGGACACCGTCCCGAACAGACCGAGCATCGGTGCGACGTTCGAGAGGAAGAGCATCCAGCTGACCTTCTGCTGGAGCTTCACGGCCTCGATACCGGCCTGGCCCTCGATGGCCTCCGACACCTTGGCGTAGCCCTCGTTGAGACGCGGCAAGCCGGCCGCCAACGAGTTGGTCAGGAAGTTGGGCTCGGACTCGCAGAGCTCGAGCGCCTCCTGGTACTCGTCTTCCTCGAGCAGGGCCTCGAGCTCGTCGATGAGCTCCGGCGGGCAGATCTTGTCGCGTCGCACGTTGACGCCGAACTCGATCACCAGCGCGAGCGTGGCGACAGACAGAATGATGATGACGATGCCGATCGGGCCGCCCTGGGTGAGGATCTTCGAAACGAAGCTCTCAGCGTGGGCCGGCTCCGCGAAGGCAACCGTTGCGAAAAGGAAACAGACAGCCAATACGGCGAAGGTGGTCTTGGACATGGCGCCAAAGCACTCCTGCTGGTGAACCCCCTCCCAGGGGTGACGCGGTGGGACGGGGAGAGTACCCGCCCCGGTGTTTTCTTGCTACCTGTGGCTCCGGTGCCGGGGATTGCTCCACCGCCTCCGGAGGCCTGATTCTGGGCGTTCCGAGGCCCGTCGGGCGGGCCCGACAGGCGCAATCGGTGTGTTCGCGGCTTCGATCGGGGCGATCAGCCCTTCCGCGCCCACTCCGTATCGCCGTACGTGGTCTCGAGCGCCTTCTTCGCCCCATCGGCCATCGCCTCGTACATCGCCTTGGCGTCCGGGTTGGACTTGGCCGCCTTGGCGGCCTCACGGGCGGCGCGAACGAGGTAGTAGGTGGCGCGTGCAGCCTGCTCCTTGATCTGGAAGTGCTGGACGGTCACCTGCTTGAAGGCGAAGACGGCCTCCTCGTAGTTCTTCGACATGAGCTCGGCCAGGCCGATGCCGTTGCCGGCCACGGCGCGCACCATCGGGTCGCGCGCGCCACGAACGATCGCATCCTTCACCGGCTGCGGCTTCGAGCCGAACTTGCGGATGAGCATCTCCGGGCTCTCGGCCTTGAGCTGCGCCTTCAGCTTGGCGAACAGGCCGGGGTTGTTGGCCTTCTCCGCCTGACGAAGCTTCACCGCCGCACCCAGCGTGCGCGTGCGGCTGTACGCGCGGCCGAGCTCGACGAGCAGGCTCGCGCGCCGCTCCTGGTCGAGCAGCGAGACGATGGTGCCCGAGGCCTTGTTGTACTCGTTGATGGCGCCGTCGAGATCGCCTTGCGCCTCCTTGATCGCGCCGGGGCCGATGGCCGCCTCGTAGGCGTACCGCGGGTGCAGCGGGACCTGGAGCGCGCGCTGCGCGAGCTCCTCGAAGATGGCGCCGGCTTCCTTGTACTTGCCGAGCTCGACGAGGCACTTCGCCTTGAGCGACATGGCATCGGCGAAGAAGCGCGAGTTGCCGCCGGCGAAGCGGGCGAGGAACCCGCCCGTCTTGATCTTCACCGTCTTCTTGGTGCCGTCCTTCTGCTCCTGCAGGCCGTTGACGTCGAAGTCGTCGAGCGCGTAGAGCGCGTCCTGCAGACCCGACTTGCTGCCCTTCTCGGCGGCCTGCATGAACACGGCCTTGGCGTACAGGAAGTGCCCGTACTCGCTCTTCCAGTCGGGGCGCTTCTTGCGACCGGTCGGGTCGCCTGCGCGGAAGCTCGTGTAGAAGCGCTCGCCCGTGTCGTCGTCCTGCTTCCAGCCGCCGCCGGTGATCGACTTCGCGAGGCGCGCCGCCTCGGCGTAGTTGCCCCGGCGGATCTCACCCTCGGCCGTCGTCAGCAGCTCCGCGGTCTTGCCACCGTCGTCGCGCTTCACCGAGACGACCTGGATCGTGTCGATCGTCTCTTCGGGCCCGCGGCCCTTCTTCTTGCGGCGGAAGGAGACCTTGGACCACGTCTCGGACGTGACCTCGGCGACGCGCAGGGTCTTGCGTTCCTTCGTGTCGAAGTCGATGTACTCGATCTCGTCCGCGAAGGCCGTCGGCGCGACGAAGGCCAGGACCAGCAGGGTCAGCGCCGTGGTGGAGAGGATTCGGAATGCCATCGATGTGCTCCGGAGGCGAAGGGGGGAAGTGTTCTGATTCATCGGTGCCTCCCTCCTACTTGTCGTCGCCGTCGGCGGGGGTGTTGGTCGTGTCGATGCGAAGGTCGATCTCGGCGACACCCATGCCGCGCGCGAGCGCGTTCAGGCGGGCCAGGAGCTCCTTGATCTCGCCGGGCGTCTCGGGCCGAAGCTCCTCACCCAGGCTGTGGTCGTTCGACCACAGGCCGCGGATGCTCTTGCCCGCGAGCTCGACCATCTCCTTTGCCTCGGCCTTGACGTTGCCCTGGCCGGAGGCGCGACCGATCTCGGCGCCCTTGAGGTAGGCGCGCAGCTTGATCACCTGCGACTCCCACCAGTCGGCGGTGTCTTCCTTCACGCGCAGCGCCGCGTTCGTCAGGGAGAAGCACAGGTTGATCGCCTTCCGCACATCCTCCATGCGGCCCGAGTCGGCGTAGACGCGGGCGAGCGCCAGGCGGAACTCGGGGCGCGAGTTGGCGTGCTCGCGGTAGAAGGACGGATCGAAGCCGGCATTCTTGAAGTTCCGCACGACGCGCCCGGCCTCCTGGTCGGACATCGCGGCGATGTGCTTCTTGAACTGGTTCAGCTCGTCGTTGAACTGGCGCTGCTTGCGCTGCTCCTTGAACACGGGCATGGGCAGCGCATCGGTGCCCATCTGCTTCACCGTCGCACGGAGGCCGGCGACGTCCTGCACCCGCGTGATCGGGAAGCGGAACTGCTGGCCCTGGTGCAGCTTGCCGGTCCACGGGATCACCACGAGCTCGCCGGCGAGCTGGCGCACGACGATCGCGTTGTTCTCGGGGACCTTGGCCAATGCCTCCTGCAGCAGCTCGAGCGCCTTGAGGCTGAACTTCTTGCGGTCTTCGACGGACTTCGAGACGTCGGAGAGGTGCGAGTAGATCTTGCCGAGCTTGGCCGCCGCGCCCGCCTTCTCCTCGGCGTCGACGCCGTCCATCCCCATGTAGTCCTCATAGAGGATGCGTGCCTTGTTCCAGCTGTCCTCGTCCGCCGGGTTGAGCACGGTCGCGTAGTAGAAGCGGTAGGCGAACGTCGAGACGTTCTTCGCCGCACGCGTGCTGCGGCCGGTCTTCTCGTCGGTGGCCTTCACGACCTGATCCCACTCGAAGTAGTGGTTCGCCGCCTTCTTGAGGAAGGGGTACATGTTCGCCCTGTGCTCTTCGAGCGCCTTCTCGAGGCGAACGACCTCGTCCCACTCCTTGTCCTTCGCCGCGGTGAGCTCCTTGAGCTTCACGTTCAGGTTGGCGATGGTCTTGAGCAGGCCGATCTTGTACACGTCCCGGCCGAACTCGCGGTCGGTGTTCGACCACTCATCCGAGCCCTCGAGGCGCCACTTGGCCTTCGTGTAGTCGGTCTCGGTGAGGCGCGTCTCCTTCTTCTCCTTGATCACCTGCTCTTCCCAGAACGTGATCAGGTCCTCGGCCTTGTTGCGCTCTCCGTTGAGGTCGACGAGGCGCTCGGCGATGAAGTTCTCTTCCTCCTGCGCCTGGCGCCAGCGGTACTTGGCACCCTTCGCGCGGTCGTCCTTCGTGCCGTAGAGCTTCACGAAGTCGGCCTTGTAGAGCTCCTCGATCGCCAGGTACCGGTCCTGGTAGTACTTCGCGAGCTCGAAGGTGATCTTCGGCAGCAGGAAGTAGTCGGGGTCCTGCCGCAGGAGCTTCTTGTGGTACGTGGTCGCCTCGTCGATCTCGCCCTTGCCGAGGTGGGCCTGGATGATGAAACCCAGCGCGCCGGAGATGTAGATTTCGTCCTGGTCGCCGTGCTTGATCTCGTACTGGTCGAGCAGCTTGATGACCTCGGGCCAGCGCTTGAGCTCGACGAGCGCGCTCGCCTTCCAGTACTTCATCGTGCCGCGCGCCTTGGCGACGCGCGTTGCGACGGTCTCGTGCGTCTTGGCCTGCTTCTGGGCCGCGGGGCTGTCCCAGTACGCGAACGCCTCGTCCGCGCGCTCGACCATGCCGCGCCAGTCCTCTGCCACGTCCTCACAGCGGACGAGCATGATCCAGGCGAGCTCCTGGGCCGCGGACTTCTCGTCCTTGGCGACCTTCATGAAGCCGTTGATGGCGTCACCGAGCGTCGACTTCCACGCCGGCGAGCGCTTCTTCTTCTGCGCCTTGGCCTCGTTGTACTTGCCGAGCGCCACGCGGTAGTCGAGCGCCTCGCCGGAGGGGTGTCCCGGGTAGTCGCGCGTGAACGCGTCGCGGTTCTGGGTCCACTGGCGGCGGTAGATGGCCGAGCCGGTGCTGTCGAAGAGCTCCTTGAACCAGCGCTGGGCGCGCAGGCGCAGGTTGCCCATGTCGATCAGGTTCTTGTCGTTCTTGTCGCCCTTCTTGCGCGGGATGCGGCCGTCGAGCCACGCGGCGTGCACGGGCTCGGTCGACAGGGCGGCCGAGAGCAGGTCGCCCATCTTGGCGTAGCACTCCGAGATGCGCACCCACGAGGGCACGACGAAGTTCATCAGGTCTTCCGTGCTGTCGCCGGCGGCCGTGATGACCTTCTGGTAGGCGCCGATGGCCGACTCGTAGTTCTTCGCCACGAACTGGTCGTCCGCGACCGACTTCAGCACGTCGGCACCCACGGAGCCGCCCGCGTCGCCGGTGCTGCCGCCCTGCAGGATCTTGGTGATCTCGCGGTTCGCGCGGTTCACGAGCCAGATGCGGCCCGTCTCCTCGGCCTTCTTCTTGGCCTCCGTCAGGACCTCGATGGCCTTGTCGGAGTTGTCGAGCTCGAACTCGATCTTGCCCCACTCGATCATGGCCTTGATGCCGTCCGCGGCGCGGAGGATGGGGGGCACGTTCGCCACCATCTTGCTGAGGTAGCTGCGGCCGCGCTTGAGGAAGTTCTCACCACCGATGCGCCCCGCGTCGAGGCAGCACTGCGCGATGTGCAGGTAGCCGCGCGCGATGATGCGCAGCGTGTCCTTGTTGGTGTTCTCGGTCTGGATGCAGGTGTCGAACCAGTCGACCGCCTGGCGGTAGTACGAGACCTTCTCGTCCTCGGACTCGGCGCATCGCGCGAGCTCCCAGTTCGACAGGCCGTAGAAGTCCTGCGCGAAGATCGCGACGAGCTGGCCGTCGAAGAAGCTGATGAAGTCCTCGAGCTGCACGCCGGCGTCGATCAACGCCTCCTTCGCTTGCGTGCTGCAGTCGGGGTGGATCAGCGCGGCGAAGTACTTGCACGTCACCCAGTGGAATCGGGCGATCTGGCTGATGGGCGTTGCGTCCATCTCCTGCCAGCCGTCGTCGAGCGCGTCGAAGTACGCGAGCGCACTCTCGATCATCGAGCGCGCATCGTCCTGCACCTGCTGCTGGTCGGCGTTGCGCGCGGCGAGGGCGTCGATGTCCTCGAGCAGGTCGCGGCCCCACTGCACGAAGTTGAGGCGCGTCTCACCCGCGTTGAGCTTGGCCTCGACGATGCTGGGGTGGTCCGCGTTCTCCTTTACGAACTTCTCGATGCCGTTGATGGCATCCATGAAGAGCGCCTTGACGTCGGCGTAGGGGACCTTCGAGTTGGCCGCGGAGGCCAGGGCCTCGCTGCGCTTGAGCATGGCGAGGCCGTACAGGGCCTCGTTGCGATCACCGGTGCTGCGGTTGTTGTCCGCCAGCACGCCGTCGTAGACGCGGCGCGCGTAGTCGAACCAGACCTTCTCGCCGGTCTCCTGACCCTTGCGGGCCAGGGCCTGGCCGAACTCGAAGTCGTCGCTGCCGGCAAGAGCGGTCGGAGCGGGGACGAGCATGAGCGCCAACAGGGCAATCAGGGTGAGCCCGAGACGGCGCTGGGTCGCGCCTTGACGCGACGAACCAAAGGGACGCGTTCGCATGGAGATGTCCTCTGGGGATGCGGGGAGTTCAGCGGAGCGGGGGCCGGGTGGCTGGGTCCCACAAGCGTCCGTGCCGCATGCGCTTGCGGTCGGGCGCCAAGCATCCATCCGGGCCCGGGGCGCGGATTCTACGGGTGCCCTTACAGGCGGTCAAACACGCCCGAAGAGCCTCCGTACGAGGTCCGCATCCTTGCGCTGGGTGCGCGTGATTCCGCTGCGTCGAGGCTGTCGCGCGAGCGGCGCATCACGACCGGATGTCGTGAAGGGATCCAGTGGGATCGGGCGAGAAACCGACGGGAACGAGTCGTACGGTTATTCGAACCATACGCCGAATGCGGGGCTTTGCAAGCCCTCCGTGCCGAAGGGTGAACGCGGCCCAACGAAAAAGGGGCCCCGTCCCGAAGGACGGGGCCCCTTGTGGATGGGGGCGTGGGGCGCCTACCGGCCGCTGCAGGGATCGCAGGGATCCGGAGCGGCGGGCGCGGCGACCTCGCACGGGCCGGTGGCCTCGTACGGACGCACGGGCGTCCACTGGCTGCTCGGAATCTCGGGCACGTTGCGGTTGTCGCGCGGCTCGAGCTCCTCGAGGTTCACGATCTCCGCCGTGATCAGCACCATCAGGTTGCGGCGGTTCACGTAGTTGCCCTTGCGGCTGACGAGGAACGAGAGGATCGGGATCTTCGACAGGAGCGGGATGCCGCTGTCGAGGGTCTCCTGCTCGTAGAAGCGCAGGCCGCCGAGGAGCAGCGTGCCCTTGTCGGGCATGTTGACCGTCGTGCGGACCCGGCTGACGCGCAGCTCGGGGATCTGGATGACGACCGGCGCCGACGCGATCGGACCCGAGGCGAGCGAGGTGCTGAACGTCGCGATCGGACGCGTCAGCACGGCCACCGTCGGGCGCAGCGTGAGGCTGACGAAGCGGCGGTCGGCGGAGACGACCGGCTGCACGTCGAGGACCACGCCGTCCAGGATGTACTGGATGACCGGGTTCGCGATGTTCGACAGCTGGGCGATCTCGACCTCGTAGTCCGCCACGTAGGGGACCTGGCTGAGCAGCTGCACGTTCGCGCGCTGGGTGTTGTAGACGGTGATCCGCGGGGCGGTGATCTGCTGGATCCGCTCGCTCTTCTCGACCGCGCGGAGGATGACCTCCATCTGCGTGTCGTCGAGGAAGGTGTGCTGGAAGGACAGACCACCCGAGCCCGTGAGCACGCCCGGGTTGCCCAGGAGGACGTCGAAGAGGTTCTCGACGCGGCCCGCGTAGGAGCCGTCCTGGCCGTCGTTGTAGAAGATGCCGGCGTCGTTCGCCGTACCCACCGAGCTCGGCTCGGGGTTCACGTTGAAGGGCGAGTTCTGCGGGTTCGCGGGCGAGCCGAAGAACACGTCGTCCTGCGTGACGGCGGTGCCGAGGCCCGGCGCGCCGATGCCCTGGGCGTTGTCGCCGAGACCGCGCACGTCCACGCCCACGTCGCGGAGGAAGTTGTCCTCGGCCGTGAGGAAGCGGACCTCGAGGTTGACGAGGATGCCCGTGTTCGCGCGCAGCTCGTCGAGCAGGCCCGCGATCTGGTCGAGGATCGGCTTCGTGTTGCGCACGATCAGGATGCCGGCGCGGAACTCGATGCTGGCCGGGTCGTCCCACGAGCCCTCACCACCGATCGTCTGCTGGATCAGGTCCGGCATGGCGTCGCCGGGGAAGATCGGGGTCGGGTCGTCGAGCTCCGGCGGCTCCGGCGGCGTGAAGTTCGAGGGCGTCAGGTTGATCTCCTGGCCCACGAAGTCGGCGATCGCGACGCTCAGGTCCTTCACGTCGAAGTAGCGCAGCTTCATCGTGCCGCTGACCTCGTCCGAGGTCGCGATCTTGATGACGCCACCCTCGGGCAGCCACTTGAGCTCGTTCTGCTCGGTGACGATGTCGAGGATCGTGGCGACGCTGACGTCGTCGAGCTTCAGCGTGACGGCGACGTCCTCGCCCTTCTCGTCGCGCGCCTTGGCGGTGACGAAGAAGTTGAGGCCCGTGATGGTGCGGAGGTACGCGACGACGTCGTCGAGCGTGGCCTCTTCCCAGCTGAGACCCTTGACGCGCTTCTTCTGCAGCACGCTCAGGATGCCGGCGATGCTCTCGCTCTCGTCGGCGTCGTCGGCATCACCGACTGCGCGCGGCTTGCGGTGCGCGATCTCGTCGAGCCAGTCGTCCGGGAACTCGACCGTCGCCACCTGCGGGAGCGTCATGTACTCCATCTCCTGCATGACGGCCTTCCACTGGTCGTCGAACTCGGCACGCAGGCGCTTGTCGGTGTTGATGTGCTCGGCGTCGTGGCTGATCGTGATCAGCTTCTCGGCGTCGGCGTTGGTCGGGTCCTCGCGCAGGATCTGGCGCGCGTACTCGCGAGCGAGCGCGTAGTCCTGGCGGCGGAAGGCGTCGTTGGCGGACGTGAAGTAGGCGTGGATGCGGCCCAGGCGGCGCGTGCGCTCTTCCTCGAGGGCGCTCTCCTGCGCTTCCTGCGCGGCGATCAGCTGCTCCTGGCGCGCGGCGCGCTCGGCCAGCTCGGACTTGTACTTGGTCTGGTCGATCAGATCGCGGATGCGCTCGGCCGTGATGCCGAAGTCCGCGGTCTCGTCGTACCAGCTGATGATCGCGAGCGCCTTGCGGTACTCCTTGACCGCGCCGGCGTAGTTCTCCTGCGTCTCGAGCGTGCGACCGCGATCGATGTGCGAGCGCACCTCGGTGGCCGCCATCTCGCGACGGACGTTGGTCTTCTCCGCCTGCGACTCGGCGTAGTCGGCGACGGTGCTCGGGCGATCGCTCGAAAGACGACGCAGGCCCTCGAGCGCAGCCTGGCTGCTCGGGTCGAGGTCGAGCGCGTCGCGGAAGTACCCCTTGGCGGCCTCGATGTCGCCGCTGTCGCGCAGCGCCGCGTTGGCCTGCTCGATGTACTTCTGCACGAGGAACTGCCGTCGATCCGCCTCGACGCCGGCGGCCTCGGCCGCGGCACCGGCGAGGTCGTCGGCGGCCGCGTCGGCCTCCGGACCCTCGTCGGGCATCGGCATGGCTTCGGGCATCGCCTCGGCGACGGCCATGTCTTCGACCGCGGCCTCGGGCATCTCGGCGACCGTCATGTCACCGCCGTCGGCCGGCGCGTCCTTGGCCACGATGCGACGCCGCCCCTGACATGCGGCGAGCGCGAAGACCAGGACAAGTGAGAAGAGGACGAGGACGTTGCGCTTCATCCTGCTTGCATCCTTCCGTTGAGCTGCTGTTGCTTCCCGGCAGGAGGCAGACGAAGGAGCGACCCCCGCCCGTTGCGACGCACCACCACCCTCCCACGGATGGGTACGCCCCTCCTTCCCTTCCGAGAAGTTCCCTAGGGACGCGAAAGAAGTAGGCGTGACCTGTCACGCCATCGTCACGCGGTCTGAACGTAAATCCGGATTCCGCGGGGGGTTTGCGGCCCTTCCGGCCGTGTCCGTCACGGGGGTGTATGACCGTCCTGTCGGGGGGCCCTCGAGGGCCTCTCCAGCGCCCTTCCAGCGCCTCGGCGTTCTCGGGGGAGCGCCGCGCTAGCATCCGCGCCGTGGTGACGCGCCCCCCCGACCCGCGCCTCGCGGCCGAGGCCCTGCTCTACCTGGAGTGGGCGCGGGGTGCCGGCACGCGCTACCTGCCGGCCGCGACGCCGCCCCCGGCCGTCCCGGTCCCCGTGGAAGCGGCCCCCGCGGCGGCCCCGGCTCGGCCCCAGCGGGCCTCCGGCGGGCCCCGGAAAGCGGCCAAGGCGGGCGCACGCCCCCTGCCCAAGCCGATCCTCAGGCAGGGCGCCACGCCCTCCGCGCCCGATCTGCCGCCCGCCGAGCGGGACGCCCGCCTGGCCTCGCTCAAGAGCGACGTGGTCGAGTGCCGCCGCTGCAAGCTGTGCGCGGAGCGCAGCCAGACGGTCTTCGGCGAAGGCTCCAGCACCCCGCGGCTCGCGGTGGTGGGGGAGGCGCCCGGCGCCGAGGAGGACCGCACCGGACGGCCCTTCGTGGGCCGGGCGGGGCAGCTTCTGACCAAGATGCTGGGCGCGATCGGCCTGGCGCGGGAGGACGTGTTCATCATGAACGTCCTCAAGTGCCGGCCGCCCCAGAACCGCAATCCGCGGCCGGACGAGGTCGCGGCCTGCCGGCCGTATCTCCACGAGCAGCTCGAGATCCTGCGCCCGGACCTGATCCTGGCCCTGGGCAGCCCGGCCGTGCGCGAGCTCCTCCGGACCGAGCGGGGCATCACGAGCCTCCGGGGCCGCTTCGCCAAGACCCCTGACGGCTGGCGGGTCATGCCGACCTACCACCCGGCCTATCTGCTCCGGAACCCCGCGGCGAAGCGCGAGGCCTGGCACGACCTGCAGCGCGTGGCGGCGGAGCTCGGGCTCGAGATTCCGCCCCGAAACTAGTTGCAGGGCGCAACTAGATAGGTCGTAGAGGCCTGTTTCTAGGGCTTAGAGGGCTTCAAGAGGGCGACCCAGAGCTCCCGGCGGAAGGCGGCCAGGGCCCGGAAGCGGACGACCTCCAGTCCGGCCGCCGAGGCCTCGCGGCGCAGGCGCCCGCGCCCCAGGGTGTAGCGGTCGCCCTTGCGGCCCAGCAGCACGCGCTTCCAGAGCCGGTCCAGGTTGTGGGCGCTCACCGGGTGGTGGAACGAGACCAGGAGGTGCCCGCCGCTGCGGGTGAGCGCCCGGAGGGTCTGCCAGACCCGGGCCCGATGGGCCGCCGTGGGCAGGTGGTGGAGGAACCGGAAGCAGACGACGAGGTCGGCGGCGTGGGGTGTGGCCGCCTCGGCGTCCTCCAGGTCCAGCAGCGCGGCGCCCCCGTAGCCTTCGCGCCCGCCGAGCCGGGCCTCGGTCGCCTCCCGCATGGCGGGGCTCAGGTCGGCACAGCGGGTGGGGATGCCGCGTTCGAGCAGGCGCTCGGCGATGCGCCCGGTGCCGCAGGGCACGTCCAGGGCGTCCCTCGGCGTCTCGGGCAGCCCATCGAGCAGGGCGGCGAGCAAGCGCCACTCCTCTTCGTTCCGGCGGCGGCTGCGGTCCTTGTAGCGCTCCGCGCGGCCGGGCTCGTCGTACTTCTCGCGGCCGGCGTAGCTCACGCGGCGGCTCTCCGCCCAAAGAGCCGCGCCCAGAAGAGCCGCCAGAGGTTGCCCACGTGGCCCAGCGTGGCGCGCACCACGCGCATCTTGCTCTGCCCCTCGGTACGGGCCGACAGGGCCGAAGGCACCTCGACCACGCGCGCCCCGGCCAGGAGCAGGCGGCCGAGCATCTCCGCCGCCGCCGGGAAGCCGTCGCTCTGGAAGCGGAGGCCGCGCACGAGCTCGCCCTGGTACGCGCGGAAGGCGCAGGTCATGCACGAGATGCCCTTGGCGCGCCGGCCGAGCACCACGCGATAGGCCCAGGCCGCGCCGCCGGAGAGCAGCCGCCGGAACCAGGGCACGTCCTGCCAGGCCCCGTCGACGCCGTAGGGCGTGGCCGTGACGACGTCGGCGTCCCCTCCGAGCCGGTCGATCAGCTTCCGGGCATCGGCGAGCGGATAGGTGCGGTCGACGTCGTAGACCACGACCACGTCGCCGGCCGTGGCGGCGATGCCGGTCCGCATCGCGGCGCCGACGCCTCGGTTTGCTTCGTGGGTCTCGACCCGTACGCGGTCGTCGCGCTCGGCCAGCGCAGCGAGGGCCGCGGCCGTGCCGTCCGTGGAGCCGTCGTCCACGAACACCACCTCCTCGGCGGGGATGTCCGGCAGCACGTCGGCGAAGGCCGCAAGGGCGGCCTCCTCCTGGTAGCAGGGGATGACGAAGCTGGTCTTCAAACCGAACAGAACCTAATCGCGTGGCCGGTATTCAGGCGAATCGCCCAAGGGGGCACTCGTCGCGGGTGACGAGGAAATGACCGCCCACGCCGACCATGCCGCGGTGAGCGTCGCCACGACACACCCCCCCGCGCCGGATCTCGCCACGCCCGACCTCACGGCGTGGAACGAGACGCTGAACCGCACGCACGCCATGGGTGCGTGGCGCGCGCGGGCCGGTCGGGTCGTGCGCGCGATCGAGGACCGCCGCAAGCGGCTCGTGGTCGATGCGGTCCAGCGCCTCCGTCCCGCGGTGGTCGTGGACGTCGGCTGCGAGGACGGCTGGATCGCCGACGGCTACGCGTCGTCGGTCGAGCGGCTCGTGCTCGTCGACATCGATCGCCACGTGTTGGACGCCTGTCCGCTGGCATCACGAGACAACGTGTCGACCGTCGTGAGCGACGTGACGGCGCCCGACGCGCTGGCGACCGCGCTCGGAGACCGCGGTGCCGACCTGATCGTCTTGTCGGCGCTGCTCGAGCACCTGCCGCAGCCCGACCACGCGCTGCGCGCGCTGGCCCCGTTGCTCGCGAGGGATGGCCGCTTCCTGATCTACGTGCCGGCCGATCGCCCGATCCTCTTCCTCAAGCGCGTGCTCAAGGCGACGCGCATCGGTTCGCTGGTGAAGGGCTTGTCGCTCGAACCCGCGCCCGGGCACCTGCACGTATTCGATCGCCGCGCGCTCGCCCGCCTGCTCGCACCCCACGGAGAGATCGAGTCGTTGTCGTTCGATCCCGTGTGTCTGGGCTATCTCGCCGTGCTGCGCCCGCACGTGAGTGGAGCGCGCTAGTCATGTGCGGCTTCGTCGGCGTGTTGCAGCCCGCATCGAGCGGGCCGGTGGCGGAGTCGACGCTGCGCGCGCTCCTGCCGTATATCCGCCATCGCGGTCCGGATCAGGAAGGCGTGTACGTCGACGGGCCGTTCGGCGTCGCGGCGGCGCGGCTCGTCATCCGCGGCGGCCCCGAGGGCGACCAGCCGCTCGTGCTGGGCGATGGCGAAGAGGTCGTCGTCTTCAACGGCGAGCTGCTCGACACGGACCCTCGCGAGAACGACACGCGTCGGCTGTCCGCCGGGTCGGGCGACGCGGCCGTGCTGACGGGCAACATGGGTGCAGCCGCCCACTACAAGCGCGCCGAGGGTGACCTCGTCCTGTGGAGCGATCCTCTCGGCATCAAGCCGCTCTTCGTGACCTATGTCGACGGCGCCTTCTGGTTCACCTCCGAGCTGAAGCCCCTGCTCGCCGCCATGCCGGCGCTGCGCACGCTCTCGTACGCCGGCGTGCCCGAGCTCCTGCACTACCAGCGGCCGCGACGGCGCATGCCCTTCGAGGGCATCGATCCCGTGCGCGGCGTGACGATCCTCTCGACGGTGTTCGGGGACCTGGTGGACCTCGCCGTCGATGTGCCGCTTCCGGAGGAGCCCCTTGAGGGGGATCCCGTCGAGGCGGTACGCGAGGCGGTTGCCTCCAGTGCGCAGCGCGCCGCGAACGTCGACGGGCCGGTCTCGCTGTTCCTTTCCGGTGGTCTCGACTCGTCGGCCGTCGCCGCCTTCTGTGGGCGCGACGACGTGCTCTGCTTGACGGGTCGGTTCGACGCGCCCGACGGCTCGCTCGACGAGTCGGAGGACGCGTCTGCCGTTGCCGCCATGCACGGGTTGCCGCACGAAGTCGTGGACCTTCGCGACGAGGACCTGATCCACGACCTGCCCGACGTGATCCGTGCGCTCGAGATCCCGATGATGGGGCCCGGCTCGCTCGCGCTGTGGCGCATGGCGCTGCGCGCGAAGGAACACGGCAAGGTCGTGCTCACGGGCACGGGGGGCGACGAGCTCTTCGGCGGCTACGCGCGCACCGCGCTCGCCCTCGGCCGCGCCGGGCCGTGGACCAAGGGGTACGAGGGCCTGCGCGCGAAGATCGAGTCCGGCGGCGCGAACCCGGAGGCGCGCTTGCGCGCCGCGTTCTCGCGCTTCGACGACTTGCAGCCCGTGTTGAGCGACGCCTTCCTCCGGGACCTGCCTGCGCCCGATCCGATCCCGCTCGCGGAGGACGAGTCCCTCCTCGATGCGCTGCTCCGCGAGGAGCGCGAGGGCACGTTGCGCGGGCTCTTGCACGTAGAGGATCGCGTGACCAGCGCGCATGGCCTCGAAGGGCGTCCCGTGCTCAGCCTGGGTGACGTTCCCGCGGTTGCGTGCGGGCTCCCGGCCGCGTGGCTCATCGGGCCCGACGGCGAGGGCAAGCGCGCGCTGCGCGAGGCGCTGCGCGGCCACATCCCCGAGCACGTCCGCACCAACCCGCGCAAGCGCGGCTTCCCCACGCCCTTCGCGCGCGCGGCGCGG
>JASJAY010000093.1 GCA_030066775.1 Planctomycetota bacterium
ATCGTGGCCGCAGGGGATGCCGCGCTGGACGCACACGATGTCGAGGCCGCACGTCGACACCTCGACGCGGCGCCGGCGGATCACCGCGGGTGGGAGTGGCAGCACGTCCAGAGCCGCTTCGACCGCAGTCTGCGCACGACGGACGTCGGCCCGGGTCGCGTTTCGGATGTGGCGTATCACCCCGCAGGTGACGTCTTTGCGGCGGCGGCGCCGAATGCCGTGCGCATCTTCGATGATTCGTCGGGGGCCGAGCTGTTCCGGCTAGAGACCCACGGGGCGCCGGAAGCCCTGGCGTGGAGTCCGGCTGGTGATCGACTTGCGGTCCGTGCCACGCGTGGCGTCGAGATCTGGTCCTGGCCGGATCGCCGTCGTCGCGTCCTCATCGACGCGACGCAGCGCGGCGAGGTGTTCGCGTGGAGCGGCGACGGCCGCCGGTTGGCGATCGGCGGCGACAGCGGCATCGTGCGGGTGATCGCTGCCGAGTCCGGGCGCCCCGTGTCGTCGCTTCAGACCCGCAGCCGCATCCTCAGCCTGGACGTCCACCCCACCTTGCCCTTGGTCGCGTGCGGCCACTGGGACGGGCACGCGAGCCTGTGGGACCTGGAGACGGGCGACGCGCGCTGGACGCGCCGCGTGGGGCCGCAGGGATTGCACGACATCGCGTTCCTCGGGGACCGGTTCCTCGTCACGCCGAGCGAGCTGCCGCACGTGCACGTCTGGAACGTGCAGGACGGCAGCCTCCATCGGACCACCTCGTCCCGACTCGGCCCCGGCGTCAACGGCGTGGGCATCGCACGCGACGGGCGCCGCCTCGTGCTCGGGTCCGTGATCCATCTCGCGTCGTACGACGCGACCACGTTCGAGCCGCTCGTGGCGTGGCAGGATCCGCTCCCGTTCTATGCGCTCTCGGTCCACCCGTCCGGCACGCGCGCCGCAACCGCAGGCCGGGGGGGCCGCATCCAAGAGTGGGGCCTCGACCCCGATGCGGACCCGACGATGCTCACGGGTCACATCGACGACGTGTGGGACGTGGCGTATGCGCCCTCGGGCGCGTTCCTCGTCTCCGGCGGCATTGGCGTCCTGCGGGTCTGGGACGCGAGAACGGGCGAGCAACGCCGGGCTTGGATCGGCAACCGATGGACCATCATGCGCGTCGCCGTGAGTCCGGACAGCCGGACGGTGGCGGCCGGCGACCGCAACGGCGACGTCGTCCTCTGGGACGTGGCGACGGACACGATTCGCGCCCGGCTCGGCGGACACGGGGACTTCTTGCGCCAGATCGTGTTCGCGCCGGATGGGGCGCGGCTCTACGTCGCCGCGGGATCCGGCGAGATCCACGTGTGGGACCTGGCGCGCCATGCGCGCATCGCGACGCAGAAGGTGCAGGGCGGGGGCGGCGCCCTCGCAGTCCATCCGTCCGGCCGCTTGCTCGCCGTGGGAACGGCGGACGGCCGGCTCGAGCTGCGCGACGCAGAGACGCTCGAGCGCGTGTGGTCGGCCGAGGCGCACGAGCAGATGATCACCCGCCTCGTCTTCGACCCACGGGCCGATCGGCTGATCACGGCCTCGGAGGACGGGCACCTCAAGGTGTGGCGCCGGAAGGACGGGACGCTGGTCCGGTCGCGGGAGGGCGGCGGCATCCTCGCCCTCGCGATCAGCCCGGACGGGCGGCGCGTGGCAACCGGCGGCCGCGACGGGGCCATCCGGTTGTGGGACCCCGACACGGGACAGCTCGTGTTCACGCGCGGACGCCTGGCCACCTGGATCCCGGGACTCGCCTTCAGTCCGGACGGCACACAGCTCGCCGCCGCCGAGACGACGGGGCGGGTCCGGATCCTCGACACGGTGCCCATCCGAGAGCGCTTGCGTGGGCACCGCGAGACGCTTGCGCGTCGGGAGCGGGCACGCCAGATCGTGGACGGCGTCCATCGCACCGAGAAGGACACGACGCGCGTCATCGCCATGCTGCGCGAGCGCGACGACCTGGACCCGGCGATGCGCGAGGCTGCATTGCGCGAGGCCTATCGGCGCCACGGGAGCGCGGACGGTCTGGCGGACTACCTCTGGCGGGCCGTGGCGCGCCGGCGCCTCGGACCGATCGATCGAGGGATCGCATGGGGACTGGCCGCGGACATGGTTCGCGCCCACGGCCACCGCAACGTGCAGGACCGCCGCCGGACGACGCTGTTCGGCGCCGTGCGGGCACGTATCGGCGACCACCAGGGCGCGCTGGCGACCCTGAAGACCGCGAGCACGTTCAACGAGGGCCGGGAGCCGGGCCTCTTCGCCGTGGACTTGGCGTTCCTCACGATCTGCCACGCGCGCCTGACCCAGCGCGCCGACGCGGTCGCCACCCTGGCGCGGCTCGAGACGCACCTCGAGCGACACCCGACCCTGCTCGACGACCGGATCGTGCGCTTCCGGGACGAGGCGCGCGAAGCGGTCGCGCGCATGAAGCAGCGGTAGCGAACGGTTCGGCTACGGCGTGGGGGTCGCCACGAAGCCGAACCGTGCCCCGCTCGGGTCCACGTACTCGCCGGCGATCTGCCCGAGGTTGTTGATGCCCGTCGGCAGCGTCTCCCCCGCGCCGGGGTAGTCGAACGGGGTGAAGACGCCGGCCGCGAGGACGAAGCCGCGGCGCGCGCCCGTCGCCGCGTCGACGTAGGCGCCCACGATCGTGCCGGCGTCGTTGATGCCGCCGCACATGCTGCCGGCGGCGCCCGGGTAGTCGATCGTCGCGTAGACGCCGGCATCGAGCACGAAGCCGTGCAGGCCGCCCGACGCGTCGTCGTAGTGGCCTACGACCTGCGCGAGGTTGTTGAGGTCGCGTGCGCGCGTGCTCGGCGCCCCAGGGAAGTCGATGGACGCGAACGTCCCCGCGATGCGCGTGAAGCCGTGGCGCACGCCGCCGGTGTCGTCCCACTCACCGGCCAGGTCGCCCGCGTCGTTGTTCCCGCGGATCGTCGTGCCGGTCGAGCCGGGGTAGGCGATGTCCGTGAAGGCGCCGCTTCCCGCGCGCACGAAGCCGAGCTGCCCGGTCGGCGACTGATAGGAGCCGACGACCTCGGTCGAGCCGTTGATGCCGAAGCTGCGCGCGTCGTTCAGGGCGGTGGGCGGATCGATGACGGTCATCGTGGTGCCGACGACGAGCAGCGCGTGCGTGTCGGTCTCCGCGGCGGAGGCGTGGTAGTAGGCCGCGATCTCGCCCTTGTCGTTGATCCCCCGCGCGCCGGTTGCAGACGCCCCGGGATAGGCGAACGAGGTGAACGTGTAGGTCAGGGCCGGCGCCGAGGTGCCGCCCCCGCCGCCTCCACCACAGGCGGGGAGGAGCAGCAGGACGGGCAGCGCGAAGAGGAAGGCGGCGTGGGCGCGGGTCGGCATGGGGGCATCCGGGCCGGCGGAGGTGCCGGACGCCCGATGAACCGCGAGGCGCGCCTGCTCGCGACAGCCCTAGGCCAGAACGCCCACGAGGAAGCGATTCGAGGCCAGCTCGCGCTCGTTGTAGAAGAACGCCACCTCGTACCAGCCGGCCTCGTTCACGACGAGCTTGGGCACCTGGAGGTTGATGCACTGCTGGCGGCCCTGATGGGCCTCCTGCACCTCCATCTCGAGCCGCCACGCGCCCAGGGGCTCCCCCTCGCTGCCCGGCGCGCGCAGGACGAAGGCCCCTTCGCCGGTGCCCACCGGCAGGTCGCGCACGAACGCGACGATCGTGAGCGGACCGGCATCGCTCGGAAAGGACTCGACCGGAAGCACTTCGAGCACGTTCTTGAGGGTGACTTCGCCTCGCTTGCCGAGTTCGATGTCCCGACAGAAGACGAGCGCATGCACCACAGGACCGACCGACGACTGCGTCATGGGGCGGCACGGTACCCCGGGGCCGGGGGCCGACCGAGGCCCATCCCGACCCTCGCCGTCCTCGGGGTGCTCTGCGCCCTGCTCGTCTCCGGCGCCGAACGCGCCGACGCTGCGCCGCGCCGCATCCGCGCGAACGGCAAGTGGACGTCGTTCCACGTCAAGGCGCCCGGGGGCCACCACGCCTTCCTCTTCGAGTGCCGCGCCGGCGTGCGCTATCGCGTGACCGCCCGCCCCGGCACGCTCGCGCGGCCCGTGCTCGAGCTGCTCTGGGGCGCCCAGGCGGAGTCCTCCGTGCGCGCCGGCCCCAAGGGCCAGGACGAAGAGGTGGTGCTCGTCTGGAATGCGGAGTCCGACGACGTCGCCGAGATCCGCGTGCGCGGCTTCTCCGCCGGCACGGGCAAGGGCAAGGTCAAGCTCGAGAGCCTCGACTGGAAGGACGAGCCGGCGAAGCCGCACCAGCGCTTCCTCGGGCCGTCGCCGAAGGGCGGCGCGTTCCGCGTCGGCGATCTCCTGCTCGGCGAGACGAACGAGTGGGAGCTGGTCGTCGAGCCCGGCACGGCGTACGAGGTGCGCACTACGAAGGGCTCGGCCGGCGCGGTGCGTCTGCGCGTGCTGCGCGGCAAAGAAGAGGAGATCGCGCACTCCGACGCCTGGCGCCAGGCGGGCGTACACTTCCCCACGCTGCGCTTCCGCGTGCCGCCACTCGAGCCGGACACGCCGCTGCCGTCCTATCGCCTCGTCGTCGAAGGGGCGTGGAGCTCGGCGGGCACCTACGGCGTGCGCATGACGGCGCTCGACGCGGACCGGAGCGTCGAGCCCGAGATCCTGGCGCCGATCCCCGACGTCACGCGCGGCCTGGTCGAGGGACAGCCGCTCACGTTCACGCTCGAAGAGGGCGACATGGCCGTGCTCTGGGTGCCCGAGGCGAACCCGCTGCACCATCGCCGCGTGCAGATGGAGCTGCGTGAGAAGTGGGTGCTCGCCGATGGGCGCGACGCGACGAGCGGCCGGCACGGCGACTTCGCATCGGGCCGCCGACCCGGTCGCGGGCACTTCTACTCGTTCCGGCCGTACCAGCCGGGCACGTATCGGTTCACGGGCGGCCACACCCGCCGGCAGTCGCCGTCCACGCTCGAGACGCTGAAGCTCTACCCGCGCGACGTACTCGGGGCCGCGCCCGTCCACATGGGCACCAACATGGACCCGACCGACAAGGCGCGCACGGGGAGCCGCTGGGCGCCGGTCGGTCTCGCCATCTGCGTGCCGGGGATCACCTACCTCTTCGTGTGCCGCGGCGCCCCCGATGCCGGCGTGGGCATGCGCGTGCGCACCCTCGACGGCAAGACGGTCGCGACGCGCAAGGCGGTGGGGGGGGCCTGGCCCACGGCGCCCGGGTACGGCCCGTCCATGCGCTTCCGCGTGCCCGCACCGATGGTCGTGCGCATGGAGGCGAAGGGCGGTCGCAAGCGCATCGTGCGCGCGCTGCTCCGCGAGCTCCAGAGCGAGCGCTGAGCTCCCGGCCCCGGTTTCCCGCGTGCCGCCCAACGTAGGGCTGGACTCGCGGCGTCGCCCCGGGCCTCATGGGGCATGCGTTCGGTCGTGCTCGGAACCCTCCTCGTCTGCCTGGCCGGGCTGGCGGTGGCTCCGGCGGTGCCCTGCGCTTCCGCGCGCGACGAGACGCCGGTACGCCTCGAGCCCGGTGCGGCCCAGCGCCACATGCTGCCGCCGGGTCAAGAGCGGTGGACGGCCCGCATCGAGGTGCCCGAGGACGCGCTTGCGCTGCACGTCGCCGTGTGCGGCACGGAGGATGTGGACCTCTATCTCAAGCGGGGGCGCGCGGCGGCCGGCAACCTCGCCGAGGACGCCGACGTCGTCAGCCGCGGCTCGTCGCTGCGCGAGCTCGTCACCGTCACGAAGACGACCGACGCGAAGGTGCGCGAGGGCACCTGGTTCGTCACGGTCGAGAACCCGCGCGCCGAACGCGTCGGCACAGGCATCGAGATCGTCGCGCTCCTCGATCGTCCGGGCGGGCCCGAGAGCATCCTGCCTGGCGGTGAGTTCGTCGGTGCGCTCGACACGGACACGCGCAGCCTCGCGCTCAAGAGCTTCGTGCCGACGCGCGCGCGCTCGCTCGTGCTCGAGATCGAAGGCGCCGAGGACCGCACCGTGCGGTACGAGCTGCGCGGGCCCAGCGACACGTGGCGCGCCGGCCATGCCCCGCGGCGTATCGTCGTGGCGCGCGCCGAGAGCCCCCCCGGCGAGTACACGCTGAAGCTCGAGCGCAGCGTCGCGGACGGCACCAAGACCGCGGTGCGCGTGCGCGCGTTCTGGGTCTACGAGGACGGCGCCGGGATGAGTCCCGGCCGTGTGCCGATCCTGCGTGCAGGCGAGCCGCTCACGGTCGGCCTGGGCGGCGACTGGCATCCCGTCCTGCGGCGCGTGCAGATCCCGATCGAACGCAGCGTCTCGGGCTTCGAGGTCGAGGCGGAGAACGGCGCCGGCGCGGACGTGGACCTCTACCTGCGCCGTAGCTCGCCGATCGCGACGGGCGCCGGCGACGCCGACTACATGGCGCTGTCCACCGGCCCGCGCGAGCGACTCCTCGTAGGCGGTATTCGCGAGCTGCCGAAGGGGACGTACTACCTCGAGGTCGTGCTCGTCGACGGCTGCGGTCCGGTCAGCGTGACGCTGCGCATGCGCACCATCCCGTTGCGGGCGGGGCGCGGGACCTGGGGCGATACGGACCCGCCGCTGCTCGTGCCCGGCGCATGGATCAACGGCAAGGTGGGCGCCGGCTTGCCCGGCGTGACGTGGTACCGCATGCGCGTACCGGCGGGGACCGTCTCCCTGCACGCGGTGCTCTACGGTGCCGACGCGCCGCTCGACCTCCTGCTCATCCGTCGCACGGACGGGAGCATCATGCGCCGCGCCATGTCGCCGCGCGTGGACGAGCGCTTGGATCACGCGTTCTCCGAGCCGCCGGACACGCCGCGGCACTTCGTGCTCGGCGTCCTTAACCGCAACGCGAACGAGCCCGAGATCAACTACCGGCTCGCGCTCGCCTTCGACGAGCCCCCGGGCCCGCCGCCCGACGTCACGTGGCCCCCCGTGATGGACACCGAGGGGCTGAATCCCGACGAGCGTGTCGCCGCCGGCACGGTGGAGATCACGGTCAAGGGCGACGCGGGCGGCAGCGGGGCGTGCGTCACGCCCGACGGCCTGATCCTCACCTGCCGCCACGTGCTCGAGACCGCCGAGCGCGGCGGCCCGGTCCAGCAGAACGGCATCCTCGTCGCGTTCCCTAGCCGCTTCGACACGGCGCCCACCCAGGCGTTCCTCGCGCGGCTCGTGCACGAGGACGAGGCGAAGGACCTGGCGCTCCTGCAGATCACGACCGACGTGTTCGGCCGACGCCTAGGGAAGGACGTTGCCCTGCCGACCGTGAAGCTGGGCGACGACGAGGCCCTGCGCCTCGGCTCGCCGGTGGCCGTATGTGGGTACCCCGCCGAGGGCTCCGCCCACGCGCGCACCCCGGTCGTTCTCACGCGCGGCGCCGTGGCCGGCCTGGAGCGGGAGGGCGGCAGCCTCCGGTGGGTCAAGACCGACGCGTGGATCGGGCTGGGCCACAGCGGCGGCTGCCTCGTGGACGCCGAGCGGCGCCTCGTGGGCATTGCCGCGGCGACCCTGGGCCCCAACGACGCGCTCGGGCTGGCCGTCCCGCTGTCGGCCGTGCCCGAGGGCTGGCTGCGCACGATCCGCAAGCGCCTAGGCACCGAGTAGGCGAGTTCGCGCACCGGCGGGGCCAGAGGCGGCTCCCTGGCATCCATGCGGGCCCGTCCCCGAACGCGCTACACTCCTCCGCTTCGGCCCGAATCGGGCCGCGGTGTCTGGAGCCGCCCGTGTCGAAGCAGCCTGAGCCCTCCCCGACGAGCAGTGTGCGCACCAAGCGCGAGCCCGTGATCGTGCGCAAGGTCTGGATCCTGGGCGGCAACGAGAAGCGCGTCGGCGCGGCGCTCAAGACGATCGGCGACGCCGGTCACGACGTCCGCTCGGGCGAGCCGGGTGGCGAGCTCGCCCCCGCGC
The DNA here is from genome assembly GCA_030066775.1 of Planctomycetota bacterium. Lineage (GTDB taxonomy): Bacteria > Planctomycetota > PLA2 > PLA2 > JAEUHO01 > JASJAY01. Next base: position 7,942 of record JASJAY010000093.1, read on the forward strand.
TGCGCGAGTTCCGCCCCGACATCATCGTGATCGACATGCAGGACGGTCCCGATCGCGCGCGCCACGTGGTGGGCCAGCTCCGCGCCGACCGATCCACGCGTCAGCTGCCGATCATCCTGGTGGGCGCCGGCAACGGCGAAGAGGCCGAGAAGACGGACAAGGCCGTCACCGGCCCCACGCGTCGCTACGTCCTGCCCCTCGATGCCCCCTCCGTCCTCGCCGCGATCGTCGCCGAGCTCTAGTCCTCCCAACGCGAACGCCTGCGAAGGTGGCTGGAGCACGCGAATGCGTGCGACCGCGAAGCGCGGAGCGTCGTGTGCGACGCGTAGCGCGGAGGCGGAGTTGGGGGTGGGGCCCCGCGGGGCTTCGCTCCGTGGGGCGGGGGTGTGCCTCACACCCCCGAGATTCGGACGCGTTGTAACGGATCCGGGATCCCTGCGCTTGGGGGGGAGAGAAGAGCAAGACGCTCCCCCCGAGTGCCCCCCAGCGATCCCCGGAGTCCAAGATGAACCCCCTCAGCACCCTTCGTTCCGTCCTTCGTCCCCTGGCCCTGACGGCCGTGTTCGGCGCCTCGATCGCCCTCGCCGGCTGCGGCGGCGGCGGTGGCGGTGAAGAGGAGGACGATCAGGTCGTCATCCAGCAGGTCACGATCGAGAGCACCGCCGAGCTCGACGGCGTCGTGTTCGGCGACAACCTCGACGTCAACGCGAGCAGTACGCTTCCGCCGCACGTCGGCGACGGCCCGGCGCAGGCGACCGGCGGTGCCCAGCGCGCCCACGGCATCTACTCGTTCGACCTCTCCGGTCTCCCGGCCGGCGCCGTCATTCGCAGTGCCAAGCTCCGCCTGGCCGTGGACGAGGTCACCAACAACCCGAACGCCGCCATGGCCTTGGTGCTTGTCGACCACGTCAACTTCGGCGCCATCTTCCCGCAGAGCTTCGGCATGCTCACCCTGGACACGGGCTTCGCCCAGATCACCGACATCGACGTGGTCGGTGCCAAGGAGCTCGACGTGACCGAGCAGGTCCAGGACGACATGGACTCGAACCGGACCCGCAGCCAGTACCGCCTCCGCGGTGCAGTCGACAGCGACTTCGACGACGACAGCGACCTCGCGAAGCTCTCGGATGCCGACGGCACGACCGCTAGCGAGCCCCCGGCGCTGATCCTCGAGATCGAGCTCCCGGCCACCAACTAGCCTCCGACGCCCATCACACCCTCACTCCCCGCACCCTCCGCGCTTCGGCGCGGGGGGTGTCTTCAATTGGTCGCCACACAGGCTCCGTGGTGGCGCCAACCGACCTGTCATGCCGGATTGCCGGCCGCGTAGACTGCCGCCAATGCCCGGTCCCGGTACCACCTCCGTGCACGGCCCCGACGACGGCGAGCGTCGCTCGGGCCCCGTGAACACGCCCGTCGAGCGCGCCACGACCTACCGGTTCGAGAACACGGACGCGCTCGTGGACGCGTCGCACGCGGGTCGCGGGTTCTATACGCGCTACGGGCACGCCAACTTCGAGCCGGTCGAGGCGCGCTTCGCCGCGCTCCACGGCGCAGAGGGCGCCGTGCTCTTCGCCTCGGGCATGGCCGCCGTCGCTGCAGTGGTCCAGGCCTTCTGCCGCGCCGGGGACCGCGTGGCCGTGATGGCCGACGTTTACGGCGGCACGCGCGCGCTGCTCGACCACATGGTCGAGCGCGGCGAGCTCGTGCTCGACGTCGTGCCGTTCGACGCGCTCGATGCGCTCGAGGAGCGGCTCCACGGCACGCGCGTGTTTTTCGCCGAGACGCCGACCAACCCCAGCCTGCGCCTCGTCGACGTGCCCCGCGTGGCCGCGGCGTGCAAGGCCACGGAGACGCTGCTCGTCGTGGACGGGACGTTCGCCGGCCCGACACAGCTGCGGCCGCTGCCCCTAGGCGCCGACCTCGTGCTCGAGAGCGCGACCAAGCAGCTGGCGGGACACAGCGACGTGATGGGGGGGCTGCTGGCGGGAAGCGCGGAGCACGTCGCCGCGCTCGCGAACGCGCGCCGGCTCTACGGCGCCGTGCCCGACCCCGAGACGGCTTGGCTCATCGAGCGCGGCATGAAGACGCTCGACGTCCGCGCGCGGCGGCAGGCGGAGACGGCCGGCCGCGTCGCGCGCTGGCTCGACGGCCACGACGCCGTGCTCGAGGTGCGCTACCCCGGGCTCGAAGTTCATCCGCAGCATGCGCTCCTCGAGCGTCTCGGGGCCGGTCCCGGGGCGATGCTCTCGTTCCGCGTCACGGGCGGCGGCGACGGCGCACGCCGCGTGATCGACGCCCTCGAGCTCATCGCGAATGCGCCGAGCCTCGGCGGCGTGGAGAGCCTCGCGAGCCTGCCGCGATTCACAAGCCACGCGCACTTGACGCCAGAGGAGCGTACGGCGCTCGGCGTGACCGACGATCTCGTGCGCCTCTCGGTCGGTCTCGAGGACGCCGACGACCTGATCGACGACCTGGACCGCGCGCTCCGCGCTCCGGCAACCTGAGGCAGCGCCCGGCCGCGGCGCTACCGTGCCCTCGTACCCGGGAACGACGCCTGGAAGGGAGCGCACGATGGCCAAGCGGATGCGGAGCGAGAAGGACTCGATGGGGACCGTGAAGGTGCCCGCGGCGCACATGTGGGGCGCCCAGACGCAGCGTGCCGTGGACAACTTCCAGGTCTCCGGCCGGGCCATGCGCCCGCGCTTCATCCACGCGCTCGCCGCCCTCAAGTGGGCCGCCGCCAAGGCGAACCAGGAGCTGAAGCTCCTCAAGCCGCGCATGGCCGGCGCGATCCGCAAGGCCGCCGACGAGGTCATCGCCGGCAAGCACGACGACGAGTTCCCCATCGACGTCTTCCAGACCGGCTCGGGCACCTCGAGCAACATGAACATGAACGAGGTGCTCAGCAACCTCGCCAACGTGCGCCTCGGTGGTGCGCCGGGCGACAAGGCCCCGGTGCATCCGAACGACCACGTGAACATGGGGCAGTCGAGCAACGACACGATCCCGACGAGCGTGCACGTCTCGGTCGCGCTGGCGACCAAGGAGCAGCTGATCCCCGCGCTCACCTCGCTCGCCGCCGCGCTGCAGGCGAAGGCGGAGGAGTTCGACGGCATCGTCAAGGTCGGCCGCACGCACCTGCAGGACGCGACGCCGATCCGTATGGGGCAGGTGTTCTCGGGTTACGCCGCCCAGGTCGCGCACTCGGCCCAGCGCCTCGTGCACGCGTACGACGGCCTGCTCGAGGTCGCGCTCGGCGGCACCGCCGTCGGCACCGGCATCGGCCGGCACCCGCGCTTCCACCGCCTTGCGATCAAGCACCTCGGCGAGAAGACGGGCCTGCGTCTCAAGCCCGCGCGCAACAGCTTCGAGCAGATGGCCGGCCGCGAGGCCTGCGTCTTCTTCGCCGGCGCCCTCGGCGCCGCGGCTGCGGCGTTGACCAAGGTCGCCAACGACATCCGCTTCCTCGGCTCCGGCCCGCGCTGCGGCCTGGGTGAGCTCATGCTGCCCGCCGTTCAGCCCGGCTCGTCGATCATGCCCGGCAAGGTGAACCCGGTGCTCGCCGAGAGCCTGCTCATGGCCTGCATGCTCGTGCAGGGCTACGTGACGACCGTCACGACTGCCGGAGGCGCGGGCAACTTCGAGCTGAACGTCACGCTGCCGCTGATCGCCGACGTGCTGCTCGACGGCATCCAGGTGCTCTCGGGTGCCGCGACCGGCTTCAAGGAGCGCTGCGTCGAGGGACTCGAGGTGGACAAGGCGCGCGTCGAGGAGATCGTCGAGCAGAGCCTCATGCTCGCGACCGCCCTCGCGCCGAAGATCGGCTACGACGAAGCCGCTGCGCTCGCGAAGGAGGCCTACAAGACCGGCCGCACCATCCGCGAGCTAGCCATCGAGAAGGATGTCCTGCCGCGTCGCGAGCTCGACAAGGCGCTCAACGTCATCTCGATGACCAAGCCGGGCCGGTAGGTCCGTTCGGGGCTTACTGGCCCTTCTTGCGGACGAGGGTGACGAGGAAGGCGGCGTTCTCGGTGCCGGGGTTGCTGGGGCCGGCAGGTTGCGAGCCGTCGTAGAAGGAGATGTCGCCCGCCTTCAGCTGGGCCGGCCCGTCGCCGGGCGTGATGCGGACGCTGCCGCGCATGCATGTGACGAACGCTTCCCGGCGCTTGTGCGTGAAGGGCGGGATCGCTTGGCCCGGCTTGAGGCACACGAGGGTCACAATCGTGCGGTCCGTCTCGATCAGCTTGCGCGTGACGGGGCCGTCGTCCTTGAACTCGAGCAGGTCTTCCACGGAGCGGCTGTTCGACATGCTGCGTAGCCTACCTCCGGAGCCACGCGCGTCGTAGGCCTCCTCCGCTGCGCTCAGCCGAGCGAGCGCACGTACTGCGCGACGAGGGCGAGGGCCAGCAGCCCCGCCATCACGAGGAAGATCCAGCGCGCGCCGCGCTCGTCGTCCTCGTCCTCCTCGATCGGGTCCCGGCGGAGCCGCGGCGTCGGCGTCGGGGCCGGCTCGGCCTCCCCGCCGTCATCCCCGACCGCCGCGCGCGTATCCAGGCCCTGGGCCGCCGCTTCCAGCTGCGCGCGCGGCCCGGTCTCGAGCTTCTCGAGGCGCTCCTCCTGGACGGCGATGCGCTCCTCCACCGTGCCGCGCAGGGTGCCGACCGCCGAGCGCAGCTCCGCGAGCCGGGTTTCCTCGGCCTCGCGGTCCTCGGCGAACACGGCCAGCTGGCGCTCGCTCTTGTCCACCATCGACTGGATCCGCTGCCACTCCTCGCGCACGGACTCGACCCCGGCCTCCGCCTCGCTGCCGCGCTGCTCGACCTCGCCCACGCGCGTCGCGAGCGACTCCAGCTCGGCCGCCACGCCACCGAGGCGCTCGTTCAAGCCGTCGAACGCGGGGGCCATGGCCTCCACGGTCCCTTTCAGGATCTGCACGTCGGCGGCGGTGGTCGCGACCGACTCCCGGGCTTCGACGAGGGCCTGGACCTCGTCCTGGACCTCGCGCATGACGCGGCTCGCCTCCTCCAGGCGGCTGCGGACGTCTGCCGCCCCGTCCTTGTGCATCGTCCGCACGCCCTGGAGCTCGGCGCGCAGCGCCTCGACCTGGCGCTGCTGGCGCACGAAGAGGGTCACGACGAGGCCCAGACCGGCAACAACGCCCAGTCCGATGGCCACGACGGCGGATGCGAGCGGCAGGATCAGCATCGGAGCAGGGTACGGCCGCCCTCCCCCGCGCCCGGTTGGCGGGAGCCCCTTCAAACCGCCGGGCGGATCGCTACCCTTGGGCTCCCCGCCCCGGCTCCGTCGCCGGCCGCAAGGAGGTCCCATGCGTAGCTCTGGTCTGCCTTGGAGGCTCGCCGCCCTGGCGCTGCTGATCCCGCTCCTCGGGCTCGGCGCCTGCGGCAAGCGCGCCAAGATCGTGGTCGTCAAGGACGCCGACGCCGCGACGATCAACCTCTCGCAGCCCGAGGAGGCCGAGGAGGAGCAGGTCTTCGGGCTGTGGGATCCGAGTCCCATGGATGGGGACGAGATCCTCGGGCCCATGACCTACGCGTTCCGTTCGGCGAAGGACTTCAAGTCCGAGTCGGAGCGCGGCACGCCCAAGCGCGGCGGCACGGTCAACGCCGGCCTGCTGGAGGACATCGACTCCTTCAACCCGTTCCTCTCCTCGTCCGCATCCGCCTCCGAGGTGCAGGAGCTGATCTTCCCGCGGCTCATGTCCGAGCAGCCGGACTACTTCGACGGCGTGCCGACCTTCACGCCGAACATCGCGGAGTCGTGGGTGATCGCCGACGACAACATGTCGATCCGCTTCAAGCTCCGCGCCTGCAACTGGAGCGACGGCACGCCGATCAGCGCCGCCGACGTGCGCTTCTCCTGGGAGGCGGCGAAGGACGAGGACGTCGCCTGGGTGAGCGCCTCGATCGTCGACTTCATCAAGGACGTCGAGATCCACAGCGAGCGTGACTTCACGGTCCACTACACCAAGGCCACGCCCTACAACATCATGGACATCAACGACACCATGATCATCCCGAAGCACACGTTCGGGCAGGTGCCGTTCGGTCAGTGGTCGGGCTATCCCAAGTGGCCCGAGCTCGCCACGAAGGCGTGCGGGGGGCCGTGGATCCTCGACACGCACGAGCCGGGGCAGTTCATCTCGCTGAAGCCGAATCCCGAGTACTGGGACAAGGGCAAGCCCTACCTCGACAAGCTCGTGTTCAAGATCTTCGGCAACATGAAGTCGATGCTCAACGCCCTGCGGGCCGGCGAGCTCGACATCATGAGCGGCATCCAGCCGGACCAGGCGCAGAGCGTCATCGACGACGACGATCTCCTGCTCTACACGTACGTCGCCCGCTCGTACGGCTACATGGGCTGGAACTGCAAGCGCTGGCCGTTCGACGACCATCGCGTGCGCCAGGCCATGACGTATGCCATCAACCGCTTCGACATCGTCGAGGGCCAGTTCTACGGCTACGCCACCGTCGCCGCCCCGTTCATCATTCGCTCCATGTGGGCGACGGACAAGTCGCTCCAACCGTACCCCTACGACCCGGACAAGGCAGAAGCCCTGCTCGAAGAGGCCGGCTGGAAGAAGAACGACGACGGGATCTACGAGAAGGACGGACGGCCGTTCGAATTCGTGCTCATCACGAACAGCGGCAACCCGACGCGCCAGGCCATCTGTGAGCGCGTCGAGTCCGATCTTCGTCAGATCGGTATCCGCGTGGACATCACGCTGGTCGACTTCAACCAGATGTCGATCAAGCTCAAGACGCACGACTTCCAGGCGTACGTCGGAGGCTGGTACATCGCCACGAAGGTCGATCCGAAGCCCACCTTCCACAGTGTGTCGACCAACGGCCGCTACAACTACGTCAACTACATGGACGACTACGTCGACGGCCTGATCGACCGGGGTCGCGTGATGAACATCTCCGATCCGGCGATCCGCGAGGAGGCGCACGGCATCTGGAAGGCGTTCCAGCGCAAGCTCTACGACGAGCAGCCCTACACGATGCTGTATGAGCCGAAGGGGATCGTCGGCGTCTCGAAGCGGTTCGTGAACGTGCGCGTCACCTCGCTCAAGTGGCTCGACAACGTCCACGAGTGGTGGCTGGCGGACTAGAAAGGCGGTAACGCGTGTACGCATACATCGTTCGCCGCCTCTTCATCGGACTGCTGATCGTGTGGGGCGTCTACACGATCACCTTCCTGGCGGTCAATCTCGCCCCCGGCGATCCCTTCACCGGCAAGGAGAGCGCCAAGGTCACCGAGGCCGACCTGGATCGCCTGCGCGCCAAGTGGGGATACGACCTGCCCGTCTGGCGGCGCTACTTCCTGCACATTCGCAAGATGTTCTACGCCGATCCGGAGGTGTTGGACTTCGAGGGCGGCGGGCTGCGCTTCGATGTCTCCGGAGCGGATGACGGCAACGTGGTCAGCGTCTCCGTGCAGGACCCCCCCGACGAGATCCTGCTGCAGCCGTCGACGGAGAGCATGCAGGACTGGGGCTCGGAGCCTCAGACCTTGACCCGTGCGCCGGACGGGACGTATCCGGCGAAGCCCCTGAAGGAGGGCCAGTACCGGTTCGGGCTGCGCAAGCTGTCCGCGTTCTCGGCCGATGTCGATCTCGACTCCGCCGGCGTGCTGATCCACTACGACGCCGAGACGCGGATGGTCTCGGCGAAGCCGACGCTTGCGAGTCCCCCGGAGCGAATTCGGCTGGTCTCGACCAAGGGCGAGGGCAAAGCCATCGAGATCGTGCGCGCCGCCGACGGGACGTACCCCACGGTCAAGGCGCCTTCCGGTCGGTACGTCCACGAAGGCGGCAACGCCGACCTGCTCGTGCCCGAGGAGACGCTCGAGACCGGCGGTCCGACGTTCGATCTCGGCACTTCGATCCAGCACAACCAGCCGGTCTTCGACTACCTGCGGCCGAAGTTCTGGAACACGATGAAGCTCGCGTTCTGGGCGCTGTTCTTCAACTACCTGATCGGGATCGGCCTCGGCGTGTCCACGGCCGTGCGCCAGCACACGAGCTTCGATCACGGCGTCACCGTCAGCGCCTTCTTCCTCTACTCGATGCCGGGCTTCTGGCTCGGCCTGATGCTGCAGCTCCTATTCGCCGTGCACCTCGGGCTGCTGCCCATCCACGGCATGGGTGACGGCTCCTTCCTCAATGCACTGGAGCACTACGCCATGCCCGTGTTCGTGCTCGGCGTGGCAGGAGCGGCCGGCACGGCGCGCTACCAACGCTCAGCGGTGCTGGAAGTGCTCAGCGAGGACTACGTGCGTACGGCGCGTGCCAAGGGCTTGGACGAAGGCGTCGTGATCCGGAAGCACGTCCTGCGCAACTCGCTGCTGCCGATCATCACGCTCTTCGGTCTGAGCATGCCGTTCCTCGTTTCGGGCGCGGTGATCACCGAGGAGATCTTCTCGTGGCCGGGCATCGGGAGTGCCGCGATCGG
>JASJAY010000094.1 GCA_030066775.1 Planctomycetota bacterium
GGTCCTCGGCGGAGACGTCGGTCGGCACGCGCTTCGGCCACGCCTCCATCTCGACGTTCATCAGCTCGACCTCGATCTCCGAGGTCTCCGGTCCGTCGATGTTGTGGAAGCCCGGGCCCGTGATGACCTCGAGCAGAGCGCGCGTGGCGCCGCCCAGCGTGCGCGTGGTGGGGATGAGGATCTCGATCGACACGGCCGCATGATCCCCGGTGGCGGGTCGGGGACCCCAGGAAAGCCCCGAGGCTCGCCGTGAAAGGGGCGTGCTACGTGACCGGAACGGGATCGAAGGCGAGGATGCCCGGCTCCCACATCTCGGGGGCGGCATAGCCGAGCAGGTTCACGATGGTGGCCGTCAGGTTCGCGAGGCCGAACTCGGCATTCTCGCGGATGCGGATCTGGCCGCCGCTCTGGTTGTCGTAGAGCACGAACGGCACAGGGTTCAGCGAGTGGCTCGTCTTGCTGGCGGGCACGCCGTCGGGGCCGCGCTGGACCTCGCCGGTCTTCTTGTCGACCGCGTACATCTCCTCGGCGTTGCCGTGGTCGGCGGTCAGGATGAGCACGCCCTGCATGGCGTCGACGACCTCGAGGATGCGCTCCAGCGCCAGGTCGACCGCCTCCACGGCGACGCGCGTGGCCTCGTAGTGCCCCGTGTGGCCGACCATGTCGCCGTTCGCGAAGTTCACGCGCACGTTCTGGAAGCGGCCCGTCTGCATCTGACGCAGGAGCTCGTCGGTGATCTCCGCGGCCTTCATCCAGGGGCGCTGCTCGAAGGGCACGACGTCGGACGGCACCTCGATGTACGTCTCCAGCGCCTCGTCGAAGTAGCCCGATCGGTTGCCGTTCCAGAAGTAGGTGACGTGGCCGAACTTCTGCGTCTCCGAGATGGCCAGCGTGGTGACCCCGGCGGCCGCCAGGTACTCGCCGGAGGTGTTCGCGATGGCCGGCGGCTCGACCAGGTAGCGCGAGGGGATGTGCAGGTCGCCGTCGTACTCGAGCATGCCGGCATAGGTCACCTGCGGGCGGCCGACACGCTCGAACGCGTCGAAATCGTCATCCTCGAACGCGCGCGACAGCTCGATCGCGCGATCGCCGCGGAAGTTGAAGAAGATCACGCCGTCGCCGTCCTGGATCCGGCCGACGGGCTCGCCGTCCGCCGCAACCACGAAGCTCGGCAGGTCCTGGTCGATGGTGCCGGGGTGCGCTTCGCGCAGCGCGCGAATGGCGTCGCCGGCGGAGGCGTACGTCGGTCCCTCGCCGAGCACGTGCGTCTTCCAGCCGCGGGCGACCATGTCCCAGTTCGCCTCGTAGCGGTCCATCGTGATGAACATGCGTCCACCGCCGCTGGCGAACCGAACGTCGAACGCGTCGTCGGAGAGCGCCGCGAACCCCGTCTCCAGGGGCTCGAAGTAGTCGAGCGCCGAGGTCTCCGGCACGTCGCGACCGTCGAGCAGGCCGTGGACGCGTACGCGCGCAAGCCCCTCCGCCTTCGCCCGCTCGACGAGCGCCTGCAGGTGGTCCACGTGGCTGTGCACGTTGCCGTCCGAGACGAGCCCGATCAGGTGCAGGCTACCGCCGCTCTCCTTCACGGCCGCCACGACCTCGCGCCAACCGGCGCTCTCCCAGATGCGGCCCTCGCGGATGGCCTCGCTCACGAGCTTCGCGCCCTGGGCGAAGACCTGGCCGGCCCCCATCGCGTTGTGGCCCACCTCCGAGTTGCCCATGTCGCCGTCGCTCGGCATGCCGACCGCGGTGCCGTGCGCCTTGAGCGACGTGTGGGGGTAGTCGCGCCAGAGCCGGTCCATCACGGGCGTGTGCGCGTTCGTGACGGCGTTGCCCTCTGTGCGACTCGAGAGGCCGATGCCGTCCATGATGATGGTGACGACGGGGCCGGGCACACCCGGGAACACGGGATGTCGTTCGAGCATCGGGCGAGGCTCCTCGGCCCGCGGACCTGCGAGGCCGCGGGATCGATGATGGTCCTACGCCGTGGCGCGCTCTGCAACGCCGGTCTACGGCGTCAGGCGGGCAGCTCCAGGACGAAGCGGCTGCCCCCCGGTTCGTTGGGTTCGAAGTGCAGGCGCCCGCCGTGGGCCCGCGCGGCCGCATCGCAGAAGGCGAGCCCCAGGCCGTGCATGCCGCGGCGCGCGTTCGCCTGCACGCCGGGCTCGAAGATGCGCTCGCGGTCCTGCTCGGCCACGCCGGGTCCGCGGTCCGAGACGCTCAGTCGCAGGGTGCCGTCGGCGGCTTCGGCTTCGATGCGGACCTCGGCGCCCGCGGGCGAGTACCGCGCAGCGTTCTCGACGAGGTTGACGAGCGCGCGGTGGATCAGGTCCGGATCCGCGCGCACCTCGCCGCCAGCCGGATGCACGTTGAGCGCGACGTGGCGCTTTCCCACGACGGCCGTCATCTCGCGCTCGACGGCGGCCAACGCGCCGGGTACGGACATCGGGACGATGTGCGGGCGCAGCTCGCCGGACTGGGCCAGGCAGATGTCGAGCACGTTGGCGACCATCCGCTGCGCACGCTCTGCGGACTCGAGGATGCTTGCCGCGATCGGGCTCGGCAGGCCCTTGCCGGATTCCAGCGCGGCCGAGGCACCCAGGACGATCGCACCCAGGGGATTGCGCAGGTCGTGTACGACCATCGCCGCCAGCTCCTCCTTGTGGTGCTGGGCGTCGACTTGCTCGTCGAGATAGGACCGCAGCCGATCCTCGCGCGCGCGCAGTCCGAGCTCGGTGATGACGAGCTTGGCCAGACGCTGCAGCAGGGCGATGTCCTTGGGATCCGGTTCCCGCGGCTTGCGGTCGATGGCGCAAAGCGTTCCCAGGGCATGGCCCTCGGGCGTGCGCAGCTGCGCGCCGGCGTAGAAGCGGATGCCCGGCTCGCCGAGGACCAGCGGGTTCTCGCTGAACCGCTCGTCCGCGAGCGCGTCCTCCACGACGAGCGTTTCGTCCTGCTGGATCGCGTGCGCGCAGAAGGCGATGTCGCGCGGCGTCTCCGTGGCGTCGAGACCGACCCGCGACTTGAACCACTGGCGATGATCGTCCACCAGGGAGATGAGCACGATGGGCGCATCGAGCAGCTCCGCGCAGAGCGCGGTGATGTTGTCGAACGCCTCTTCCGGCGGTGTGTCGAGGATCCGGTAGGCGTTCAGCGCCTGGAGTCGAGCGTCTTCACTCGGGTGCGGTGTGGCCATCCGCGTGCCTCCCCTTGCCGGAAGGCCCATTGTACCGCGCCGGGCTCACCGACTGGCAGCGATGGCGTCCACGGCTTCGGGGTTCTCGACGCTCGCGAGATCGCCGACCGGCTCGCCGAGCCAGCGGCGCTTGATGGCGCCCCGGACGATCTTCGCGGAGCGTGTCTTGGGTAGCGCATCGACGAAGCGCACCTCGCGCGGCTTGAGCGTCTTGCCGAGCTGGCCCACGACCGAGCTCCTGAGCTCTTCGCGCAGCGCCTCCGTCTCCTCGACGCCGGGCTTGAGCACGACGAAGACGACGACGTCTTCGCCCTTGAGCTCATCGGGAACACCGATGGCTGCCGCCTCACTTGCATCGGAATGGGCGACGATCGCCGCCTCGACCTCCGCCGGGCCGACGCGCTTGCCGGCCACGTTCACCGTGTCGTCGCTGCGGCCGTGCAGGAACCAGAAGCCGTCCGCGTCCACGTACGCCCAGTCGCCGTGGTACCAGACGCCTTCACCGAAGCGCGCGAAGTAGGTGTCGAGGTAGCGCTGGTCGTCGCCGAGGAAGCTCTTCGTGAGGCTCGGCCCCGGCTGCTTCAGCACGAGGTGCCCCAGGCCCTCGCGGATCGGGTGGCCGTCTTCATCGAAGACGTCGACGTCCATGCCCAGCCCGGGACCGCGAAGCGTGCAGGGCTTGAGCGCGGTGATCGGCAGCGGCGAGAGCAGGCAGCCCACGATCTCGGTACCGCCGCTGATGTTGATGATCGGGCAGCGCTTCTGGCCGACGTGCTCGAAGTACCACAGCCAGGACTCGTCGTCCCAGGGCTCGCCCGTGCTGCCGAGGTACTTGAGCGTCGAGAGATCGTGCTGCCTCGCGAGGTCGTCGCCCGCACGGCGCAGGAGGCGCACGGCCGTCGGCGCGACGGCCAGGTGCGTGAGGCGGTGCCGCTCGACCATCTCGAACAGCCGGTCGGGGTTGGGCCAGTTGGGCGCGCCCTCGTAGACGAGCAGGGTGCCGCCGAGGCTCGTCACCCCGATCATCTCCCACGGGCCCATCATCCAGCCGATGTCGGTGAGCCAGAAGAAGCGCGAGTCCGGCTTCACGTCGAACGCGTAGGCCAGCTCCTTGTTCATCATCGCGAGGCAGCCGGCGTGCGTGTGCACCGTGCCCTTCGGCTTGCCGGTCGTGCCCGAGGTGTACAGGATCATGCTCGGCGCTTCGGCGTCGAGCACCTCGATCTCGTAGTCGGGCTCACGGGCGTCGATGCGCTCGTGCCACCAGTGATCGCGGTTCAGCTTGAAGGTCAGCGTGTCGCCGGTGCGGCGCAGCACGATCACGTTCTCGACACTGGGTACGGAGGCCAGGGCCTCGTCCGCCGCCGGCTTGATCGGACTCGTCTTGCCGCGGCGGTAGCCGCCGTCGGCGGTGAAGAGCACCTTGGCCTCCGCGTCCTCGAGGCGCACGGCCAGACCGTCGCTACCGAATGCGGAGAACACGGGCACCGCGACGGCGCCGACCTGGAAGCATGCGAAGAGTGCGATCACGACCTCGGGCACCATCGGCATGTAGATGCCGACGCGGTCGCCCGGTGTGATGCCCAGCTCGCGCAGGAGGCCCGCCGCGCGGCCGACCGCATCGCGCAGCTCCGCGTACGTGTAGCGCGTGACCGTGCCGTCGTCGGCCTCGCCGACCAACGCCTCGCGGTCGCCGTGGCCCGCCGTCACGTGCCGCTCGAGGCAGTTGAGCACGATGTTGGTCTTGCCGCCCACGAACCAGCGCGTCCACGGCAGTCCGCGCGCGTCGTCGTACGTCTGCGTGTAGGGCTCGAACCAGCTGAGGCCCAGGTCCTCGTTCACGGTGTCCCAGAAGCGGCCGATGTCCTCGACCGACCACGCGTGGAGCGCGTCGAAGTCACCCGCGCCGACCTTGTCCATCAGGCGGCGGGCGTGCGTGTCCTGCACGAGGTCGGGATCGGGCTTCCAGATGATGGGGGCGTTGTCGTGTTCGCTCATGGGGCGCGCCATTGAACCGGATGCCGGGCGGACACGCTATACGCGGTGGCGAGGAGAAGGGGACGGCCCAGGCCCGGGACCTACGATGCGGTGCATGAGCTCCGAGGCCCCGCCCCCCGAACGCGTCGACCACGACGAGACGCTGGCGCTCAAGCGCCTGCTCTACTTCCAGTTCTTCATGCTCACGGGGCTCCTGGCCTTCGGCCTGCCGGGCTCCCTGGCGCTCGAGGGGGCGCCGATCGGCGATTTCCTCACCGGGATCTACGGGGCCGCCCTCTGCATGCACGCCTTCTTCCTGTGGCGGCTCTGGGTGATCGAGCCCCGCTTCCGCGGCTACTACCTGGCCGTCCTCGCCATCGTGGTCCTCGTGCCGTGGATCGCCTGGGCGGCGAAGCGCTACGCGGACATGCACGCCGGCCTCGTCGGCGCGGCCGCGTTCGTGATCATCGCGATCACCGCCTTCATCACGCTCGGACGCAAGCGCACGCCTGCCTGATCCCGACCGCTCGCCTCCGTCCCCTCCGCCAATCGGCTAGAGTGGCGGGGGAAGGAGACCTGGATGGTGGTGGATCCCGTTGTCGTGCTGTGCCGGCGCGTCACCTGCGTCGCGCTGCTCCTCTCCCTCGTGCTCGTGCCCCTGACCGCGACGCCGGTGCACGCGGACGACGTGCCCGAAGACGCGCAGGCCGCCATGGCCAAGGCCCGCGAGCTCCTCGCGGCCGGAGACAAGAAGAGCCTCGAGAAGGCGTGGCGCCGCGTGGCCAAGCTCAAGCCGGCGTGCACGCACTCCGTCGACTACTGGCACTTCTACCTGCGCTTGGGCGAGGCCATGGGCAAGTCCAGCGAGGCGCTCTGGGCCGAGCTCGAGCAGGTCGAGAAGGCCAACCCCGGGTGCGCGACGTTCGCGCTCTTGCGTGCGCGCCTGACGACGGATCCCTACGACAAGCAGGAGCATCTGGAGAAGGCGGTCGAGGCTGCGCCCAAGGACCTGCGCGTGAAGCTCCGCCTGATCGACCACCTGTTGGCGAACGACGAGGAGATCGACGCCGAGGAGCTGGTCGACGAGATCCTCGAGGCGAAGCCGGATCACATCGGCGCGCTCGTCCGCAAGGGACAGGTGCAGTTGGCCGGCGGCTACTACAACGCGGCGCTGCGCTTCGCGAACGAGCAGATCGCCCGGGCCAAGCGCCCGGAGATGTTCGATCTCAAGGCGCAGGCGTACATGGCGATCCACGACGACGAGGACAAGGACGTCCTCGCCGATGCGCACACCGCTGCGCTCGAGGCGGTGAAGCTCCGGGCCGATCCCGCGTTCGTGTCCACCCTCGCCGAGGTGCTCGAGAAGCGCGGAAAGCTCGACGAGGCGCGCGCCACGGTGCAGAAGCACTTCGACGAGCGTCCGTCCCCCTTGCTCGCCGGCCTGCTGGGCGACTACGCGTTCCGCACAGGGGCCTACGAGGCGGCGGCGAAGGCGTTTCGCCGCTCGGCGCTCACCAGCGCGCGATCTGCCAAGGGCCTTGCGGCCTGCCTCACGCGTCTCGGTCAGAAGCAGGAGGCCGAGGCCGCGCTGCGTCAGCTGCTGGCGCACGATGCGAAGGCGCACGCGCTCTTTGCCGCCATCACCTATGCGTCGCTACGCAAGTACGACAAGGCGCTCGCCCTGCTCGAAGGCGTCGACGAGGACGACGCGAAGTGGACGCGGGGATGGATCCTCTCGCTGGCCGGGCGACCTGCGGCCATGAAGGACCTCGTCGCCTCCTACCTCGATGACGACGACCTCGAGGGCGAGTGGATGCTGATGTTCTTCACGGAGGCGCTGCTCCGGAAGGCGATGGGCGGCAATGCGCTGAACGGCTTCCGGTTCAAGTACGACAAGGCCAGCGCTGCGGCTTCGCGCAAGGGCGTTGCGCGTCTTGCGCTGCCGGAGCGTCCCCAGGACCTGAAGGCCAACACGCTCGGGCTCATGAAGCGCGTGCCGGCCTACGTCACGGCGCGCTGCGGCCAGCTGTTCCAGCCGTACGGGGAGCCGAGCACCGGCTTCGCCATGGACGAGGCGAGCTTGACCTTCTACTACGTCATGCGCGGCGGCTCGACGTGCCCCGGCGACGAGTCCCGGGTGTGGTACTTCAACCGCATCGTGCTGACGGACCGCGCCGACGCGGAGTTCCTGGGCGAGGGCGACTGGCGCGTCGTCAAGGAGGAGTACCTCCGCGGCGCAAAGCGCATGCTGGGCGGCGACTACAAAGGGGCGGCGAAGGCCTTCGACGCGGTGCTGAAGGTCGAGCCCTACTGGCATCGGATCAAGCTCCTGCGTGCGGCTGCGCAGGCGTTGGCCGATCCGGCGCAGCGCAAGGACGCGGTCGCCGACGCGCGCAAGGCCGCGGCCGACTGGCCGGACGACCTGCGGGGGCGCTTCCTGCCGGTGCTTCTCGCGGCCTACGCGGGGGTCCCGTACCAGACCGAGCTCGAGCAGTACGCGCTGCGCGGCGAGGCCCTCTCGCGACGCACCCTCGACGAGCTCTGATCCGCCGCACGCGGGACGGAAGAACCGCCTCGACGCCTCCGGGAGCCCGCCCGATCGGATAGGGTGGCTTCCGAAGGAGAGCGAGATGGTGGCAGATCCCGTCGTTGTCGTTTCCCGCCGAATTGCCGTGCTGGCGCTTCTGGCTTCGCTCCTGCTCCTGCCCCTGACGGCGAGTCCCGGCCATGCCGACGACATCCCCGAGAGCGCGCAGAAGAGCATGGCCAAGGCGCGCGAGTACCTGGCCTCGGGCGAGAAGAAGAACTACCGCAAGGCCTGGAACCGCATCAAGAAGCTGCGCGACGCGTGCAAGCACTCCGTCGACTACTGGGACTTCTTCCTGCGGCTCGGCGCGGCGATGGGCAAGGAGGAGGCCAAGCTCTGGGCCGACATCGAGAAGGTCGAGAAGGCCAGTGCGGGCTGCCCCAGCTTCGAGATCCTGCGTGCGCGACGCGCGACGGACATGACCGAGCGACAGTCGCACCTCGAGAAGGCGATCGAGATCGCGCCCAAGGACATGCGACCGAAGCTCTTGCTCGTCGATCATCTGCTGGCGATCGACGAGGAGATCGACGCGGAAGAGCTCGTCGACGCGATCCTCGAAGAGAACCCCGATCACGTGGGCGCGCTCGTACGCAAGGGCCGCGTGCAGATGACCGGCGAGTACTTCAACGCGGCGATCGAGTTCGCGGACGAGGTGCTCGAGAAGCGGCCCCTGCCCGAGATGCACAACCTCAAGGCCGAGGCCTACCTGGCGATGTTCCAGTCCGAGGGCAAGGACGTGCTAGAGGACGCGCACAAGGCGGCCTCCGAGGCGGTGAAGCTGCGCGCGGACGCCGGCTTCGTCGTCACGTTGGCGCGCGTGCTCGAGATGCAGGACGAGCTCGCCCAAGCGCGTGACCTCGTGTCGAAGCACAATGCGGCGACGCCGTCGCCGATGCTCTCGGCGCTGTTGGGCGAGTACGCCTACCGCACGGGCGACTACGCGACCGCCGTGAAGGTGTTCAAGGCGACCGCGGCGACGAGCGGCGTGGCCGCGCGCGGCTACGCCAGCGGGCTCTACCACCTCGGCAAGTACAAGGAGGCGGCCCCCGCGCTCGCTGCCATGGTGAAGGTCGCGGGCGAGGGCTCGAAGGTGCTCGCGGCCAAGCTCTATGCCTCCATGGGCCGCTTCGATGAAGCCCGCAAGGTCTTGGAGGGCGTCGAGGGCGAACAGGCCGAGTGGACGACGAAGCACGTGGAGGTCCTGGCCGGCAACCCGGCGTCGCTCACGGCGAACGCCAAGGAGCAGGCCGAGAGCGACTCGCTCGTGGCCGAGTGGCATCTCGTCTACTACGCCGAGGCGCTCGTGATGAAGGCCATGGGAGCGAGCCAGGGCGAGGCGTTGCGCGAGATCGTGCGCAAGGCGCGGGCGAAGGCCGGCGCCGCGAAGATCGCGACGGCCTCGCCGCCCGATGCCTCCGTCGAGATGAAGGCCAACACCGGCGGCTTCATGCGGCGCGTCCCCGCGTACTTCACGAGCGTCTGCGGCCGCGTGTTCCGCTCGGGGAACCTCCAGCCCGGGATCGCGCCGGGACCGGAGGGTGAGAACAAGATCAAGGTCTACGTGCGGGTCGTGGGCGTCGATCCGAACTGCCGGAAGGACCGTGGCCGCGAGTGGCGCTTCAACGTGAAGGAAGTCGAGGCGGGCGGGACCATCCAGCTCGAAGGCGCCGGCGAGTGGGCCCCGGTCAAGGAGGACTACCTCGAAGGCTGCGCCAAGCTCGTCGGCGGCGACTACGCCGCGGCGGTGGCCGCCTTCGACAAGGCCCTGGTGGGCGAGCCCGGCTGGCATCGTGTGAAGCTCTTGCGCGCGGCGGCCCTGGCGCTCTCCGATGCGGGGCAGCGGGGCACCGCAGGCAAGGACGCGCTCGCGGCCGTCAAGGACTGGCCGGGTGACCACCTGGGCTGGGAGCTGGCGATCGCCGTCGGCCATCTCGGCGGCCAGGACGTGGCCGCGGCAGCCGCGTCGTACGTCCGGCACATGGAGTCCCACAGGTCGCGGGAGCTGGGCCGGGATTGACCGCTCCCTCATTTGCGGATCCGCCGCCGCGCGCAGATGATCGCGCGCGGAGGGATCCGTGACGACCGCACAAGCGCCGCTGCTCGAGCTCGACCACACCTTCATGCCCGGACCGGAGCTCGACGGGGCCAAGGTCGCCGCCTGGGTGGAGCGCCTCCGGACGCGCCACGCCGCGGGCGAGCTCGGGTTCCTCGACCTCCCGCGCCAGGCGGAGCTCCTGGCCCAGGCCGAGGCGTGGGCCGCCGAGGCGCCGGAGGCGGATGAGCTCGTGGTCGTGGGCATCGGCGGCTCGGCCCTGAGCGCGCGCGTCTTCGAGGCGATCCGGCCCGAGCGGTTCGGGGCGCCCCGCCTGACCGTCGTCGACACCGTGGACCCGAGCGCCGTCGAGGCCCTGCTCGAGGACATCGACCCGGCGCGGACGATTCTGCTCGGCGTCAGCAAGAGCGGCACCACGCTCGAGACGGCGAGCGTCTTCCCCGTCTTCGAGCACGCGCTCGAGGACGCGCTCGGCGCGCAGGCGGCGAAACACATCGCCCTCATCGCCGGCGTCGAGCCCAACCCGCTGCGCGCGCACGCGAACGAGAAGGGCTACGCCTGCCTGGACGTGCCCGTCAACGTGGGCGGACGCTTCTCCGGGTTGACGCCCGTGGGGCTCTTGCCTGCCGCGCTGATGGGCGTCTCGCCCGCGGGCCTGCTCGCGGGGGCCGAGGCCGTCCGCGCGCTCGCCTTCGAGCCGGACCCGAACGTGAATCCCGCGCTGGCGTTGGCCATGCTCAGCTTCCGCGCGCAGCACGCGGGCCTCCACACCTCGGTGGTCTGGCCCTATGGCGAGCGGCTGTCGCCGCTCGGTCCGTGGTGTGCGCAACTGATCTCCGAGAGCATCGGGCAGCGGCGCCTGGACGACGGCGAGCCGGTCGGCGTCGCGGCGTTCCCCGCGCGCGGGCCCGCCGACCAGCACAGCCTGCTGCAGCTCCTGCTCGACGGACCCCAGGGACGGCTCTGCACGTTCGTCAGCGCACCGAGCCACGGCGACGGCCCGCGGGTCGACGTCGGTGGGGGCGAGAGCACGCTGGGCGACGTGCTCGAGGCGGAGCGCGAGGCGACGGCGTACGCGCTGACCACGCGCGACCGGCCGCACCTCTCGATCCGCCTGCGCGACGCAGGGCCGGAGTCGATCGGCGCGTTCCTGATGCTCTACGAGGCGGCGATCGCGCTGTGGGGGCTCGGGCTCGACATCGACCCGTTCGTGCAGCCCGCGGTCGGCCTCGGCAAGCAGGCCGCCATGGCGCAGCTCACCGGAGGCACCGGCGAGATGGCCGACGCCCTCCGCGCGCACGCGGAGACGCCTCGGCGCATCGTGGCTGTCCCGTAGCGCGCGTCCGCCAGCAGGGTGCGAGGCATTCGCAGGCGATCGGTTCGCCGGGGCGAAGGCACCGCGCAGCCGAGGAGTCCGACGCGTGGTCTTCCCACGCGAGGACGAAGAGGCACAGCGGGGGCGAGCATCCGGCGGACAGGACCCTGACCGGCAGTCCCCGTGCCCGCTCGACAGCTAGAAGGGGATGTCGTCGTCCATGGGGGGCTGGCCACCGCCGCCGCCCCCGCCGCCACCGCCCTGGTAGCCGCCGCGCTGCCCGCCGCTGGTGCTGACGGGCTGGCGGCCGTAGTCACCGCCGCCGCCGCCACCACCGCCGCCGGCGTTGCTGTCGAGGAACTGGAAGTTCTCGACGACGACCCGGAGCTTGCTCTGGCGCTGGCCGTCGCGCTCCCAGGAGTCGAACTTCAGGCGCCCCTCGACGAAGAGCTGGCGGCCCTTGCTCGTGTAGCGGGCGATGGTCTCGGCCTGGCGGCCCCACGCCTCGCAGTCGACGAAGCAGGTCTCCTCGACCTTCTCGCCGCTGTCCCGCCGCGTGTACGTGCGATTCACGGCCAGGCCGAAGTTCGTGACGCTGTTGCCGCTCTGGAGCGAGCGCTGCTCGGGGTCGCGCGTGAGACGCCCGATGAGGAAGACGCGGTTGAGGTTGGCCATGCCAGGCTCCCGAAATGAAGGGGCAGTTTGGGGCGTAAAGGTTGCCCATCGCCCTGCGGTGCGGTCGCATATCATGGTAGCCCTCGACCCCGACAAGGAGCCACCCGTCCCATGTCGCAACCCGACGGATCCGAGCGCCGCCGCCATACCCGCGTCGAAGCGACCATGCCCTGCACCCTGGTCCAGGAGAACGGGGACAAACAGGCCTTCGAGCTGCTGGATCTCTCGGAGTCCGGCGTCAGGATGCGCTGCAAGGCCGACATGACGGCCATGACCCGGATCCAGGTGGCGATGGTGCTGCCCGCGTCCCGGGTGGGGCGCAACGAGGACGTCCGCCTCGACACCGAGGGGGTCGTGGTCTGGAGCCACGCGGTCAACGAGGGGATCTACGACACGGGCGTGTTCTTCCCCGAGCTCTCCGACGACCAGCGCGGCCTGCTCCAGGCCTTCGTGCTCTCCGCGGTCTGAGCGCCTCCGTGGCCGAGCCCTTCGTGCACCCGACCGCCGTCGTGGACGAGGGCGCAGCGCTTGGCCCGGATGCCCGCATCTGGCACTTCAGCCACGTGTGTAGCGGGGCCCGGATCGGCGCAGGCAGCGTGCTCGGGCAGAACGTCTACGTGGGGCCCCAGGTGCAGATTGGCGCCGGGTGCAAGATCCAGAACAACGTCTCCGTGTACGAGGGCGTGGAGCTCGAGGACGACGTGTTCGTCGGTCCGAGCGCCGTCTTCACCAACGTGCGCACGCCCCGGGCCCACGTCAGCCGCAAGGCGGAGTTCGATCTCACGCGCGTGGGCCGGTACGTCACGATCGGCGCCAACGCCACCGTGGTGTGTGGCGTGACCCTGGCCGAGGGCGCGTTCGTCGCCGCGGGAGCGGTCGTCACCCAGGACGTGCCGCCCTACGTGCTCATGCAGGGCGCTCCGGCCCGTGCCGTCGGGCACATGTGCCGCTGCGGGGCGCGCCTCCCCGAGGGCGAGGCCCCGCGCTGCGCGCGCTGCGGCCAGGGGTATCGCGCCCGCGAGGGCGGTGGCCTGGAGCTCGCCGCCTCCGGGAGCCCGTCCAGCGAATGAGCCTCGCCGCGCTGCCCCCCGACTTCATGCACACCTTCTGGGTGGGCGTCGCCGGCGCGACGGGCCTCGTGGTCGGGTCGTTCCTGAACGTCGTGATCTGGCGCCTCCCGCGGGGCCTCAACCTGGCGCACCCGCCCTCGGCGTGCCCGGGCTGCGGGAAGGGCATCCGCTGGTTCGACAACATCCCGGTGATCTCGTACGTGCTGCTGCTGCGCGGCCGCTGCCGCGGGTGCAAGATGCGGATCTCGCCGCGCTATCCCCTGGTCGAGGCGCTGACGGGGGCCCTCTTCGTGCTGGCGGCGCTCAACTTCATGCCGCACGCGGTCAGCGTGGTCGTGGTCTGCCTCGCGACCGCCGCGCTCGTCGCGATCTCGTTCATCGACCTCGACCTCCGCATCATCCCCGACAAGATCTCGAAGCCCGGCATCGTGTTCGGCATCGCCACGGCGCCCTTCACCGTGCTCTTCGCCCGCCGGCAGCCCGACGGGTGGTACCTGCCCGATACGCCCTGGCTCGACGCGCTGGCGTTCATGGCCGCGGGGGCGGTGGTGGGGGCGGGCGTGATCTACGCCGTCCGCTGGCTCGGGACGGCGATCCTCAAGAAGGAGGCGATGGGGCTCGGCGACGCCAAGCTGCTCGCCTTCCTCGGCGCCTTCGTGGGGCCGCTGCACGCCCTCTACACGCTCGTGCTCGGCTCGATGGGCGGCGCGGTGCTCGGCGGGCTCTGGTTCATGATCGGCAAGCGCCGCCACATGCAGGCCGAGGTCGTCGTGACGGCGCCCAAGGCGGGGCTCGAGGCGCCGTTCGACCGCGTGCGGATTCGCGAGCAGACCGTCGAGCTGCGCGGCGGCCCCGCGGCGGAGGCCGGCGAGCGCGTGCACCTCACCATGCAGCTCCCGGCGGCGCGGATCCTCGAAGACGAGGACGCCGAGGTGCGCGTGAAGGGGCGGCTGACCGCGGTGGCGCGCTCCGGCGACGCGTTCGACTGGACGATCGAGCTCGACGACTGCAAGGGCGGCAAGGCGGCGGAGCTCGCCTACGACCGCATCGCGATGTTCAGCATCTCCTACAAGTACATCCCCTTCGGCCCCTTCCTCGCGCTCGGCGGGCTCGCGCTGATCCTCTACGGCGAGCAGATCGAGTGGTTCATCAAGGTCGGCTACCCGACGTGGATGCAGGGGGTGATGGGCGGCTGACCGGCGCGCGCCGTCGTCGCTCCCTCGTTCGCGACCTCTGTCGCTCCCGGTGCGTACCCTTCGGGCTCGACCTGTGCGACGCGCTCCCTTGGGGTGCAATCGCTTTTTTCCCCCGACATCTTGTATTTAGCCCTTGACGGGTCTGAAAGGCGGGGGTTGAATCGCCATCGGTTCGGTGACGCCGGACCGTCGGAGGGAAGTCGCCCCTCCCGAGGTCGATTGCTCACAAGCCCTGTTTTCTGGGCTTTCCCGGCGATCGCCGCATCCAGCGAGGCGGTTCCACACCATGGAATCGGTTCTGCTCGCGGGTGCCTTCGGGGCGTCTTCGAATCCCCACGTCCAGGCGTCCTGCCAACGGGTTTCGAGGGTTCCCGGGAGGGTCGAGATGTCGCGTGTGATTGCCAAGGGGATGGTTGTGTTCGCAGTGCTCGCTGCGTTGGTCGTGGTCACGGGGTGCTCGGCGTCCCGCAGTCGTGCGAATCGCACGAAGCTGCTCGAGGCGGAGATCATCGATGCGCGCCAGCAGAACGATCAGCTGCGCGCCGAGGTCGCCGAGGCGAACCGCAGCACGGACGACGCGACCGCGCAGATCCAGCAGCTCCAGTTCGAGAACCAGGAGCTGAACCAGAAGTACGCCGACAGCGCCACGGGCATGCGCGACCTGCACGCCCGCGCGTCCTCGGCCGAGAGCGAGGCGGAGCGCAACCGCCGTCGCGTCGAGCAGCTCGACAGTCAGCTCAGCAAGGTCATCGACGCGCGCAAGCAGGAGCGCGCCCGCCTGGCCGCCGTTAGCGCCGAGCTGGAGCGCCGCAAGCGCGCCGGCCCCGTCGCGCCTGCGCCCTTCGCCGGCGACCCCGCCGAGCTCACGGCCATGAAGAGCGAGCTCCAGTCGCGCATGGCCGCCGCCGGCATCCACATGCCGGTCGAGATCCGCACCTCCCGCGACGGCAGCCGCCGCGTGGCCGTGGTGCTGCCCGACACCTTCAAGTCCGGCAAGGCGACGCTCGCCTACAACCCCACCGCGGTGAACGCCGTCGTCCGCCTCGGCCAGCTCGTCCAGGCGCAGTACCCCGGCAGCCGCATCAGCGTTGAGGGGCACACCGACGCGGATCCGATCCGCAAGTCCCCCTGGCCCAGCAACGAGGCGCTCTCGCTCGCCCGCGCCCAGGAGGTGCAGAAGCTCCTCGGCGACACGGGCATCGCCTCGAACCAGATCAGCGTGGCCGGCCTCGGGGCCGCCCAGCCCATCGAGCGCGGCAACACCGCGCGCGCCAAGAGCCGCAACCGTCGGGTCGAGATCTTCATCGCCCCGAACTAGCGCTCCGACGATTCCGCCGCGGTGGCCGCTCCTTCCCGGGGAGCGGGGCTGCGGAGGTGACCGGCTGAATCCTGGATCCCCGTCGCGGGGAGCAGTCGGTGTGCCTGGCCGCCGTTCTGGCGGCCGCTGTGGCGGTCATCCTTCCCGAAGTCCAGACAGGAGCTACCCGTCATGAGGAAGTCGATCAGCCTCGCCATGATCGCCGCCCTGGTGTGCCTGCCGGCATTCACCGGGTGCAAGAGCCGCGCAAACCGCGCATGCGGCACCTGCGCGCCGCCCCCCGCCCCCTCCGTCGCGGAGCCGCCGATGGCCATGCTGCCGCCGCCCGCGCCCGAGATGGCACCGCCCGCGCCCGAGATGGGCGTGAGCTACGACCCGCCGCCCACCTCGGGCGAGGTCGAGGAGCTGAAGGGCCAGCTCGCCGAGGAGCGCGCCCAGCGTGACGCCGCCATGCGGCAGCTGGACGGCCTCGCGGCCGAGAACGACACCCTGCGCCGTGACATCGACCGCCTCGCCGAGGCGCTCGACGATCTCCCGCCCGTGGTGGCGCCCGAGCCCGACATGGACGCGGGTCCGGTGGCCGCCGCCTCGACCGGCAACGCCGGTGAGCTGGCCGCCTACCTCAAGACGATGGGCGGCGTGAAGGTCGAGCAGCGCAGCGCCGACAGCGTGGTCGTGCTCGTGACCGACGCCTTCCGCTCCGGCTCCGACAAGCTCAAGGGCAACGTCCGCCTGCTCAACGCCCTGCGCGACACCGCCGCCGCGGTGAAGCAGCACCCGGGCGCCCAGGTCCAGGTCATCGGCCACACGGACACGCAGCCCATCAAGATCAGCGGCTGGGACAGCAACACCGCCCTGTCGATCGCTCGCGCGAGGACCGTGGCCGGCGTCCTCACGGACAACGGCGTCGCCACGAGCCGCATCGCGGTCGACGGCATGGGCGAGATGCAGCCCCTCGTGCTCCCCGAGCGCACCGCTTCGGACCGCGCGATGAACCGTCGCGTCGAGATCCTGATCAAGCT
>JASJAY010000013.1 GCA_030066775.1 Planctomycetota bacterium
TCGGACGGCGGACGGGACTCGGCGACCAGGGCGAGCGCGAAGACGGCGGCCACCGTCGCGGCGAGAAGTCCCCCTCCGCGTAGCAGGCCGGCAGCGCCAGGAACCGCAATGCGCACAGCGCCATCCTACCGAAGGCGGCGGTGCTTGCTCGTCAGATGCGCTCGAAGGGCGCGAAGAGACGGTCGTACTCCTCCTGCACCTCGCGGTCGCTCATGGCGGCGACCTTGTCGCAGATGGCGCGCTCGAGGCCCACGGCTTCGGCCCACTCGCGATCCTCGAGATCGAGCATGCGCGGGTCCTCCCGGTACGCCTTGAAGACCTCCGAGATGATGCGCTTCGCCTTCCCGCCCATCTTCATCAGGCGCGGGTTGTTGTAGAAGTGCTCGTGCAGGAAGTGCGACAGGTGCCGCTGCATGCGGTGCATGTCCTTGCTGAGCGCCACGAGCAGGTGCGGGTGCTGCTGGACGTCCTCGGGCGTTGCGACATCGGCCTCGGCGAGGCGCTTCAGCGACGACGTGATCAGATCCGTCACGCCGATGTTGATGATGCGCTTCACGGTGGTGAGCACGTGCAGCCGCTTGGAGAGATGCGGCTGGCTCTGCACCGTCTCGTTCCAGACGAGGCGCCAGATCTCGACGTCGCACAGCTGCTCGGGCGAGAGCACGCCCGACAGGATGCCGTCGTCGAGGTCGTGGGAGAGGTAGGCGAGCGAGTCGCAGACGTCGACGAGCTGCGCTTCGAGCAGCGGGCGACGACCCTTGGTGAACCCGAGGCTCGCCGTGTCCAGCGGGCTGTGCAGCGCGAACGCCTCGCGCACCTCGTAGGAGAGGTTCAGGCCGGGCCAGTCGGGATAGCGCGCCTCGAGCACGTCGACGACGCGCAGGCCGTGGGCGTTGTGCTCGAAGCCGCCGTGCCCCTCCATCAGCTCGCGCAGGACGAACTCGCCCTTGTGGCCGAAGGGCCCGTGGCCGAGGTCGTGGCTGAGCGCGATGGCTTCGGTCAGGTCCTCATTGAGGCGCAGGGCCCGCGCAGCCGTGCGCGCGATCTGCGAGACCTCGAGGGTGTGCGTGAGGCGCGTGCGGTAGTAGTCGCCCTCGTGGTTGACGAAGACCTGGGTCTTGTACTCGAGCTTGCGGAACGCGGCGGCGTGGGTGATTCGGTCGCGGTCGCGCATGTAGTCGGTGCGGTACGGATGCGGCTCCTCGGCGTACATGCGGCCGCGGCTCGCGGCCGCGCGCATGGCGTAGGGCGCCAGCTGGTCCGCCTCGCGCGCCTCGATCGCATCCCGGGTAAGGATCGCGGCGGGGCTCAGCGTCGCTTCGGTCTGCGGATCGTGGGACTCGGCGGCCATCTCGTTCCATTCTATCGGCCGAGTCCGCTTTCCACCCGCACCCGGAGCCCGACCGATGAGGACTGTCCTGCAGCGCGTCTCCCGCGCCGCCGTCCGCGTGGACGGCGAGGAGGTGGGCGCCATCGAGACGGGCGTCCTCCTGCTGGTGGGCGTCGAGCGCGGGGACACGGAGGCGGATGCCGACGCCACGGTCCGCAAGATCGCGGGTCTCCGGGTGTTTCCCGGCCGCACGCCCATGGACCGCACCCTGGCCGAGGTCGGCGGTGGCTGCCTGGTCGTCAGCCAGTTCACCCTGCTGGGCACGGTGAAGAAGGGCAACCGGCCCGGGTTCGACAAGGCGGCCGAGCCGGCCCTGGCCGAGCGGCTCTACGAGCGCGTGGCGGCGGGGCTGGCCGCCACCGGCTTGCCCGTGGCAACCGGCGTCTTCGGCGCCTCCATGCAGGTCGAGCTGGTGAACGAGGGCCCCGTCACCCTGCGCATCGAAACCCAAGACGGGCGCATCCTGCCGTAGCGCTCAGAGCGCCTCGTAGGCGTCCCAGACGGGCTCGACCGGCCGCAGGTATGCGTCGCGGGGATGCGCGTCGGGCAGGATGTCGCGCACGACGTCGACCGCGGTCGCAAGCGACGCACTGCCGACGGTGAACGCCTCCAGCACGGTGGCCACCTGCTCGCGCGCCGCGGTGGTCAGCTGCTCCCCCGCGCGCATGCAGGCGAAGCGGAGGGCGCGCGCGTGGTCATCCCGCGCCGGCAGCTGCTGCAGCGCCGTGCGGAACCCGTCGGCGTACGCGTAAACGTCGTCGCCGTCGGCGAGATCGTCGAGCGTCGACACGGCGTCGAGTGCATGGCTCGCCACGAGCAGACGATGGCGCTCGTGGTGAGCGCGAACCGCGGCGGGCCCGCGGGCGCCGTCCAGTCGTGCGAACGCGAACACGCGCGCCAGGAAGCACGCCCGCTGCTCGGGATCGCGGAGCGTCATCTCCGAAGCCAGGGGCAGGGTGGGCCAGGAAACCGACAAGTCGTGCGCGAACGCGCCCGAGCGCAGGTCGACCTCGGCGCCTTCCGCATCGCTCACGGGCGCGTCGCCCAGCCCGCAGCTCGGCGAGCGCGACTTCAGCACGAAGCCCGCGAGATCCTGCTCGCTCAGCTCGGCGCCGCGATCGGCGGCCCACCGCGCCATGGGACCGGTGAGGTCTTCGCCTGTCGCAATGACGCACAGCCGTACGTCGTCACCGTCCTGCTCGAGTCGGATCGGCGGACGCGGCGTGCCGAGCCCAAGCTCGGCTTCGGGGCACACCGGGACCCACTCCACGTGCGCACCCAGGGAGTCCACCAGGTAGCCGTCGCGCTTGTGGCCGCCGTCGTAGCGCACGGCCTCGCCCAGCAGACAGGCCGAGATGCCGACACGCGGACGGATGCCGGCCGCAGGTGCGCTCACGAGCGGGCTCGCGCGCCGCGGTGGGCGACCAGGTCGCCGAGCTTCTGGAGCAGCTCGGCCGCCCGGTAGGGCTTGTGGATGAACCCGCCGGGCGTCTGGCCGCGGAACCGGTTCACGGCCTCCGTCTCGGTGTAGCCGCTCGTGACGAGCACGCGCACGCCGGGACGGAGCTTCTGCAGCACGCGGAAGGTCTCCTCGCCGCTCATCCGCGGCATGGTCATGTCGAGCAGGACGACGTCGACGTCGTGCTTGTGCTCCTCGAACAGCGCACTGCCCTGCACGCCGTCCTCCGCGAGGAGCACGCGGTAGCCGGCCGACTCCAGCACATCGCGCGTCAGCCGTCGGACGCTCGCCTCGTCGTCGACGACGAGCACCAGCGCGCCGCTCACATCCTCGACCTGCGGCATCTCGACCGCGTCGCGCTCGATCGGCTTCGCGCTCACGGGGAACCACAGGCTGAAGGTCGTACCGCCGCCGACGCGCGTCTTGACGCGCAGCGCGGCACCGTGCCCGCGGATGATGCCCACCACGGCGGAGAGCCCGAGCCCGCGGCCCTCTTCCTTCGTGGTGAAGAAGGGATCGAAGATGCGCGCGATCGTCTCGGGCGACATCCCGCACCCGCGATCCGCGACCTCGATGCGCAGGTAGCGGCCCGCGGGGAGATCCTCGCCGACGTAGCAGCCGCGGAACGTGGCCGCGTCGGCCGTCACCGATCCGACGCGAATGCGCACGATGCCGCCGTCGGGGCGCATCGACTGCGCCGCGTTCAGCACCAGGTTGAGCATCACCTGCCGCAGCTGGGTCTGATCGCCCTCGATGGCGGGCAGCGCATCGGGCACGTCGCTCACCATGATGGCGCGCAGCTTCAGGAGCTCGGAGTAGAGCAGCCCCTCGGTGCTCGAGAGCACGTCGCGCATGTCGAGCGGCTGGACGACGAACTGCCCCTTGCCCGAGTAGGCGAGCATGAGCATCGCGAGCTCGGCAGCCGATTGGGTCGCGTCTTCGATGTCCTGAAGGTACTTGTGGACGGGGGTCTCCTCGCTCGTCTTCATCTGGGCCAGGCTGGCGTAGCCCATGATGCTCGTGAGCAGGTTGTTGAAGTCGTGCGCGATGCCGCCGGCCAGGACGCCGAGGCTCTCGAGGCGGTGCGTCTCGAGCACGCCGCGCTCGAGGGCGAGCCGATCGGCCTCCGCGCGCCGCCGCGCCGTGATGTCGCGCGCCACGACGAGGACCTCTTCCTCCGAGCACGGCGCCATCCGCGCCTCGAAGTGGCGGTGCCCGCCGACGACATCGAGCTCGTACTCGAAGCGCTGGGTCTGCTGCTCGCCGAGAGCCTGCTCGATGTTCGCCCGCCACGTCTCGGCGACGTCGGACGGCAGACGGTCGCTGATCGTGGCGCCGACCACCGCGGTCGTGGGATCGACGAGCAGGCGCTCGTCGGCCGTGCGGAAGTCGAGGTAGCGGCCGACCTGGTCGAGACGGAACACCAGATCCGGCATCGCGTCGAGCATCGCGCTGGCGCGGCGCTCGGCGTCGCGCACGCGCTGCTCGGCCTCCGTGCGCGACAGCGCGCCGGCGCAGTACGCGGCCAGCGACTTGAGCGTGTCGAGATCGGCTTCGGTGTAGAGGTTCGGCGTGTAGCTCTGGATCGAGACGATCCCGACGACCCGGTCACCGCTGCGGATCGGGACGAAGAGCAGCGATCGCGCGGGGCGCCCGGCGTCGCCGAACATGGCGAGTCCGTTCTCGGCCGCGGGCTCCCCGCGCAGGATGCGCAGGCCGCCTTCGGCGAGCAGACGATCCAAGAGCGACCCCTGGGAGACGGACGGGGCCGAACGCGCGACCACCGCGCGTGCGTCGTCGACGAGGTCCATGCAGAGCACGGGCTGCATCGGGCCCGGTCCGGTCGGATCGCCCAGGTCCACCCAGCAGGCGTCCCAGCCGATCATCTCATCGGCTGCATCGACGATGCTGCGCGCGACTTCGAGCGGCGTCTCCGCCTCGAGCAGGCGCTGGCCGAGCCCGAGGAACGCCTCGGTGCGCCGCTTCGTGGCGACCTCGTCGGTCACGTCACGGGCAACGCCGTCGAGGCGCAATGCACGTCCCCGCTCGTCGTGCACGACGTGACCCCGATCACGGATCCAGCGCACGCCGCCGTCGGGGCGGATGATGCGGTACTCGATCTCCGCGGCGCCCGTCTCCATGACCGCATCGGCCAGGGCGCGCACGCGCTCGACGTCGTCGGCGTGCACGATCTCGTACCAGAGGTCGGCCTTCTCGTAGAACTCCTCGGGCGCGCGTCCGAGCACGCGCTCCACGGCGGGGTTCAGATAGATCCGTGAGCCGTCGCGCGCCGAGATCGACCAGACGATGTCGTCGAGCGACGTGAGGATGCTGTCGAGGCGGCGCTTCGCGCTGTGCCGCTCCAGCGCGAGGGAGAGCGCCGACGCCACGGATGCGAGCAGGTCGCGCTCGCCCCCGCGAAACCGGTTCTCATTCACGCAGTCGTCGAAGCCGACGAAGCCCGCGAACCGCGCCCCTTCGAAGAGCGGCGCCAGGGCGAGGCTGCGGATGCCCTGTGCCTCGAGCACATCGTTGAGCCAGCCCTCCCGCTCGCCGGCGCTCCGCAGGAAGAGCCGCCCCGCGGTGAGCTCGTCAGCGCAGTCCGGAACGGCCTCTTCGAGCGGGCAGTCCTGCATGTCGGGATCGTCGAGATGGCTGCTGACGCCGCGTCCGCACCACTCGGCACGCTGGCTTACGAGGATGGCTCCGTCCTCGCTCAGGTGACTCTCGAAGAGATATGCGCGGCTGACGTCGGCCTCGCGCCCGATCACGCCGAGAATCGGCTGCAGCGAGCGCCAGCCGCCGTCCCACGCCAGCAGGCGGGCCTGGAACATGGCGACCGAGGCCGCGTGGCGCTCCCGCGACGCGAGCTCGCGCTGCGCTTTCACGCGCTCGAGCTCTGCGCCGGCGCGCTGGGCGAACGTCGTGAGGATGTGCAGGGCGTCCGGCCCCAGGCGGACCGGCCGGTCGTGCAGCACGCACAAGAGGCCGGTGACCGTCCCGCGGCCGTTCGTCATCGGCACACTGAGATAGGACGCTGCGCCGAGCTCATCGAGTAGCGGCGGCGGGAGCAGGTACCGCGGCACCAGCCCGCCCTCCGGATCCGGCTCCGTTCGCAGGCGTAGGGTGCGGACGGTCCCGAAGGCGTTCCCATCCCAAGCGGCCAGCGTACGCAGCTCGTTCGCGTCCGCATTCACGAGCTCCCCGACGAGCCCGCATCGGGCACCGAGGGAGTCGGCGATGTGCCGCGCGAGCGCGCGGAAGAAGTCGCCGCCTGTCGCGCCGGACGTGCCTTCGAGCACGGTCCGCAGGACGGCCTCCATGCGCTTGCGCCGACTGACGTCGTGGAAGTGGGCACGCACGGACGTGGGCGTGCGCCCGCGCATCTTGGCGCGCAGCGTGCCCTCCACCGGAACGCGGTCGCCATGGCGTGTGAGGAACGCGGTCTCGAGACGCGCGGTGCCCTGCTCGCGCAGCACGCGTCGGTAGGCCTTGTCGAAGCGATCGCGCTGGTCCGGCGCCACGAGGTCGTGCAGCGAGAACGCGTCGTCCTGCGCTTCGTCGAGCGCCATCGTCTCGTGCCATGCGCGGTTGGCGAACAGCACGCGCCCGTCGGGGGCCGCCGTCACGATCAGCTCGCTCGACGTGGCGAGCAGCTCCTCGAATGACCGCAGGCGCTCGCGCGCCTCGATGCGCTTCGACAGCCGCTTGTGCGCGAGGCGGAACCGCAGCTCGAGCTCCGCGGGGCGGATCGGCTTGACGAGGTAGTCGTCCGCGCCGGCGTCCAGCGCCTGGATCACGCGCTCGTCGTCGTCCTGCTCCGCGATCAGGAGGACGTACGGACGATCGCCGCCGGTGCGGCCGCGGATACGCTCGACGAGCTCGACGCCCGTGAGGCCGGGGAGGCCCGCGTCGAGGATGGCGAGGAGGTAGCCGCCCTCTTCGAGCGCGCGGGCGGCCTCGCTCCCGTGAGCGCAGGCATCGACGTGGTGCCCGAAGCGCTGCGCGACGGCCTCGATGATGCGGGCGGCGACCGGATCCTCGACGGCAAGCAGCACGCGCACGCTGGTGGTCCCCCCGGATGAAGGCGCCCATTCTAGGAAGCGCCCCTGCCACCAGCCGGGCGGGGCCGACCACCCCCCAACACTTCCTCAATACTCCACACGGCGCCCACGCGCCGGGGGGCTTGCGGTTCGTGCGCGGATCGGGGACAACGCGGGGTCCGTGGCGCGCGTTCGGTTCACCCCCCATCTGTCCCGCTACTTCCCGCTGCCCGCGGAGCACGAGAGCGATGCGGGCACGGTGGCCGAGCTGGTCACGGAGCTCGACGCGGCGTGGCCGGGCCTCGGCTTCTACATCGTGGACGAGCGCGGGGCGCTGCGGCAGCACGTGGCCGTATGGGTGGATGGCGAGCTGATCCAGGACCGCGAGGCGCTCTCGGACCCGCTCGACCCCGCGAGCCATGTGACGATCCTGCAAGCCCTCTCGGGCGGATGACGGGAAGCGAGGAGGAGCGGGATGGCGACGACGTCGAACCGGTTGCTGATTGGGACGCGCAAGGGCCTGCTCGAGGTCACGCGCGGTGACGGCGGGTGGTCGCTGGGCGAGATGCAGCTGCCCGGTCAGCCCATCGCGTACGCCTGCCGCGATCCGCGCAACGGGTCGATTTGGGCGTCTATCGACCACGGCCACTGGGGCGTGAAGCTCTCGCGCAGCACGGACGACGGCGCGACCTTCGAGGAGGTCGAGCCGCCCAAGTACCCCGAGCACACGGGCAAGACCGCGCGCTACTACTGGGTGCTGGAGCCGGGGCACGCCGACACGCCGGAGCGCTTCTACGTCGGTACCGAGCCGGGCGGGCTCTTCGTCACGAACGACGACGGCAAGACGTGGCAGCTCGACGAAGCGCTCTGGGCCCTGTGCACCGAGCACAAGTGGATGGGCGGCGGACGCGACAACGCCGGCGTGCACTCGATCTGCATCGACCCGCGTGACCCGAACCACGTGTACGTCGCCGTCTCGTGCGCCAGCGTGCTCGAGACGACGGACGGCGGCGCGACGTGGGCCTATCGCAGCGAGGGCATGCGCAACGACTACGCACCCGAGGGCACCGAGTCCAAGCCGTACGGCCACGACCCGCACTTCATCGCGATGGCGCCGTCCAACCCGGACGTGCTGTGGCAGCAGAACCACTTCGGCGTGTTCCGCAGCACGAACGGCGCCGCCTCGTGGGACGACCTCACCCAGCCCCCGCTCGTCAATTTCGGCTTCCCCGTGGCCGCGCACCCGACGCGCGAGGAGACTGCTTGGATCATCCCGATGGACAGCGACTCGAAGCGCGTCGCGATCGACGGCAGCCTCTGCGTGATGCGCACCGACGACGGCGGCAGCACGTGGGCGGAGCAACGCGAGGGCCTGCCGCAGAAGGGCACGTGGGACTTCCCCCTGCGCCACTGCCTCGACGTGGGCACAGACGGCGAGACGCTCGCGTTCGCCACGACGTCGGGGAACCTCTACGTCAGCGAAGACGGAGGTGGCTCGTGGGCCTGCCTGACCAACAATCTGCCCATGGTCTACTCCGTACGCTTCGCCTGATCCGCCGATGCCCGTCGACCCGCCGCGCCGCATCGTCTGCCTGACCGAAGAGCCGACCGAGATCCTCTGGGCGCTCGGCGAGGGCGAACGCGTCGTCGGCATCAGCGCGTGGACCGTTCGCCCCCCTGAAGCGCGCGACGCGGCCCCGATCGTCTCGGGGTTCATCGGCGGCAACGTCGAGAAGATCGTCGCGCTGGAGCCGGACCTCGTGATCGGCTTCTCGGACATCCAGGCGGACCTCGCCTCCAAGCTGATCGCGGCGAACCAGCAGGTGCTCATCTTCAACCAGCGCACGATCGACGAGATCCTCGACGTGGTGCTGTTGATCGGCCGCCTGGTGGGCCGCGCCGAGCGTGCCGAGGCGCTCGTGGCGGACTATCGCGCGCACATCGAGGCCGTTCGGGCCCGCGTCGCCGAGCGGACGTCGCGGCCGCGCGTGTACTTCGAGGAGTGGCCCGACCCGATGATCTCGTGCATCCGCTGGGTCAGCGAGCTCATCGAGGTCGCCGGCGGCGAGGACGTGTTCGCCGAACGGAGCCGCGGCAAGCTCGCCAAGGAGCGCTTCGTCACGCCCGACGAGGTCATCGCCGCCGCGCCGGACGTGATCATCGGCAGCTGGTGCGGCAAGCCGGTCGACAAGGCCGCCATCCGCGCCCGCGACGGCTGGGACGCCGTCCCGGCGATTGCGAACGACCGCATCCACGAGGTCCCCTCGGCCACGATCCTGCAGCCGGGCCCCGGTTGCCTCACGGACGGCCTCGACCAGCTCGCGGCGATCCTCGAGGGCACGGAAGCCGGGTAGGCTCTCCCCCATGCCGAGGACCGCGCTGCTGCTGATCGCCGCCGCCGTGGCCGGCGTTGCGCTGTTCCTCGTCTTCGGCCCCCTGGGTGACGACACGGGCTCGATGGACGACGACGTCGGCTTCGACGACGACGTTGCGTACGAGGAAGACCCGACGCTGCGCGCGACGGGTACCGGCAAGCGACCCGACAAGGACCGCAACGGCGGCGGCAAGAACGGAGACGGCAAGACGCCGCCGCCGGCGAAGGACATCGTCGTGCTTGCGGGCACCGTCATCGACGCACGGACGCGCGCGCCTTTGGCGAACGCGGCGTTGCGTCTCGAGCCGGCGGGCACCCCGTGCCCGCGCATGCCCAGCCACGATCCGAACGCGGCCAACCCGCTGGAGAGCCTCGACGACGTGCAGAACGTGATCGACGGGCGAACGGCGGACGACGGCACCTTCGAGATCACGCGGCCGGCCGGCAGCCCGCTGCCCGGCCCCGTCGACCTCTTCGTGCTGCACAAGGGCTACGTCACGGCCTGCGTGTGCCGCGCAACGGGAACGGACCTCGTGATCCGCATGGAGCCCGGTGCGGCGATCGCCGGCCGCGTGGTGAACACGGCCGGGCACCCGATCGAAGGCGCGCAGGTACAGGCGGCGCCGCTCGAGGGGGAGCCGCGCGTGCCCGGCGTCGTCGCGGGCGCCACGACGGACCGCGAGGGCGTCTTCCGCCTCGAGGGCCTGGCGGCGGGCACCTCCGTAATGATCACGGCCGATCACCCCGCGCACGTGCCGACGACGGTGGGCCCGCGCGAGTCGGGGGACACCACGCCCTTCGACATCCGGCTCGTGCCCGCGTATCGCGTGACGTTCCAGCTGCGCACCGACGACGGCGAGCCGGTGAAGAACCCGACGATCCGTTGGGTCACCGACGGCGATCCCCCCGTCGAGGACCTGCGCATCCTGAAAGGCACCGCGAGCGGTCCGCCCGCGCGACGCGACTCCGAGATGACCACGGAGACCTTGCGCATTCCGTGCAACCGGCGCGTCGTCGACTTCGAGATCAAGTCGGACGGCTACCTGCCATGGGCGCTCAAAGGCGAGCCGCTGCCTCCGGACGGCGGCGCGCGCACGTACCCTGTCGTGCTCGAGCGCGACATGACGGTCGGCGCGCTGCGCATCAAGCTCGAGGACAAGGAAGGCAAGGCGCTCTCCTATGCCGAGAGCAAGGCCGAGCTCGGCGGGCTGACCTGGCTGGGCCCGCGCGACCAGATGCCGACCTCGTTCGTGATGCAGGCGTCGGAGGTGCTCGACCTCCCGTCGATGAAGGCCGGGCCGTATCGGATCCTCGTGCAGGGTGCGGCGTTCGCTCCGGTCACGCTGGACGTGACGGTCGTGCCGGCGCAGACCACGGAGAAGGTGCTCGTCGTCGGCGAGCCCGCGAAGCTGGCCGTACGCTTCATCGCCTCCGAGCCGCTCACGGTGCGCTTCCGCATCACGCAGGACGGCCGGGTGGTCCGCGCGTTCCCCGAAGGCAAGGAGACGGCCCAGCCGACGGCGGAAGGCGTGGAACCGCTGACGGCCAGCGGCGACGGCGAGGCCCTGATCCTCTCGGGCCTGGGCGCGGGCAGCTACGTCGTCGAGATCCTCAACAAGGAGCTCGTCGCGACCACGCGAACCGTCCGCTTGGCCCTCGGCGAGACCCAAGAAGTGGAGATCGAGGTGCAGCGCAGGTGAGCGCGCGTTGAGAGTAGGGTGCGAGGGCGCCGCGGGCGCCCAGGGATGTCCGGAGACCGACATGCAGCGCTGGTTCTGGTCCGCCTGTCTGCTCGCCGTGCTCTGCCTGACGCCCCTGGCCGCCGCCGACGAGCCGAAGGACCCCGACGCCGACGACATGAAGAAGCGCAAGGAAGCGCTCCTGCTCAGGCTCAGGGTCAACACCGCGATCGACAAGGGCGCCCGCTGGCTCGCAACGCAGCAGAAGAAGAACGGCGCGTTCCACCTCGAGGGCAACCCCACCGGGGGCCTGTGGCCATCCGCGCGACACGAGTTCGGCGAGACGACGCTCGGCCTGCTCACGCTCGCGCACTGCGACTACGACGTCGACACCCCCGAGATCAAGAAGGCGCTCGCCTACGTCCGCAAGCGCTGGCGCGGGCAGCTCAAGGGTGACTTCCATCCCCAGGCGTCGACGTACTCCCTGAGCCTGCTGGTGCTCGCGCTCTACGAGCTGTACGCGACCCCGGGCAACAAGCAGGACAGCAAGGACGCGAGCCGATACGGGGGCGCCGCGGGCGAGCAGGTCAACCCCTGCGGGTTCCCCGCGTGGGCGCGCAAGGTCGTGAAGACGATCCTCGACTGGATGCTGAAGCACCAGAGCGAGAAGGGCCTCTTCCGCTATCCGGAGGGCCTGCCACCCCAGCCGGGCGGCGGCCCCGGAGGGCCCGGCGGACCGGGCGGCCCCGGTGGCGCCGGCCCTGCGGGCCCCGTGCCCCCGGGCTTCGTGCGCCGCGGCCCCCACTTCGCGGGCCCCGAGGACCTCTCGAACACCCAGTACGTGTTGCTCGCCCTGTGGGTCGGAACGCGCTGCGGCTACGAGGTCGACACCGAGAACCTGAAGCGCATCGCCAAGCGCCTGCTGGCCTGGCAGCAGCCCACCGGTCCGAAGGTCGCGCGCAGCCTCGATCCGGACAAGCCGACGAAGGCGAAGCAGGGCACGCGCTACGCAGAGCGCGAGGACACGCGCACGTACATGGACTCAGCGCGCGGGTTCGGCTACACGCCCGGCGACGAGCCGACGAGCTCGATGACGGCGGGCGGCCTCGGCTGCTTGGTGACCGTCAAGGGCATGCTGCTCGAGCGTGGCGCGCTCGACGCGGCGATGCGTACCGCGCTGGACAAGGGCATCTGGGACGGCATCGCGTGGCTGCAGCACAACTACACGATCCAGCGCAACCACCCCGTGGGCCACGTGTGGCACTACTACTACCTGTACGGGCTGGAGCGCGCGCTCGTGATCGCCGACAAGCGCTTCCTCGGCGCGCACGACTGGTACAAGGAGGGCGCCCAGCTGCTCGTGGACGCCCAGAAGAAGAACGGCCAGTGGGATCCGCCGGGCATGTATGCGGGGATGCCGCCCATGCGGGGCATGCCCATGTACAGCCAGTCCCTCATCGACAGCTGCTTCGCCCTGCTCTTCCTCAAGCGCGCGACGGTGAAGCCGAAGCAGCCCGTTCTCGACGGCCCCGTGACGACGCCTTCGGCCGAGCCGCAGCCGAAGAAGTAGCCGAAGCCGCTACTCCGTGATCGGCGGCGGCTTCGCGAGCGCGGCCAGGAGCCCGAGCAACGCGAGCACCCAGAGCGCGTACGGCAGCATGTAGCCGAACGACGCGTAGATCGTCCGGCCATGGTCCACGAGCCGCACGTCGTGCATCAGCACCTCGGGGTTCCCGCGCTTCTCGTCCGTGAGGCCCAGGCCCAGCATCTTCACGACGTCACCCGACGGCGTGACGAATGCCGAGATGCCCGTGTTCGTGGCGCGCACCATCGGCGCCCGATGCTCGACGCAGCGGAACCGCGTGAAGTTGAGGTGCTGCCAGGGCTCCCAGGTGTCGCCGAACCAGCTGTCGTTGGTCAGGCTGACGAGGATGTCCGGTGCCTCGCCCGCGCACGCCTCGCGCACGTGGTCCGGCAAGATGCCCTCGTAGCAGAGGAACGGCACCAGGGTGCGTTCGCGGTAGTAGAGCGGCTTCTGCCCGCCCTCCCCCGCGCGCATCTTGAAGTTCTGCGGCAGGAACTGCTCCTCGGGCAGCCCGAAGGGCATGTACTCGCCGAAGGGGATCAGATACACCTTCCGCACCGTGGTCCACTCGGCATCGATGCCGCCCGGCTGACGCAGCGCCGCGGTGTTGTAGCGATCGACGCCCCGACGCCGGCCGTCCATGGGCTGGGTGCGGCGGGTGTTGTACCGCTCGTACATCCCACACAGGAAGGCGCGCTCCTGACCGAGCTCGCGGATGAAGCGATAGCCGTTGTTGGCGAGGTAGCCGTCGGCCTGGCGCGGCCCGAGCGAGAACGGCACGGGCAGCGTCACGGCCGTCTCGGGCCAGACGATCAGCTCGGCGCCCTTGTCGGCCGCCTCGCGCGAGCCGCGCTCGTACGCGCGCCGTGCCAGCACGTCCTTGTTGACCACGCCGTTCTCGGCGGCGCGCTTGTCGACGCTGCCCACGTTCGCCTGGACGATGCCGACGCGCAGGGTCTGCTCGGCCTCGCGCACCGCGTCGTTCACGTCGGCATATCGCCACATGCCCCAGCCGTAGAGCCCGACGCCGACTGCGAAGGTGAGGAGCGCCGCCTTGGGGCGCGCCGTCGTGCGCGTCGAGGCGAAGGCCCAACGGATCCACTCGTAGAACGGCACGATCAGGCAGAGCAGCGCGAACGAGACGCCGGAGACGCCGCCCCACTCCGCGTTCTGCACGAGCGGCGCGTTGTTCACGGCGCCGTGTCCGACCATCCAGGGGAAGAAGCGGATGCCCGGGATGCTCTCGACCGCGCAGATCAGGATCGCGGTGCTCATCGGATGCGGCCGGTTCCCGCGCGCGAGCATCGCGCGGTACACGAAGATGAACACCCAGCCGTGCGCCATACCGAGCACACCGAAGAGTGCCGTGGCCAGATAGGAGGGAATCGGCGCGAGGCCGCCGAAGAGCTGCATCGTGTCCGCCAGCCACGAGTAGCCCGTGCCGATGGCGATCGCGCCGAACAGGCTCAGGATGAGGAAGGCCTGCTTCGTCGTGCGCGCCCGCTCGACGACGGCAATGAAGCCGAGCACGCCGGGCACGGTCGCCAGCACCATCGGATCGCGCGTGAACGCGCCGACCCACAGGAGCATGCAGAGCAGGAGCAGGTAGGTGGGCCACCGCGCAGGCGTGGAGGCCGAGTCGGAAGCAGAGTTCATCGCGCCTCCAAAGCGCCAAAGCCGGCGTGCATTGAACCTGAGACCGAGCGCCCCATGAAGGACGCCGCCGCTGTTCAGGCCCTGAACAGGGAACCGGGGCGGCCGCCTTGAGATGCAGCCGGGGGCGGTCGATAGAGGGCGAAGCGATGTCCGTCGTCCACCTCTCCCCCACCCGGCTGAAAGCGCTCCAGGAGCGCTGGATCGGTCAAGAGGACCGCCTGCGGCGGATCGCCCAGAGCCTCCTGGCGGGCGAGGACTGGACGGAGCACCTCCGCGGCCTGCCCCACGTGCACGAGGTCCCGCCGCGCGGCGGCGAGGCCCTCGGCCGCGACCTGCGCGGCGCCGACCTGAGCCGGCACCTCGTGCCGCTGATCGACATCCGCCCCGCCACGGTCGGCGAGGCGGCGATCGTGGCCGGCGTCACGCTCGAGGCCATGCGCAACAACACGCCGCTGCCCGACGTGAGCCCGTTCCCCGCCGAGTTCGAGGGCGCAGAGCAGATGGCCGTGGCCATCCGCCGCGGGGAGGTCTTCCTGCTCGCCCGGTGCGGTCCGAAGCCCGTCGGCGTGGTGCGCATCGCCGAGCGTCGCGAGTACGAGGAGCTCACGGACGGACGCTCGTACGCCGAGATCAGCGGTCTCGCCGTGCACCCGGCCTGGCGCAAGCTCGGCATCGGCGGCCGCCTCCTCGGTGCGGCCGAGGGGTTCGCGCTCGACGGGGGCCGCGACACGGCGCTGCTCCGGACCACGCTCGAGCTGGGCCTCGTGCCCTACTACCAGCGCCGCGGCTACGAGACGCGCCTCATGCGCCAGATGACCTATGCGGGCGCACCCATGTTCATCGACGTGGTGATGGTGAAGGGCCTCGCGGGCGGCCGCCGCCGCCCTGGCGCTAGCGCGTAAGACGCCTTACGCCGGCCGCCACGCGGTCACACCGGTTGCGATCGGCAGACGCTCGAACTCCGTGAGCCCCGCACGCTCGCCCCACGCGCAGACCTCGTCGTAGGAGTGATGCGTCTGCAGCGGGGGCGCGATCCAGTCGTGTACGACCTGCGCACACTCCGCCCACGTGGCGCGACCGAACTGCGTGCCGCTGTAGCTGCGCACGGCGATGGTCAGCGGCGCGAGCGCGAAGGCGAGCGTACGCACGGCAATGCCGGGCAAGCGGGTCGTCAGCGCCCGGGCGAGGCCGAACACCGCCTCGCGCAACGCGCCCTCCTGCGGATACACCCAGACGTAGAGCGCGCCGCCCGGCTTGACGAGACGCGCCAGGGCCGCGTACGCCGCGGCGGCATCCGGCGTGTGGTGGATCACGCCGTCCGAGAAGACGAGGTCGAACGCGCTCTCCCGGAACGGCGGCTCGAGCACGCTGCCTTGCACGAACGCGATGCCGGGATCTTCGCGCAGCGCACGCGCGAGTGCCGGCGAGGCGAGCTCGGGCCCACGACCGATGTCGAGCCCGACGACCTCGGCGCCGAGCGCACGGAACGCCTGCAGGTAGCGCCCGTGCCCACAGCCGGCGTCGAGCACCCGCTTGCCGCGATACCAGGCGGGATCGATGTGCTTGCTGAGGCGTGCCCCGTGCAGATTCGCCGCCATGGCGCGCGGTTCCTTGCCGAAGATCCGCTTGAGGCCGCCGTAGCTCCGCCACTGCCGCTCGAAGGCCTCGACCGTCCGCTTGGCCGCCGCCGGGGGCTCCGGCTGGAGCAACATTCGCGGCGTTCCTTGTGTCACCGGAAAGCCACGGCCGTCCGGTCCGTGGTCCTCGGGACAGAGGAGCCGGCCCCCCTCGAGGCGCAGCTCGGACCCACAGGAGGGGCATGCGAGGAGCGTGAGCAGCGCGGATTTCAAGGGTTCTTCGCCCGGGAATTCGGAGCCTTCTTTACGCAGGACGGGTCGGAAACCGAGAATCGCGCGCCGCGCGGCCTCGACGGCCCCCAGACTCACCCGGCAACGTAACCAGCATGTTTTCAACAGGTTGGGAACGTCGATTCCCGACAGGGGCGCCCTTACCGCGAAGGATCGCGCGCGAAAAAAGAAAACCAGGGGGTTGCGCGGGCCATGGGGGGATCTGTAAAGTGCAGGGCTAATGTGCGGTTTTTGTAGCCGCACAACTGCTCCGAAGACCGGAGCGCCGCTCAGGCGTCGAATTTACAGACACCTGACGGCTCTTTTCGGTCCGAGGCGCAGACGGAGAGGTTCGAGGACCTCGACCGCCTCATCGGGGCGTCGGGGTCGGAGCGAAGAGATGATCATGACCCCTACCCAAGACCAGACATGCCGCGTCATCCAGACGGGCATGCTCATCGAGCAGAACGTCGAAGCGCGCTACCTGCGCGTCGGTCGTGCGTTCACGTACGGTCCGATCCGTCGGCTGTTCGAGGAGTTCGCTGCCGAGGTGCGTGACCACGCGCGCATCCTCTCGCGTCACCTGCGCGACCGCGATGGCGGCAAGCAGCTCGTGACGCAGTCGGGACGGCGCCGCCGCCCGCGTGCCGCCGAGGGGCCGGCGATCCTCAACCCGCCCGCGCTGTACCAGGCTTTCGACGAGGCGTTCCGCGCCGCCGAGCGCGCGATCGTCTTCCATCGCCGAGCGATCGAGCAGGTCGACGACCGTTACCTGAAGAAGTTCCTCCAGGTGCTGTCGGCCGATCACTCGTTCCACCTCGACATCCTCGGTCATCTGCTCGCGGACATCCGCGACCGCCCGATGCACCTGACGCCCGGTCGCAAGCTCGCGCCGGTCGAGGTGCCGTGGGTCGCCGCCATGTTCGAGGGCGTCGTGCCGCCCTGGCGGCGCGAGGCCGAAGTCGAGGGCGAGACGCCCGGCCGCTGGTTCATCAACTACGTGTAGCGGCCGCAGCGACCCTGCTCCGCTCCTCCCCTCGGGGAACCCACGGCAGCCGAAAGGCGTCGGAACGGTCCCCCGAACAAAGCCCCCGAGACAACGGCCTGCACCGAGGCCGGGACAACCCAGACAGACGGTGCCGCCCGAAAGACCGATTTCCGAGTTCCCCTGATCGAGGTAGCCACATGGACACCCTGCAGCTGGCCAACGACCTTCTCTCCGATGCGAGCCTGGACGCGGCGACGCCGCGCGAGCGCACGCGTCAGATCTTGAAGACGGCCATCGAGATCGAACAGAACGTCGAGGCGCGTTACCTGCGCGTCGGTCGGGCGTTCACGTACGGTCCGATCCGCCGCCTGTTCGAGGAGTACGCGGCCGAGGTCCGGGATCACGCCCGCATCCTGTCCCGTCACCTCCGCGACATGCGCGAGGGCCCGCGTCCGGCCAAGCCCGCCGGCCGCCGCCGTCGCCCGCGTGCCGCCGAGGGTGCCCCGATCCTGACGCCTCCGGCGCTCTACCAGGCGTTCGACGAGGCCTTCCGCTGCGCCGAGGGCGCGATCCTCTTCCACCGCCGCTCGATGGAGCAGGTGGACGACCGCTACCTGCGCAAGTTCATGGACATCCTGGCGAACGACCATTCGTTCCATCTGGACATCCTGGGCCATCTCCTGGCCGACATCCGCGATCGCCCGATGCACCTCACGCCCGGCCGCAAGCTGGCGCCGGTCGATGTGCCGTGGGTCGCCGCGCTCTTCGAGGGCGTCGTGCCCCCGTGGTGCCGCGAGTCGGAGGCCAAGACCGAGGGCGGCGAGGCCCCGGGCAACTGGTTCATCAACTACATCTAGTTCCCCGCGCACACAGCACACACACACAAGCGGCCGCGCCCTTCGGGGCGCGGCCGCTTTGCGTTGGTGCGGAGGTTGGCCATCGCGCCTAGCGCGCGGTGAGGCCGCCGATCAGGACGGTCCCGCCCTGCGGGATGGCGACGCGCTGGGGACCCGCCGCCCAGATGAACTCGTGGCCCGCGAGGTGGTACCAGTTCGCCGACTTGGCTTCGGCCGTGGGCGTGACGATCGTGGGCGTGATCAGGATGAGGAGCTCCTTCTCCGCCGCGGCGGCCGCGCCGCGCAAGGCGTGCAGCGCGACGATCCCCTCGACCAGGTCGGCGCGGCCTTCCGCGTCGAGCTGCGACGATGCGCGCAGCATCCGCATCTCGAGCGCGTCGAGTCGCTGCTGCGTGTTGGCGAGGATGATCAGGCCGAGGGTGGGCCCGTGGGACAGCACACCGGGACCGCCCTTGCCGGCCGCGGCCGGTTCCTGGGCCAGTCCGTCGGCCTGGTCGGCCAAGGCATCGAGCTCGGCAGCGAGGGGCGCGAGGGTGGCGTGACGCGCCATCCGGGCGCTGGCGTCGCGTGCATCCGACGCGGGCCCGGCCAGGGCACCGAGCGCCAGGGCGGCGGCCGATCCGGCGTAGAGCAGGATCAGCACGACGATGCCGGATTGGGATCGGGGGGAACGAAGGGGCATGCAGGACTCCGAAGGGGGACTTGCCGGCGAGCGCCCCCACGAAGCAACTGCCGTGCGCAGCGGCCCCGATCGACGTAAGTCGTTGTGCCGCCTGCCCCACGCCGTGCTCGCTGCGCGCGGTCGAGCCCCGGGTGCCCTCGTGAGGCACCACGCCATGGGACGCCCGAGGACACGCCGGACGGGTTCCCTATGCTGGCCGCGTGCTTCCTCTCGACGACCCACGCTGGCAGGAGCTCCAGGGCGCCTACCGCGCTCCCTACGACCCCCGACCGGCCCTGCTCCGCCTCGCCACCGACGACCGCACCGAGGCGGCCTGGAAGGAGCTGTGGGACGCGCTGCACCACCAGGGCAACGTCGACGTGG
Organism: Planctomycetota bacterium; assembly: GCA_030066775.1. Classification (GTDB taxonomy): domain Bacteria; phylum Planctomycetota; class PLA2; order PLA2; family JAEUHO01; genus JASJAY01. The sequence continues at coordinate 18,924 of JASJAY010000013.1, forward strand.
CCTCCTATGCGGCCGTCCCGCACATCGTGCGCATCCTTGCCGCGCGCAACGTTCCCGACTGGCATCCCTATGCGCTCGTATCCGTGATCGAGCTCGAGCGCCACCGGCCCTCGAACCCCGCGCTGCCGGACTGGTTGCAGGAAGGCTACGAAGCCGCGTGGCTGCGGCTCATGGGCCTCGCCCTCTACGAGCTCGAAGGCGTCGACGACCCCCTCGTGTCGCGATGCATCCTGGGCGCGCTCGCCGTCGCCAAGGGGCTCCACGCACGGGCGCGACTGTTCCTCGACATGAGTGACGACGAGGTCTTGGAGCGCGTGACGCAGGAGGCGCCGCCCGAGCTCGTCCTCGAAGGGTCCCGGATGCCCACGCTCGATGCCTTCTACGACGAGGTGGAGCGCGTGCTGATTCCGGGGCGGACGATGGGCCGCAACCTCGATGCGTTCAATGACATCCTGCGCGGTGGCTTCGGCACGCCCGATGACGGATTCGTCCTGGTCCTGCGAGACGCCGACGAGCTGCGCGCCAACTTGGGCGACACGATGTTCGACGCGATCGTCGAGATCATCCAAAACCACGGACCGGAAGGCGCCGAGTCGCAGGACAACGTGCTCCTGCAACTCGAGTAGCGATACACGCTCGAAGGCCTCTTCAGTCCGCGTCTCTCGCGGCGCTCGGCGGGAGCGGCTCGACATCGGACTGATGATGGAAGTCGTTCTCGTCGAAGAGACCGACCCAACAGCCGGCGTCAGCCGCCCACGCCACGACGGCTTCGACCTGGATATCGTCCCGGCGTCCGAGGTCGTCGCCATCGTCCATGTAGAGCAGGACGCGCAGGCCTTCGGCAAGCTCGAGGCCCAGGCGCTCGAGGTCCTGCTTCGTTCCCACGCAGACGAGCTCCACGCGGCCTTCGACGTCGCACTTGTGGAAGTCGGCGTAGATCCGGGGCAGCGCGTCCGGGTGCGTCACGCAGGCTCCGAACTCCGGCGAAGGAAACGCGGTACCGTATGGAGCGAGTTGGCTACTGGAGGGAGGGGCGGATCGGGGCCTGGAAGCAGGGGCGGTCGCACGGACCGTGGCACCCCTCATCTGCGGCGTGGCCGTCGGGACCGAGCGGCTCGCCGGTCTCGTCGCACCACCAGATGGCCGCGTCCGCGGGGAACGCCTCCTCGTGCTCCGACGGAAGGCCGACGAAGGCCTCCTTCGTGCGCAGGTGGATGCAGCGCGTGCGGAGCTGGTCCTCGACCTGTTGGCGATAGCTCTCGTCCATCACGACCTCCCCCACGCCTGCATCAGTGCGCGACGTACGACCACCTTGGTGAGCTGCACCTTGTAGGTGTTCCCGGGCAGCGGGCTCGCACCCGTGACGGCCGCTTCGCCGGCAGCGCGGGCGCGCGCCTCGGTGAACGACTTGCCGACGAGCACCTTCTCCGCGGCTTCGGAGCGCAGCGGCGTCGGCGCAACCGAGCCGAGCCAGACGCGTGCCTCCTTGACCGTGTTGCCCTCGGCAACGAGGCGCACACCGCAGGCGGTCAACGGCCAGTCGAACGCGGCCTTCTGGCGCACCTCCTCGTAGCCGAGTCGCTGCGGCTCCGCACGCGCCGGAATGTGCACGGACTCGATCAGGTCTTCGCGATCGAAGACGAGGTCCGATGCCCACCCGGCCTTCGGCTCGGCCCACGCCTCGGCAAAGGGCACCTCACGCGTCGCCTCGCCGCGTCGCACCGTCAGCACGGCATCGAGCGAGCCGAACACGGGCGCGAGGCTGGACGGGCTGGCGGACGCACAGGTCCCGTTGCCGAAGATGGCGGCGGTGTCCTGCACGCCGCCGGGCTTCAGCACCGGGCAGTGGTCGCCGCCGCGCTTGAGGCACGGGAACGACTTGTGGCGGTAGTAGCCGCAGCGCGTGTGCTGGCCGAGGTTGCCGCCCACCGTGGCGCGCGTGCGCAGCTGGGGGCTGGCGGCATGCCCCGCGGCGTACGCGAGACTCGGCAGGAACCGCTCGACGACCTGCGACGCCGCAAGCTGGGCGAGCGTGGCGCCGGCCCCAATGCGGATCCCGCCGTCTTCCTCGACCTCGATCGAATCGAAGGCCTCGACGTCGACGAGGCCCACGAGCGCGTTGGGCTCGTCGACCCGCTCCTTCATGCGATCGAGCAGGTCGATGCCGTTGGCTTTGATCAGCGCGCCGTCGTTGTCGGCGAGCGCGGCCGCTGCCGCCTCGGCGCTCTGCGGTCGGATGTAGGCGAAGGCCTTCACTGCTGCCTCCCTTCCAGCGCCGCGAGAACGCGCGCGGGCGTCATCGGCAGCTGTCGCACTTGCACGCCGATCGCGTTGTAGACGGCGCTGGCGATGGCACCGGCCGTGGGAACGGTCGCGGGCTCGCCGAGCCCCATCATGCCGATGCTGTTGAAGCCGCTGACGACGGTCGTGAGCACGACGTCGATCTGCGGACAGTCGGCCATGCCCATGATCTTGTAGGTGTCGAACGTCGGATTGACCATGTCGCCGAGGTTCTCGTCGAGCTGCCGCTCCTCGTAGAGCGCGAAGCTGATGCCCTGGATCACGCCGCCGTTCACCTGGCTGCGTGAGGCCATCGTGTTGACGAGCCGGCCCGCGTCGTGCACCGCGACGACGCGCTCGACGGTGATCACGCCCGTCTCGGTGTCGACCGCGACCTCTGCGAACTGGCAGCCGGCGGTCTCGCGGTTGTAGCCGTCGTAGTTGCGGCGGCGTGTGCCGCGCACGCGGAGGCCTTCGTCGGGAATCAGGCCGCACGCTTCCTGGAAGGTCGCCTTCTTGCCGCCGGGTCCCTTGAAGACGCCGTCCTCGAGCGTGACCTTCTCGCTGTCCGTCTTCCACTCGACGCCGAGCAGGGCGGCCAGCGCCTCGCGGGCACGCAGGCCCGCCTCGCGCGCGGCGGGGCCCAGCGACGGAGCCGTTGTGCTGCCGCCGCTGCCCGGACCCGGGGGATAGCGCGTGTCGCCGACGCGCACGTCGATCGTGGCAGGCGGGATGCCGAGCTCCTCCGCGACGCAGATGGCCAACAGGGTCCGCGTGCCCGTGCCCAGGTCCTGGGCGCCGTTCATCACGATCACGTGACCCGAGCTGTCGATCGTGAGGTCGACGCTCCAGTTGCCGCGTCCCGCCTGGCTCCAGCGCCCGGCGGCACAGCCGACGCCGCGCTTCACGGGGCCCTTGTCGGATCCCGCGACCTTGCGGTGGTTGCGCTTCCAACCGATGCGCTCCGCGCCGATCTTCCACTGGATCTGGCGGACCGGATGCGGGTCGTTCTTCATGCGCACCGCGAGCGGGTCGAGCCCGGCCTTCGCGGCGAAGGCGTCGATCGCGCCCTCGAGCGCGAAAAAGCCCTGCGGATGGCGCGGCGCGCGGAACGCCGCGCCGCGCGCCGTAAACGTCGACACCGTGTGCTGCAGCATGCGCACGCTAGGCAGGGTGTAGCCCATGAAGTTGGCGCAGCCCGCACCGCCGCGGCCGTTGCCGGACGTGCCCCAGGTCTCGCCCGCCAGCACGGTGAACGTGCCGTCCTTGGTGCCGCCGAGCGTGAGCTTCTGGATCGAGTCCGGTCGGTTGCCGCCGACGAGATGCTCGGAGCGGCGCGTGAGCAGGTACTTCACCGGCCGCCCCGTCTCCTTGGCGAACTCGGCGCAGAGCACGTCCCACGACTGCGCGCCGAACTTGGCGCCGAAGCCACCGCCCATGTGCTCGGTGATGACGCGGACGCGGCCGCGCGGCAACTCGAGCGCGCGCAAGAGGCGGCCCCCGGCGAACCCGGACGTCGCCTGGGTGCTCGCCCAGACCGTGGCGTTGCCCTCCTTGTCGATCGAGACCACGGAGCCGTGGGGCTCGAGTGCGGAGTGCGTCTGGATCGCGGTGCGGTACTCGGCCTCGACCTTGACCTCGGCCGACTCCAGCGCGGCATCGGGGTTCCCGCGGCGCATCGCACCGCCGCGCCCACCAGCCGTGTCGTTGGAGCGTCGCGGGCTCACGCGGACCTCGTCCTTGAGCGCCTCCTCGACCGTCACGGCGTGCGGCTGCACGTCGTACTCGACGCGAATGGCGGCGAGGGCGTCGGCGAGCACCTCGCGGCTCGTCGCACAGACGGCCGCGACGCTCGAACCGGCGTACGTGACGCGCTTGCCTTCGGATGTGCGCACCGCCAAGACGCCGGGCATCGCCCGCGCGGCCGACGCATCGATCGACTTCACGACGGCGTGGGCGTGGGGTGCGATCACCTCGCCCGCGTAGGCCATCTTGTCGAGGTTCACGTCCTGGGTGAACTGTGCCACGCCGGTCACCTTCGCCACGCCGTCCAGGCGCGGCACCTCGGTCCCGACGTACTTGAGCTTCGCGCCGAGCGGCCAGGGATCGGCGTCGAGGTCGTGGACCTCGACCGTGAGCTCGCGCTCCGCGCCCTCGATGCCGGCCAGATAGGTCACCTTGCGCGCCATGGCTAGCCCTCCTTCGCCGCGGCGACGGCGGCCTTGAGGACGTGCGGGTACGTGCCGCAACGGCACAGGTTGCCGGCCGTGGCCTCGCGCGCCTGCGCTTCGGTCAAGTCCTTGCCGTGCTTCGCGACGGCGTATGCGCAAGCGACGACCATCCCGGGCGTGCAGAAGCCGCACTGCGCGCCGTCGTGATCGACGAACGCCTGTTGGACGGCGTGCAGGTTCTCGGGCGTGCCGAGGCCCTCGCAGGTCGTCACCTTGCGTCCCTCCGCCTCGACGGCGAGGACGGTGCACGAATAGACCGGCTCCCCGTCGAGCAGGACGGTGCAGGCACCGCACTGGCCGCGATCGCAAACCGGCTTCGCCCCTGTGAGATCCAGCGGCAGCCGCAGGGCCTGCAGCAGCGTGGTGCGCGGCTCGACCTCGAGGGTCTGCTTCGCGCCGTTGACCTCGAGCGTCGCCTTCACGGCGCCGGGGCCTTGGACGCGAGGCCCCGAGGCCCCCTCCTCCTTCGCCAACGCTTCGAGCGGCTTGAGGACGGCTCCAGAGGCGGCAGCGAGGCCTGCCCCCTTGAACAGCGCGCGGCGCGTCACGCCGCGACGATCGGACTTCGACATGCGTGGGTCTCCGGTCTCGGTGCGACCGTACCGATGCACCGCAGACCGGTCAACCGACCCCGCCGCGGGCGCCCAGGGATCCGGGCGCGCGCAGGGCCGGCGCTACTCGATCTCGAACGCGCGGCTGAGGCTCACGCCGGGGGCGAGCTCCAGGATCTGGGCCCGGCCCACGAGGCCGCGCGGCCCCTGGACCCGGACGCTGTAGCGTCCCGGCGGCAGCGTGATCGCGTAGCGCCCCACGGACGGGATCCGCACGTCGAAGCCCTCCCCCAAGACCTGCGACTTCCCCTCGGTGCGTACGAAGAGCAGGCGGTGACCGGGCGGGAAGGCCCGCGACGCCCCGCCGCGGGTGTCGCGCACCTCGCCCCGCGCGCTCGCACCGTCGGTCCACGCCGTGACCTTCGCCTCGGTCCCCTCCGGACCCGCGACGTCGACCTCGAGCTCGGCGAAGCGCGTGCCCGAGCGGACGATCCATCGCTGCGGGCCGCGGCAGGTGCGCACGAGTACGCGGTTCGCGTCGCCCGCCTCGACGGGATCGACGCGCGCACGGGCGTACTGGCGGCGCCCCTTGGGCCGCACGCGCACCTCGTCGATCGGGCCCCCACCTGGAGGCCCCGTGAGCCCGCACACGGCCGCCGTGGCGTCGGTGAGGGCCAAGACATGCACCGCCCCCCGGTCGTCCAGGAACGTCCCAGGGAGCTCATGGGCCACGCCGCCCGCCTCGACCCGCACGCCCTCCGGGACGTGCGGCACGAGGGGGAACGCCGCGATGCCTTCACGCGCCCGGGCCGTCTGCACGGCCTCGAGCGGAATGCCCAGCACCTGGACGCGCACGGTGTACCCGTCCGGCACGGCCTCCATCCCAGCCGGCGCCACGAGGCGGACGCCGAGCTCGGCGGTCCGCGAGGCGATCATCAGCCGCACGCGGGGGCGATCGGGGCCCGGATCCCCCAGGCGCACCTCCATGGGGTTGAGCAGCAGGCCGTCGACGCGCCGGCCCACGACGCGCAGCGTGCCGCGCCACTCGGACGCGAGGGGCCGGATGCCGACCACGCCTTCGAACGCCTGGTAGACGTCGGCCGTCAGGGGCGTGCGGCTGCCGTCCGCGTGGATGCGCTGGACGGCCCACTCGCGCGAGACCGGCGGCTGGTCCCGGTCGCGCATCGCGACGTAGAGCGTGCCGGCCTTGCCAACGTAGACGGACTGGGGCGCCAGATCGGGGTTGGCCTGGAAGTAGAAGGCATCCGGCTTGACCCGCAGCTGGTCCCAGCCCGGGGCGCTCTGCACGAAGTAGTGCCCCGTCGGCGCGTCCGCCTCCATCACGCCCGGCGCCGCGCCCTCGATGGGGCGCAGGGGATAGCGCGTGCGATCAGGGCCTGCGTGGACGAGCGCCAGCTCCACGTCGACCGGGCCGTCCTCGGGAGCGGTCTCGATCTGGACCCGGATCGTGGGCGCGGGATCGCCACAGCCCGCAAGGGGCACCAGGAGCAGGGCGAGCGCGAGCAGGGCAGAGGGGCGCATGGGCGGTGATCCTACCCTCGTCGTTTGCCGCGCCCGTGTCCCCTCCTACGAACGCGACGCGCGCCGGTTGGCGCGGAGAAAGTGGCCGGGCGGGCGGCACCCGTTCTCGAAGGAGGACTCTCGAGGGAGGTGGACGCCCCCGGGACAAGGGAGGCGCCCGCGGCAACGCGTACGAGACGCGTGATCCTGGACACCGACCCGCCCAGCGCGGAAGGGACCGGCCTGGCAGGCAAGAGCCGGCGACCCGCTTCCACCTTCAGTTTGGCAAAGCGAGGTCACGTGCGGGTCTCGAACGCGTTCCGCGTCGATCACCGCACCGAACAGCAGCGAATCAGAGGGCCAGCTGCCACTGGAAGCGGATGAGGATCTGGCTGTTCTCATTGCCGAGCAGCGGCAGGTACCCCGGGTACGGCGACCAGATCCCCACCGCCCCTTCCGACGCCTCGAGGAACGAGACGTCGAGCTGCAGCTTGTTGGCGTGCCCGTTCAGGTAGTAGTTCACGCCGAACGCGAATTCGAGCACCTCACCATCCGTGGTGACGAACTCGTCGTTCTCGTAGAAGCTCGCGCGCGCGGCGATCTCCCAGGCGGTGCCGGGGAAGTGGTAGCCCAGCTGCGCCAGCCACGAGAAGGCCTTGAAGTCGTCCGCGGCAAGCGGGCCGGCATCGGCATCGCTCGCCTCGTGCAGGCTGAACGCACCCGTGAACGAGAAGCCGCCGTAGCCCAGGGCCAGGTCGATGCCGGCGTTGAGCACGTCACCGAGACTCTGGTGGGGCTTGTCCGAGCGGTCCGCGTAGTAGTGGGCCCAGAGGCCGACCTCGCCGTACCAGCCGCACGTCTGCTGGCGCAGCGCGCCTTCCTCGTAGCCGATCGGCTGAGCGAACGCCCAGTTGAGCCGGGCGCTGAAGGCGAGGTTGTCCGACGTGCGGTGGTCGAGCACGTTGCGGATCGAGTCGCCGCCGTCGCCGTTCGTGACCGCGACCATGTAGCTCCACTCGCCGTCGCAGCCGAACGCGCCGTGCACCATGAAGCCGTGGTCGCGGTTGCGATCGGTGTAGCCCGGCATCCAGAGGCCCGTGTAGGCCGAGGCGAAGGAGACGTCCACGAACTGCTGCAGCTCGGGGGCGACCATCATCTGCCGTGTCGTCGGGGTCTTGATCTGCCCCATGCGGAAGTTGAAGGCCTCGCAGCTGCACCACTCGATCCAGGCCTCGCGCGTGTTGTCGTAGTTGTAGGACTGCGGCGAGGTACCGAGGATGGTCGGCGCGCCGCCGAGCCCGAACACGTTCGCGGAGTCGAAGAGCAGCGTGCCGCCGCGCTCGCGGACGTCGCGCCCGAAGTGACCGAACTCGAGCTCGATGTAGTAGCAGATGTCGCACGGCGCCTCGCCGGACAGCTTGATCGTCGCGCGCGGCAACGAAAAGCCCGACGTGTCACCTGCGAACTGCTGCCCCTGGAAGAACTGGTTGAATGCGTTCTGCGCGTCGTCCTCGTTGTCCCAGTCGTTGGCTTCGAAGCGCGCCTGGAGCGTCGCGTTGATGCGCAGCATGAAGTCGCCGCCGCGGATCCAGAAGCCCGCGTCGTAGCCCGCACTGCCCGGACCGCCAACGAGGTTGGCGTCGTTCTCGCTCGACGCGAGGTAGCTGTCCACGGCGCTCTGGATGTCGCGCGAGCTGGTCAAGTCGTCTGCGTGGGCGACGCTCCCGAAGCAGAGAACACACGCAGCCAGAACGGCGATGACGCAACGAATCATGAGAACCCTCCAGCCCCTCCAGGCGGCCGCATTATCCGGAGCCCAACCGACGAATGCCAGCACGGCGCGTCGAACGTCCATCTCGCGTCAGGGGGCAATTGAAGAAGGCCCGCGGCGTGTGCCGCGGGCCTCCGGTGATCGGTTGGAACCGATTCGCTCGCTCGTGGTGTGCCCTAGAGGGCCAGCTGCCACTGGAAGCGGATCAGGATCTGGCTGTTCTCGTTGTCGAGCAGCGGCACATAGCCCGGGTACGGCGCCCAGATGCCGGTCGCAGTGTCCGACGCCTCGAGGAACGAGACGTCGAGCTGCAGCTTGTTGGCATGCCCGTTCAGGTAGTAGTTGACGCCGAAGGCGAACTCGAGCACGTCGGCTTCCGAAGCGCCGACCTCGATGTCGTACGAGCTGGCGCGTGCGGCGATCTCCCAGGCGGTGCCCGGGAAGTGGTAGCCGACCTGGGCCAGCCACGTGAAGGCCTCTACGTCGTCGGGAGACGCGACACCGAGATCGGCATCCGAGATCTCGTGGATGCTGAAGGCGCCCGTGAACGAGAAGCCGCCGTAGCCGAGGGCCAGGTCGACACCCGCGTTCAGCACGTCGCCGAGACTCTGGTGGGGCTTGTCACGGCGGTCGGCGTAGTAGTGCCCCCAGATGCCGAGCTCACCGACCCAGCCGCAGGTCTGCTGGCGCAGCGCGCCTTCCTCGTAGCCGATGGCGCCGAGGAACGCCCAGTTGAGCCGGGCGCTGAAGGCCAGGTTGTCCGAGGAGCGGTGGTCGAGCACGTTGCGGATCGAGTCACCGCCGTCGCCGTTCGTGACCGCGACCATGTAGCTCCAATCGCCGTCGCAGCCGAACGCGCCGTGCACCATGAAGCCGTGGTCGCGGTTGCGATCCGTGTAGCCGGGCATGAAGATGCCCGTGTAGGCCGAAGCCAGCGACACGTCCACGAACTGCTGGAGCTCGGGGGCGACCATCATCTGCCGCGTCGTCGGCGTCTTGATCTGCCCCATGCGGAAGTTGAAGGCCTCGCAGCTGCACCACTCGATCCAGGCCTCGCGCGTGTTGTCGTAGTTGAACGACTGGCCCGAGCCGCCCAGACCGAAGCGGTCGAGGTCGTCGAAGAACGGATTCGGCGCCGTCTGGCCGGGGCGAGGCTCGATGACGTCACGCCCGTAGTGCCCGAACTCGAGCTCGATGTAGTAGCAGATGTCGCAGGGCGCCTCGCCCGACAGCTTGATCGTCGCACGCGGCAACGAGAAGCCGGACGTATCACCCGCGAACTGCTGACCCGGGAACGCACCGTTGAACACCGCCTGCGCGTCGTCCTCGTTGTCCAGGTCGTTGGCTTCGAAGCGCGCCTGTAGCGTCGCGTTGATGCGCAACATGAAGTCGCCGCCGCGAATCCAGAAGCCCGCGTCGTAGCCGGCACTGCCCGGACCGCCAACGAGGTTGGCGTCGTTCTCGCTCGACGCCAGGTAGCTGTCCACGGCGGCCTGGATGTCGCGCGAGCCCGTCAACTCGTCTGCGTGGGCGACGCTGCCGATGCAGAGAGCGCACGCAGCAAGTACTGCGATTCCGTACCGAATCATCGAATTCCTCCTTGCCCCTCCCGGGCACCGTCATTGTCCCCAACGCACACGTCGAAAGCCAGCATGGCGTGCTCTCCGAGCGCCACCCACCGAGGACAATTGAAGAAGGCCCGCGGCGTGTGCCGCGGGCCTCCAGTGATCGGTCGAAACCGATTCGTTCCTGTGGGGTGTGACCTAGAGGGCCAGCTGCCACTGGAAGCGAATCAGGATCTCGCTGTTCTCGTTGCCAAGCAGCGGCATGTAGCCCGGGTACGGAGCCCAGATGCCGGTCGCGGCGTCGCCAGCCTCGAGGAACGAGACGTCGAGCTGCAGCTTGTTGGCGTGACCGTTCAGGTAGTAGTTGACGCCGAAGGCGAACTCGAGCACGTCACCATCGCTGGTCGCGAACTCGACGTCCAGCGCGCTCGCGCGGGCCGCGATCTCCCAGGCGGTGCCCGGGAAGTGGTAGCCGATCTGCGCAAGCCACGTGGTGGCCTCGAAGTCGTCACCCGCGAAGGTGCCGACGTCAGCGTCGTTGACCTGGTGGATGCCGAACGCACCCGTGAACGAGAAGCCGCCGTAGCCGAGGGCCAGGTCGATGCCGGCGTTGAGCACGTCACCGAGGCTCTGGTGGGGCTTGTCGCGGCGGTCCGCGTAGTAGTGCGCCCAGAGGCCGAGCTCACCGACCCAACCGCAGGTCTGCTGACGCAGAGCGCCTTCCTCGTAGCCGATGGCGCCGAGGAACGCCCAGTTCAGGCGACCGCTGATGGCCAGGTTGTCCGACGTCCGGTGGTCGAGCACGTTGCGGATCGAGTCGCCGCCGTCACCGTTGGTGACCGCCAGCATGTAGCTCCACTCGCCGTCGCAGCCGAAGGCGCCATGGATCATGAAGCCGTGGTCGCGGTTGCGGTCCGTGTAGCCGGGCATGAGCGTGCCGGTGGCGGCCGAAGCGAAGGAGACGTCCACGAACTGCTGGAGCTCGGGGGCGACCATCATCTGCCGCGTCGTCGGGGTCTTGATCTGACCCATGCGGAAGTTGAAGGCCTCGCAGCTGCACCACTCGATCCAGGCTTCACGCGTGTTGTCGTAGTTGTACGACTGGTTCACGCCCAGACCGAAGTTGTTGGCGTCATCGAAGATCCCGCCCTGGGTACCGACCCGACGCTCGTGGACGTCGCGGCCGTAGTGCCCGAACTCGAGCTCGATGTAGTAGCAGATGTCGCACGGCGCCTCGCCCGACAGCTTGATCGTTGCGCGCGGCAACGAGAAGCCGGACGTGTCGCCCGCGAACTGCTGACCCGGGAACGCACCGTTGAACGCCGCCTGCGCGTCGTCCTCGTTGTCCCAGTCCGATGCCTCGAAGCGAGCCTGAAGCGTGGCGTTGATGCGCAGCATGAAGTCACCGCCGCGGATCCAGAATCCCGCGTCGTACCCCGCACTGCCCGGGCCACCGACAAGGTTCGCGTCGTTCTCGCTCGAGGCGAGATAGCTATCCACAGCGGCCTGAATGTCGCGCGAGCTCGTGAGCTCATCCGCCACGGCGGGCGAGGCGACAACGGCCATCAGTCCGGCGGCGATTACCGCCGTCCAAATGCGTCGCATTGGTTCCCTCCTGCTGAGATCCGACCCACGCCCTGCCTGAAGCCGCGGGTCCCTGCTTACCTAAGCACGGACGGCGCACATGACGCCGCCACGCGCGCAGTCTGCCACGGTGCATCGGCACCGGTCCAGGGCGCCTGAAGCGGCGGTCGGCGGCAATTCATCAGATTCGTACTTTGTTCGTATTCATCAGTCATCAGTGGGTCACAACGGCACCCTGACAAACGCGATGCGAACGTCGAATTCGGGCCCCCAGCGCCCTGAATCGAACGAATTCGAAAGAACTGCGCAGGGCGCCTCAGGGCGTCCAGCCCTCCGGCGGGCGGCCCAGGCGGTACCCCACGCCCCAGACCGTCTCGACCAGCCAGTCATACCGGCCCAGCTTCTTGCGGATCGAGTTGACGTGGACGTCGACCGTCCGATCCACCGCGGCGCCGCCGCCCCGGTCCAGGAGCTCGCGCCGGGGAATGGCCCGATCGGGGTTGCCGGCCAGCAGGTAGAGGATGTGGAACTCGGTCGGCGTGAGGGCGACCGGATTGCCGCCGACGAGGGTCTCCCGGCGATCGGGATCAAGCACGAGGTGCTCCGTGCGGATCGCCTCCTCGGCCGTCGGGCGGATCCGGCGCAGGACGGCCTCGAGGCGCTTCACCAGCAGCTTGGGCTTGAAGTTGGGCTTGCGGATGTAGTCGTCGGCGCCTGCGTCGAACATCTCCTCTTCGACGTGGTCGCCGATCTGGCCCGTCAGCGCGATGATCCCGAGGGTGTCGCCGAGCTTCTCGTCCTCGCGGATCTTGCGGCACACGGCCATGCCGTTGAGGCCGCCCGGCAGCCCGACGTCGAGGAGGACCAGGTCCGCCTCCACCTGCTGCAGGAGGCGTAAGCCGGTGTACCCGTCGGGCGCCCCGTGGGCCTCGTAGCCGTACGAATCGAGCACCTCGGAGACCATCTCGCGAACCTGGGGTTCGTCCTCGATGATCACGATGCAAGCCTTGGACATCATTGCCCCCGCACGCGCTGGTGGCGCTCGGCCGTCGAGCGCCGGGGTGAAAGGTAGCGCGAAGTGGCCGCAAACGCATAGCCCGGGACCGGCGACCTGCAGCGGCCGTGAATCTGTCGGGCCGGCGCGTCCGAGGGCCTAGCCTGGGCCTCCCGTGACGTCGACGCCCGGCCCGTCCCTCAGCGAGCGCTACCACGCGGCGACGATCTACACCCACGAGGCGGTCCAGAAGGCCACGCGACTCGACTTCGACGCGCAGCCGTCGCCGTTCAAGACCTGGTATCAGGCCCGCCGGGTGGAGCTTCGGGGCGGTCCGTCGGATGGGGGCGCGCCCGAGCCGGGCCGCCTGGACGCGGAGCGGCTCGGTCGGCTGCTCTACCACACCTACGGCGTGACCCTCGTCCGGGAGTTCCCGGGCATGTCGATGTGCTTCCGGGCCTCGCCCTCGGCCGGCGGGCTGTACCCGACCGAGCTCTACGTGGCGGTCCGCGGCATCGACGGCATTCCCGACGGCATCCTCGACTACCACGCCCCGGACCACTCGTTGGTGATCTGCTGGGAGGGCGACTTCTGGCGCGACCTCGCCCGGTACACCTTCGACCATCCGGCGATGGACCGGGCGCGCGCCGTGCTCATCGGGACCGGCGTCTACCAGCGCAGCGCCTGGCGCTACCGCGATCGCGCGTACCGCCGCGTGCTGCTCGACACGGGCCACGTCTTCGGCAATGCCGTGCTGGCCGCGCCTTCGATGGGGCAACGCACCGTCCCGATCCCGCACTTCGTGGACGAGGGCATCAACTCGCTGCTCCTGCTCGATCCCGAACAGGAGAGCACGCTGCTGCTCGCGGCCCTCGTCGACGAGGTCGACGTCCCGGCGGAGGGCGGCACGTCGCTTCGCTCCGCAGCCGAGCGCTCGGTCGACGAGCCGGACGAGGGCGCGTGGATCCCGCTCGTGCATGGCGCGGGCAACCTGGCCGCGGAGGAGGTCGCGGGCGACGGGCCCGTGGTCGATCGCGGGCCCGCGGCGCGGGAGGCGCCCGTCACGCTGAACGCCGAGCCGCTGGCCGGCGGGCAGGCCGTGCTCGACACCATCCGGCGCCGGCGGTCGACCCGACGCTTCCAAGCCGCGCCCATGACGCTGGGTGCGGTGGGGCGCCTGCTCGCCCACGCGTATCCGAACGGGGCGACGCCGGAAGCCGAGGCGCCGATCGAGCCGGGCCTCGTCGACACCTACCTGGTCGTCTCGGCCGTGACGGGACTGCGCGTCGGCGTGTACCGGTACCGCCCCGGCGCGCACGAGCTCGAGCTGGTGCGGGCCGGCAACCCGCGCAGCGCGCTCTACGAGTGCTGCCTGCGCCAACAGCTCGGCTTCGACTGCGCATTCGCCGTCGTGCACACGTTCGACCTCAGCGCGGCCGTGGAGCGCCTGGGTGATCGGGCGTACCGCTCGGCGCATCTCGAAGCCGGGCTCGTCGGACAGCGCCTCAACGTCGCTGCGCTCCAGCTCGGCTTCGGTGCGAGCGGGATCGGCGGTTTCTTCGACGACTGCGTGAACTCGTTGATCGGCCTCGGGCCGCGTCACGCCGTTGCCTACATCACGACGATCGGCGTGCCTGAATGAACGACGAGATGGAGGGCGGCCTGCGCGAACCGGACGTCGGCGACGTGACGATCGTGCCGTACCCGCGCGTGCGCGAACAGATCGGCTGCGCGGAAGAGGCGGGGCTCCTCATGGAGGACCGCCGCAACGTGCTGCGCGTGTTCTTCCCGGGCACGGCGCGCACCTTCTGGCTCGACCGCGACAAGGTCACGGCCGTCGACGCCGACCAGCTCCCGCTGCATCCGCTGGTAGAGCGCCTGCACAAGATTGCGCGACGCGTGGACGCCGTGCTGATCGAGGAGCAGGAGTCGGAGGCGGGTGAGGAGGCGTACAACGTGTACGCCCCGTCGATGACCCTGCCCGACCTGCTCTACGTGCGGGACCTGCTCGGGGACGAGCTGGTCGGCCTCGAGATCGCCGCCGGCAGCGTGCGGCGCGTGAAGCTCGTGCTGCGCTTCCGTCTGCCGAGCTGATCAGTGTCTGCCGAGCTGATCAGGGAGCGGGGGGCCGCGGCTCGTCCGTCACGGGCTCGACGCGCCCACTGGTCGGATCGATGTGGACCGGGACGGATGCGCGACGACCGTAGCGGTTGCTGAGCACCTCGACGCGGCGCGTGCCTTGATCGGGCGCGGACGGCTCGACCGGCATGATCCAGCCCACCCGCGCGGCCACCTGCGCCACCCCGGGCTCGACGAGGTCGGCGCCCGTGCGCTCCATCGAGTCCATGGCCGCGCGCACGTCCCCGCTCACGGCCGTGTCGGCGCGGAACACGCCCACGACCGCGAGATGCTGGTGCACGGCGAGCCCGGAGAGCGCGCGCAGGCTCTCCCCGATCTCGGTGCCGCGCTCGCGGATGACGGCCTGGACGTAGTCGACCACGAGGACCTGCGGCCGGACCGGTGCCCGCACGATCCGGTCGGCGAGCGAGCCGACGGAGAAGCCGCGCGCGGACAGGATGTAGAAGGGCAGATCGGCCAGCGCGTCGCGCACGCGCGCCAAGCGCGCGAGGGAAGCCCGATCCAGGTCGGTGGCGCCCGCCTTCGCACCCGGATCGGGCACGCGCTCCGCGTCCACGTTCGCCAGCATGGCGAGCAGCCGTATCGCCAGCGTGGAGGCGGGCAGGTCGTACGTGGCGTAGACCACGGGCCGCTTCCCGGCTGCGGCGCCGTGCAAGAGGCTCAGCAGCAACGACGTCTTGCCGGAGCCGGACGGACCGCCCCACACGTGCAGGTGGCCTGCCGGCAGATCGGCGCCCAGCTCGGTCAGGAGGCGCCGCGACGCAGCGTCCTCGGTGCACGGCTCACTCGCGGGGAGCCCGGGGCCCGACGAGGTGGCGGACGCTTCGTCGGGCAGCGGGATCGAGGCGAGCAGCGTACCCAGATGTTCCATGCGCGGCATGGTGCCCCGGGGGTGGGACAGCCGGCCGCGGCCTCGGACCTGCTCTACTCGAACTCGTCGGGATCGATGATGAACGCACCCGTTTGCGTGTCGCGCATGGGCATGAGCTCCTCACGCAGCTTGTCCTCGGCCTTCGCCGCGCGATCGGAGCACGGCCGCTCGAGCGACGCGACGTCCGAGAAGATCAGCTTGCGCAGCTGTCCACGGAGCGCGTCCGGATCCCACGGCTTCGTCATGAAGCGATGGATGTGTCCGTCGTTGAGCGCCGACATGACCAGCTCGAGGTCGGCCTGCGCCGTGAGCAGCACGGTGACCAGCTTGGGGTAGCGGTTGCGGATCTCGATCAAGAGATCGAGGCCGTGCGTGCCCGGCATGTAGTGGTCGCAGAGGACGGCCGTGATGTCCTCGCGCTGCTCGAGCATCGCCGACGCTTCGGCCGCGTCGTACGCATGAAGCAGGTCGTACGGCTCACGCCGCAACGTTCGCTTCAGCGCCTTGTGAATGGTCTCCTCGTCGTCCACGATGAGAAGCGTCGTCTTCGATTCCGCCATGGTGTTCGCCTCCTGAGGCTTCGTCCCGGACGGCCGGCAGGTGCAACGTGAAGCACGTGCCCTCGCCCGGGGTGGTTTCACAATCGAGTGTTCCGCTGAGCGACTTGACGATCTCGCTCACCAGATGAAGACCGAGGCCGGTGCCCTTGCCCGGCCCCTTGGTGGTGAAGAACGGCTCGAACATCCGCGTACGCACGTCTTCGGGAATGCCCGGACCGGTGTCCGCCACGCGGAACATGACGTGGCCGCCGGGGCCGTCCTCGGAGCGCAGCGTGAGCACCCCGCCGCCGTTCGCGCGCATCGCGTCGATCGCGTTCTTGGCCAGGTTGAGCAGCACCTGCAGCAGGCGCCCCGGATCCGCACGCACGGCGCATTGGGCGCGGTGCTCGAGCTCCAGCTGCACCTCCGGGCCGAGCGCCTTCTTGAGCATGCGGCCCACGCCGGTGAGCGACTCCGTCGGATCGACGTTGCAGACCTCGGCCCGCCCGCCGCGCACCATGTCGTTCAAGTCCATCACGACGCGCTGCAGCTGACGGCACGCCTGGTCGCTGTCGTCCATGACCTCGCGCAGCTCGGCGACGAGCTCGGCCGGGTCCTCGCCGGCCTTCACGCACTCTTCGAGCTCGTTGAGCATCTCCGGCGCCTCGTGGACGCTGGCGAGGATGGCGGCAATGGGGTTCTTCATCTCGTGCGCGATGCCGGCAGAGAGCATGCCCAGCGTGAAGAGGTGGTCGTTGGAGCGCAGGCTCTCGCGGGCGGCCTTGAGGTCGGCGGTGCTCTGCCGAAGCTCGGACGAGGCGTGGCGCAGCATCTCCTGCGTGCGCTGCCGCTGATTCTCGGCTTCCGTGTACTTCTTCTTCTCCTGGCGCGCGCCCTCCGCGACGTGGCCCATGAAGAGCGCGACCACGAAGAAGAAGACGAACTGCCCCAGGCTCTCGAAGCGCAGCACCTGCTGCATGGAGAGGTCCCAGTTGCTGAGCGCCGCGTAGAGCACCGAGACGAGCAGGGCATTGAGGAACGCATTGCCCAGCCCGTCGATGACGGCGGCCATGAGCACGAGCGTGAAGTACGCGGTGAGGAAGTGCGGCACGTCCGAGCCGCGCAGCACGATCAGCAGGCTGACCACGACCACGTCGAAGAGGAAGATCATCCACTTGATGCGAGTCAGGTCGTAGTCGTAGTTGTGCGCCCAGAGGTAGCCGATGTTCGTCAGGCCGTAGACCGAGGTGACGAACCAGAAGAGGAACGGGTCCGTGGGCTTCGACGACATCCCGATCATGCATAGGCCGGCGAGCACGAGCACGCGCAGCGTCGTGACGACGTGTCGCGGCTCCGTGAGGATGCGGCCGGCCTTCATCATCGTGGAGCTCATGCGGACTTCCCCAGAACCTGTGTGGAGCCCATGCTCCCGAGCGCGCGCGGAAGGCGGATCTCGACGCGCGCGCGATCGGTGGCGTGGTGGGCACGGAGCGAGCCGCCGGCGTTGCGAACCTCGTCGCGGACGCTGCGCAGCGTCTCGTGGGCGTCGGCGGGAATGTGGCCCGTGATGTCGACCCGCAGGCCCGGGCCTGCGTCGTCCTCGACCACGGAGATGTAGATGCCGGCCTCGCTGGCCTCGGCGATCGACATCAGCAGGCGGAACAGCCAGCGGGTGAGCTCGGCGCTCGGCACGCCGACGAGCACCTTCGACGTGCCCGACAGGACCGGCGGGGTGGCGTCCGGGTTCACCTGGCCGAAGTGGGTGATGCCGTCGAGGACGGCCGCACTGAGGTTGGTGCGCACGGCGGCCCGGCGATCGCGCACGACGTCACCGCCGTAGAGCGCCGTGACCCGCGCCCCGACCTGGCGCGCCGCTTCCAGCGCATCGTCGAGGGCTTCGCGGATCTCTTCGAGGTCCTCGTCGAGGTTGCCGCGCTCGAGCAGCGCTTCGAGGGCGAACTGCACGTCGGAGCAGATCGCAGCGATCGGGTTGTTGAGCTCGTGCGCGACGCCGGCCGCGAGCTGCTGCACGCCCTCGCGGCGCTCCTTGTCGAACAAGCAGCGCTCCGTCTCGAGGGCGGCGCGCTTCGCGCTCTCCACCTCGCGCTCGCGCTCGCGGATGCGCGCCTCGAGCTCCTGCTTCTGGCGACGCAGCTCGAAGGTGCGCTCCTCGACTCGATCCTCGATGGCGCGATGCAGCACGCGGATCTGCACGAGCCCGTTGATGCGCGCCGCGGTGAGGCCCAGGAGCGTCGTCGCCGTGCGCAACGCCGGCTCGGCGTCTTCGGGGAGCCCGCGATCGGGCGCGCCGACCAAGAGCAGCCAACCGGGGTCGCCGCCGCTGATCGGGAACTGCAGGAAGAGGCCCGTGCCGCCCGCGCCGCCGCCGGGGAACCCGGCGGTCGCGGCCGGCCCGACGTCGGCCGAGCCCGCCTCGGGCAACCCGAGGGCGAGCGCCTGGGCGGCTTCCGCGACGACGGCCGCGTCGCGCGCGAGGCCCATCGAGTCGAACACCTGCTCGCCGGCGACGGGATGCGGGATGCCGATCCAGCCCGTCACGGCGTCGAGGTTCATGATGAGCTGCACGAGCGTGCGTCGTACGACGCTCTCGATCTCGGTCGCCTGGCTGCAGATCGTGCCGACCTCGGTCAGCAGGCGGCTGAGTGCGCGCTCGCGCCGCAGCTGGTTCACGTCGCCGTCGCGCAGAGCCAGCCAACGGCTGGCCTCCACGGCGGTGTTGATCTCCGAGGTGTCGAGGTCGACCTGGGTGTCGGTCAGCTCGTCCGAGGGGCCGGCGGAAACGGTGCGACGCGGCGCAACGCGCTCCAGGGGCGCGCCGTCACTCGCTCCGCCGAACTGGTTCTCGAGCGCATCGACAAAGATGCGCCGGTAGGTCTGGGCCGGGCCTTCGCGTGCGGGCGCGGGCGTGCCACCCAGCGTGCTGCCGCCGATGGTGCTGCCCAGGGGCTCGATCGTCTCGAGCACGCGCTCCGCGGCCGCGACGACGATCTTGCGGAAGGCCTTCATGAGGCCCGTCCCGGTCGTGGCCACGGCATCCACGGCCGCCAGGATCGGGCGCTCGTGACACGTCTCCATCAGCTGGGCCATGAGCAACGCGGCGCCGCGCGAGGCGGCGAGGTCGCGCTTGTTCGCGATCACGACCACCGGCAGCGGCGCATCGCCGTTCTCGTCGGCGGGATCGATGAGCGCGTTCAGCGCGCGCCACGACTCGAGGTTGCGCTCGTCGCGCGAAGAGATGTCGCCGACGAAGACGACGGCGTCCGCACCACGCAGCAGGCGGCGGCGGGTGGCCTCGAAGCCCTCGTGTCCCGGAACGCTGTAACAGTCCGCGCGCAGGGCGTAGTCGCGAAAGCGCGGCAGGTCGAGCGGCGCGTAGTCGAAGTAGCACGTCGGCTCGCCGGCCTTGCGGTCGCTCTCGACGCTCGCGAACTCGCCGCGGAAGCGCGGATCGCAGGCACCGTGGAGCGAACGAAGCACGGTCGTCTTCCCGCTTCGTGACGGGCCCCAGAACACGAGCTTGAGCTCGAGTCGGCGACTAGCGCGATCGGTTCGCGGCATCCGGAACCTTCCCCCTGGATGGAGTACTCCGGGGTTCCTTATCGGCGTACGACCCGGGAACACTTCCGGAAGGAAGGCCTCATAACGCGTTAACAACAGGCGCGATCAGCGCCCGGGAACGCGTCATCCTTCCGCGCTGGTGACGTCGAAGACGAATCCGCAGCCGAGCCGGCGCTCGACCTCGCGCAGGGCCTCGGGCAGACGCGGCAGGTGGTCCCGTACGACACGCGCCCGCTCGCCCAGGACGAGCTGCGGGATCCAGTAGCCCTCGACCGCCGATGAGCCGACGCGCACGACGGCGCGCACGACGCCGTCGAGCACGAGCCACCAGCTCTCCTCGCCGTCCAGGCGCCAGCGATGCCAGGCACCCGCCTTCGGTCGGCTGGGCGCGCGGCTGCTGCCGCTCCCCTTGGCCGCCTTGCGCTCGTCGATCGCCCGCGCGAGCAGGTCGACCAACAGGCTGCGGGCGCCTTCCATGCCCATCTCCGTGAGGCCGTGGCCGGAGGCCATGGCCTGCACGTGCAGGGCGACCAGCAGCTCGCCCGGACGCTCGTAGCCGGCGATCTCCGCCGCGAGCTCCTTCACGAACCGCGCGCGCGCCGCCACGTCCGAGCCGGTCGTCGCCTTCACGTACTCGGCCAGCCAGCGCTTGCGCACCTTCACCTCGAGGTCGGCCCACGCGCCGGAGGACGCATGCGTGTCCACCAACGAGCCGGCCGCTTCGCGCTCGTGGCGGCGGACGGCGTCGCGCAGGCGGTCCATGTGCATGCGCAGGTCGTGGCGCCGCGTGTGCAGCCGCTCCTGGGCGATCTCGAGCAGGCTCGTGAGCTCCCCCTGCTCACAGGCGTCCTCGCGCACGACGTCGAACGCGCCCGCGCGCATCGCAACGCGGCACAGGAGGATGTCGACCTCGGGAGCGACCACGACGACGAGCTCCGTGGGAAAGAGCTCCCCGATGCGGACGATGGCCTCCGCGAGCTCGTTGCCGCACGCCTCGCGGTGGAGCAGGGTGACGCCGGGCTCGTGGCCTTCGAGCCACGCGAGGCCTTCTTCGCACGAGTCGGATTCGGCGAGACCGAGCTCGCCTTCGAGCGCACGCCGCATGGCGCCGCGCCACGACGTGCCCGGGCCGACGAGCAGCACACGGGGGCGGGTGAGGGTGGCGAAGGTCATGAGGCCCTCCGTTGCAGCTGGCGCGCCGAGCCGTAGCCCGGGATGCGCCGGTAGAGCGAGTAGCCGGCCGCCAGGTCGACGGCCTCCTGTCCACAGTCGGCGGCGAGCGCGTCGAGGATCGCGCGCGCCTCTTCGAGGTGCAGCGGATCGCCTGTCGCGGTGGCCATCTCGAGGTGGACGCAGAAGCGTTCGTGCACGGTCAGCCGATCGACGTCGCGCACGAGCAGCGCGAGCACGCGATGCGGCGGGCTCTCGAGCGCGGCGGCGCGCATCGACTCGGCCACGAGCCGCGGGCCGTACAGGTCGTACGCGCCCGCGAGGTGCACGATCTGGTCGAGCGGCGCGGCGGCGTGGTCCGCGCGGCCGCGCAGACGCCAGATGCGCGCCAGCCCGAACAGCGGCGCGATCTCGCCGCCGGCGCGGTGACGCCGTCGGCGTCCGTCCAGCGCCTGGTGGTACCAGTCGAGCGCCTCGTCGAGCTGATCGCCCTCCTCCGCCGCGTTGCCGGCCAAGGTGAGCGCCGCGACGAGCAGGCCCGGGACGCGCAGGCGCTGCGCCTTGGAGAGCGCGCGCATGGCGAGATGCACCATCGACGTCTCCTCGCCGCGCAGGAGATGCAGACGCGCGAGGTCGGTCCAGATCGCAGCCACGTCGAGCTCGCGGCCGGCGTCCGTCGCCACACGCTCGGCGCCGGTGAGGGCCTCGAGTGCGGACTCGAGGCGGCCGCGCGCCGCGTGCAGCGCGCCGAGGCCGCGCAGCGCATGGCACTCCGCGCCGCGGTCGCCGACCTGGCGCGCCAGTGCCAGCTGGCGATCGACGTGGACCTGCGACTCGCGGAAGCGACCCCAGCGCCGCGACAAGCGCGCGAGCGCGCCGTGGGCGCGCGCGGCGTCGCGCAGGTCGGAAAGCCGCGCGGCCAGCTCGAGGCGCCGGCCGACGTGCATGCGCGCGCGGTCGCCCTGGCCCTCGGACTCGAACAGGTCGCCGAGGTTCTCGTGGCAGGTGATCTCGGCGCCCAGGTCCCGCGCGGCGCGTGCGAGCAGGAGGCTGCGCTCGAAGTGCGAGCGCGCGTCCTCGATCTCCCCGGTCCGCATGGCGATGCAGCCGAGGTTGCCGCGGGCGCGGGCTTCGCGCAGCCGGGCGCCGGCGTCGCGGGCATCGTCGAGCTGCGACTCGAAGACCGCGCGGGCCGCCTCGAGCTCGCCGTCGACGAGCAGGAGCCGACCGCGGGCATCGACGGCCTCGTGGGGCACGTCCATGCCGTGCGCCTCCGCGAAGGCCTCGAGCTCGCTGAGCGCCTCCCGCTCCTCGTCGCGCCGGCCCAGCAGCTCGAGGCTGCGTGCGCGCTCGACCAGCACGCGCAGCACGAGCGGCGGCGGCAGGGAGTCGCGATGCGCGACCACCTCCGCCGCGAGCGTCAGCGCCTCGCTGTACCGGTACGCGGTCGCGAGCGTGGACACGGCATCGAGGACATACGGCTCCGCCTCGGCCGCCATGGACGCGCGCAGGTAGTGCAGCGCGATCCGCGACGACTCGAGCGGGGCGCCGTCCTCGGGGGCCGCGAGCACCTCCGCCGTGCGGGCGTGCAGCCGACGGGCGCCCTCCGGACCGAGACGCTCCAGGACGATGGCGCGGCCCAGGGCGGGGTCGAAGCGACGCGTCTCGCCGCCGCCGCGGACGATCTGCGGGTTGTTGCCGAGCCCGTGCAGGCAGTCGAGCACGTGCAGCACCGGCTGGTCGAGCACCTTCGCGACGAGCCCGATGTCGAACATCTCACCCTGCACGGCAGCGGCCTCGACGACGGCGCGTGCCTCCTCGTCAAGGCTCGAGAGGCGCTGATCGAAGAGCACGTGCAGCGTGTCCGGCACGGCGGCTTCGGCCACGTGCTCGGCGCAGCGCCACTGGCCGCCCGGATCCCGGGTGAGCACGTTCGTGGCCTTCATCCCCTCGACGAACTCCGTCAGGAAGAGCGGGTTGCCGCCGGTGATGGGCAGGAGCTCGGGCGCGAGCCGTCCGGCGAGCGTGGTGCTCTCGAGGATGTCGCCGAGCACGCGTTCCGCGTTCGATCCGTCGAGGCGCACGAGCGGCAGGCGGCGCACGCGCGGCAGACGGGCCAGCTCGTCGACGAGATCGGCAGGCAGGCAGGGCCGGGCCATGCCGACGAGCAGCAGCGGCAGGCGATCCGCCTGCAGTGCCAAGGCGCGGAAGAGGGTCTGGTCGAGCGGGGTGTGGCGGTCGAGGTCGTCGAACGCGATCACGCGCGGGCAGTGCGTGGTCAGGGCGCGCACGGTCTCCAGGACGTCGCAGCGCAGCGCGTCGCCGGCGTCGGCGGGCGCGCCGTCGGCGAGGAAGGCGCGCATGCGCTCGGCGGTGCCCGGTGCCGAGGGCAGCAGGCTCTCGAGCTGCTCGGGGTCGTCCTGCACGAGGGTGGCGAGGGCGCGGCGGAACGCGCTCCCCGGCTCGCCGTCCGCGTCGGCATCGGCGTCGGGTACGGCGAGGCCCACGCTGCCGGACGGCAGGCGCAGCCCTTCGAGGAAGGCGTCCACGAGGCGCGACTTGCCGATGCCCGTCTCGCCGGTGATCAGGATCACGCCGCCGGAGCCGCCCATCGCGCGGCGCCAGCTCGCATTCAGCTCGCGCAGCTCCGTCGGCCGTCCGCGCACGGGCCCCAGCCGGCGCACGGGCAGCTGCGTCGAGCCGCTGCCGTCCTCGGGACGCAGGTGGCGGCGGTCGAGCCACCACTCCGACGACTCGGCGGTCTCCAGCGTCTCGCGCAGCGCGGTCGCACTCGGGAATCGATCGGCCGGCGCCTTCGCGAGGAGCGTGTCCGTCACGGACTCGATGAACGGGCTGATCTCGGGCACCACCTCGCGCACGCGCTTGGGGGTGTTGTTGAGGTGGGCGTTGATGATCTCGCCGGCCGTGCCGGCGGGGAACGGGTGGTCGCCGGTCGCGAGCACGAAGAGGAGCAGCCCCACCGCGTAGAGGTCGGCGGCCGGGCCGCAGCGCACGCCGTTGTCGGACAACTGCTCGGGCGCTGCGAACAGGAGCGAGCCGACGAAGTGACCGGTGCGCGAGAGCCGGATCTCGTCCGTGCGCAGGCGGGCGACGCCGAGATCCATGATCTTGATCTGGTTCTCGGTCGTGATCATCACGTTCTCGGGCTTGAGGTCGCGGTGGATCACGCCCGCCGCGTGGATCGCCTCGAGCCCGCGCGTGATGCCCTGGGCGATGTCGCGCAGGAAGCCGTCGGGCACCCGATCGAGGTCCTTGCTGAGCTGCATCAGCGTGCGGCCCTCGACGTGCTCCATCACGAGCATGGCCTGGTCGTCGTTGCCGATGCGCACGACCTCGCAGCCGTACGTGCGCACCACGTTCGGGTGCTTCACGCGCTTGCCGGCGCCGGCCTCGAGCATGAAGCGCCGCAGGAAGTCCTCCTGGCGCAGGAACTGCGGGTGGATCAGCTTGAGCGCAACGGGACCGTCCGGGCCGTCGGCGCGGTACACACGCCCCATTCCGCCCCGGCCGAGGAACTCGCGGATGCGGTAGCGCCCCAGTCGATCGCCCGCACGCACATACGGCCACCCCTTGGGCTCGTCTCTGCGTCGACCGGACCTCGAGCGCTCCGTCTCCTCCGAAGAGTCGTACGGTCTGCCTGCCATCGTCGCTGCCTGTATCGACCCGCGCGCGCGCGCGAGCCGCCCAGGGGGTCAAGGGCAGGTTCAGGAGCGCGCCCGAGCGGGGTCGAGACACGTTGTCCGGGACACCCTGGGCACCCTCTGGCGGGACAACCTGTCCCGCCCGCGGCCAAGTCGCTCCCTCGGCCCGCGCGTCGCAACGCGCGACACGACGGCCGCAACTCGCTTCGCTTCAACAGGTTGCGGACACGCCGGAAATCCTGTCCGTTGCGGCACGCCGGATGCGAATCCCCGGCCGTCCCCCACCCGGCGTACCGGCGGCGGCTCGGGGGTCGCGGAGATGCGCCCATGATGCGCTTGGACACGAAACCCCGCTGGCGGCGGCAATACCTGGACCCGGATCGCTACGGTCCGATGCGCGCGCTGATCGTGCGCCTGGTCCCGGTTCCGAGGGTTCGCCCGACCTCGGCTCGCCTCCGTCTGGTGCCCGTGGGTTCCTCCCCACGGGTGTTGCGTGTCCTGCGCGGAGGCGCCCGCCGCGACTTCACGGGTCCACCGTATGTGGCCTGAGGTGGGCGGCCTCTGACTCCGCCCGTGGATCCAATCTCCGTCTCTCCTGTGTGTGTGCGCGGGGGACGTGGGGCGCCTGTGTGGGCGCTTCCACGTCCCCCATCTTTCTAGATGGGGGGCGAGGGGGTCCAGGGGGAGGGGGCACCCTTCCCCCTGGTGCGTAGCCGCAGGCGAAGCACACACTCCGCGCGGGAGCGCGGAACATCCGTAAGACGGCTCCCGAAGCGCGCCTAAGCGGCGTTCTCTGCAGCCTGCGCCGCGAGCTTGCGGCCGAGGGTCTTCTTGTGGATGCCGAGGATGTCGGCGGCCCGCGCGCGGTCGCCGCCGGTGGCCTTGAGGACGCGGTGGATGTGCGCCATCTCGAGCTCGGCCAGCGTGACGAGGGGCTGCTCGTTCGACTCCGCGGCGAAGCCCGACGGGCCGTGCGCGGCATCGGTGCCGGACGCAATCGGGCCCGGCAGGTCGTCGACGCGGATCACGCCGTCGTGGACGAGCGCGGTCAGCGCACCCACGCGCTGCTTCAGCTCGCGGACGTTGCCCGGCCAGCTCCACGCCATCAGCCGCGCCATCGCCTCGCGATCGAACGTGGGCGCCGGCAGGCCGAAGTCCTCGGCGTACTTGCGCGCGAACACCTCGCACAGCACAGGGATGTCCTCACGGCGCTCGCGGAGCGGCGGCATGCCGACCTCCACGCCGTTGAGCCGCCAGAACAGGTCTTCGCGGAACGTGCCTTCGCGGATCATGTCCGTGAAGACCGCGTTCGTCGCCGAGATGATGCGCACGTCGATCGGCAGCTCCTCGCGGCCGCCGACGCGCACGATCGTGCGGGACTCGAGGGCGCGCAGGAGCTTGGTCTGGATCGGCAGGTCCATCTCCCCGACCTCGTCGAGGAAGAGCGTGCCGCCGTTGGCCTGCTGGAACTTGCCGATGCGCCGCATGACGCCGCTCGCCACGCCCTGCTCGATGCCGAAGAGCTCGCTCTCGGCCAGCTCCTTCGGGATCGCGGCGCAGTTGACGGCCACGAACGGCCCGGCGTTCCCGTCGAGGTTGCTGTGCAACCAGCGCGCGAGCACCTCCTTGCCGGTGCCGCTCTCGCCCGTGATCAGCACGGGCAGGCTGCGGCCCTGGAAGGCGCGCAGCAGGCGCTCGGCGTCGCCGCGGACCTTGCGCATCGCGGGCGAGGTCCAGGCGAGATCCCGCTCCTCCTCCGCGTCGCGCGAGGCGAGCTTGCCGGCCAGGCGCCGACGCTCGGTCTCCGCCTCGACGTAGCGGCGGGCCTCTTCCAGCCGGCGCCCGACGAGCGTCGCCAGGAGCTGCAGGAAGGCGAGGTCCTCCTCGCTGAAGGGCGACCCGGAGGGACCGCGGTCGACGTAGAGCACGCCGCCCACCTGCGACTGGATCTTCAGCGGCAGGGCGCAGATCGCGCGGATCGACTGCAGGTTCACGCTCACGGTCGGGATGTCGACGGGCGCGTTGCCGGTGAAGACGTCGCGTCCCTGACCGAGCACGGTCTCGAGCACGCGCCGCGAGAGCTCGCTGCGCGGGTCGTCACCGCTCATGCCCTGGGAGGCCACGACGCGCAGCTCGCCGCCGTCGGCCTCGCGCATCGCGGCGATGCCGCGCTCGCACTGGACGAGGCGGAACGCCTGGTCGAGGGCGCGGTGCAGCACCTCCTCGCTGGGCGCGCCGAGGTCGACGTCGCTGAGGAAGTCGGCCAGCAGGCGAATGCGTTCGCCGGCGCTGCCGGGCGGATGCGGCACGGAGGCCACACCGACGGGCGTCACCTCGTCGTCGGGAATCGTGGCCACGGCCACGACGGGACCGGAGACCGTCTCGACCACCTCGATCGAGCCGTCGCCGATCGGCAGCACGTCGCCGTCCGTCAGCGGCGTCGGCGAAGCACCCGCCTCCCGCGCGTGAAAGACCCAGCGGCCGCCCAGGCGCGCAAGTCGACCACCGAAACCCGGCGTGGCCGCGAGGCCAAGCCGGTCCCAGCGCACGACGTCCCCCTCGCGGTCCCCGATCTCGACCGCATCACCGGTCAGATCGAGCTCCCCGAGCAGAGCGCCCCCCCGATAGACCCTCAACTGCACCATGCCGGAATGGTAGGCGTCGCATTCCGATACGGCCGGTCCCAAGCGCTTACGCGCCAACCTGGGGTTAACACGGCAACGCGTCGTTAACAGGCGTTCGCGCGCGGTTCAGTCCCAGGCGGGCGGCGTCTCGGCGAAGGTCGGTCGGAGCACCTTCTCGAGCATGGCGAGCGCGTCCGCGTCGCCGGAACGGACCTGCATCTGCACGATCCGGCGGCGGCTGTGCAGGAGGTAGAAACGCGCACCCCCCCGCGACTGCACGATGCCCTCTGCGCCTGCGAAGGTCGTTTCCACCGCGCGCGGGCCGAAGCGGCGCTTCAGCATCTCGAGCGTCTGGCCCTGGTCCGCATACGCCGATACCTGCGCCTCGAAGTCGTCCCCGCGAATCCGCATGAACCCGGACCCCGAGAACTGCACGCGCCAGGACGACGGCACCTCGCGCGCCTCGAGGCCCGCGAGCACGTGCACGTAACGCCCGTTCTCCGGGTCGTAGCGGCGCCAGTCGTCGTCGTTGGTGAGGTCGTAGGAGGCCTTGCCCTCCTCGATGCGGCGGCTCACGAACCGGATGCGGTCCTGGATGCGCGCGCTGACGACGCCGGGGTAGCTGTTCGGCCGATCCGAGTATCCGAAGAAGAGGTACCGCGCCCCGCAGCCGACCTCGCCCGTCGTGGGATCCGCGCCGATCCACTGCCCGGTCCAGATCTCGCACCAGGCGTGCGCGCCCCAGTTGGAGCCGATGTTCACGTACCCGCTGCACCGACGGGCGGGGATGCCCGCCGCGCGGCAGAGCGTCGTGAACAGGAGGCAGTGCTCGGAGCAGTCGCCGCAGCGCATCTCCAGGATCTGGACCGCGGACGCCTGCCCGACCGGCGGGCTCTGCTTGCGCAGGTTCTCGGTGACGTAGCGCGCGAGCTTGTAGGCGGCCTTGCGAGCGTCCGTCTCGTCGCCCACCACCTGCTTGGCGATGCGCTGGACGCGCGGGTCCTCGCTCTGCATCAGCACCGTCGGCTCGAGGTCCTTCGCGAAGGCCTCGTCCGTGACGGGGATCGTCGCGGTCTTCTCCTCGCTGTCGTACTTCTTGCACTCGACCTCGATCACCCAGCCGGCCTTGTCGCCGCCGGTGACCTTGAGGGGCTTGCTCCACGGCGAGTCCGGGAACTCGGGCAGCTTGCGGTCGGGGTCGGCGCGCAGGTGCACGTCCACCAGGTGCCGATCGGCCGACATGATGCGCTCGAGCGACGGCCGCGACGGCGTCGTGATGCGCATCGTCACGGGCCGCGCGGGCATGCGCCGCGCCGCCTGGGCCGTCACGCGCCGGATGACCTGGCTGCCTTCCGCTTTGATGAGCACGAAGGCGCCCTGGTCGTCGAGCCACATGAACGACTCGCTCTTCGCCTCGGGGTTCACCTCGTGGATCTTGAAGCACAGGATCGACTTGCCGTTCTCGTCGTCGATGTACTCGCGCGCCACGACCTCGAGCTTCGTGTGCTTGACCTTCTCCGCGCGCACGTCGAGCTGCGGCAGGTCGTACGTCTGTCCGATCTCGAGCTTGCCCTGGCGCAGGAGGTACCCCAGGAACGACTCGGAGTCCGTCATCACCGGGGTCTCGGCGGCGATCGTCTTCGTGCGGTCCTTCTCGCCCTGGATGCGCGCCACGTGGTCGTAGCCGGCGCCGTTCCAGGTGAGCTCCTCGATCGTGACGCGGCCCGCCTCCTCGACGCGCAGGCGCTGGCTCCAGAGCGTGCCGTCCTCGCTGCGCTCGAGGTCGATCGTGAGCGTGGACTCGAAGACGTCCTTGTGGCCCATCATGTCGCGCATGCGGCGCGTCACGCGGGTCGTGGTGTCGTGCAGCGTCTGCTTGCCTTCCCACGTCGACGGGGACCACACCACCTGGAAGTAGCCGGCCTTCTGGCCGCGGCTCTCGACCTCGTACCAGCGCTCCGTGTGGCCCTTGGGCGTGGTGGGCACCACCTTGGGCGGCGTGTCGAGCACCTCGGTCTCGGCCGCGCCACCGGACCCCGCCACCGAGGGCGCGTCCGTCTCGGGCACCGTCGCGACGGCCGGGCCCGGCTCGTCCGGCAGCGTGGCCTTGCCGGGGGGTTTCGGCGCCGGATCGTCGCCGCAGCCCCCGACTCCGAAGGCGATTGCCAGGAGGAGCAGCCAGGCGGCGGGACGACGCAGGGATAGAAGACCGTTCGACATGCGTTCCTCCAAGGCGGCTGCGCATCGTACAGACGGTTCGAGGCGTCGTTGGCCGCACGATGGCACCCTGTCCGCCCATGCGCTGCAGCCGAACGTCCCGACTCGCCCTCCTCGCCGCGCTCTTCGGCTGCGTGGTCGGCTGCGGCGGGGACGGGGGCGACGCGACGCGCCCGCGCCTCGAGGGGCCGCCGGTGCACGAGGCCACGCGCGTCGCCCTGCCGGGCAACGCCCGCGGCATGATCGTGCGCGCGCGTGCGCCGTGCCGGCTGAGGCTGATCTTCGACGGCCTCACCGAGGGGCCGCGCGAGCTCACGGCGCGCGCGCTCGCCGCCGGCGAGGACGTGCGCATCTGGTGGGAGGAGCGCCTCGACTCGGCCACGCTGGCGATGGATGCGCCCACCCCGGACGCGAAGGCCCAGGGCCGCTCCAAGGGCATCGGACCGGGGTTCGAGTTCGCCTTCGAGGACCGCGCGATCGTCTCAGCCGGCACGAGCTTCTACGTGCGGCCCTCGGCGCCGACGACCGCGCTGTGGGACTACCAGGCGCCCGTCCGACCGGAGCCGCTCGAGATCGGGACGACCCTGGAGCTCTCGACCTACGCCGTCGCCGACCTCGACGAGGGCGCCGTCCGGATCCTGCCGCACGCGAGCGGGAACCGCGCCGTCCCCGCGCCGGCCGATCTCGAGCTGCCGCAGCAGGTGCGCGTGTTCCGCCTCCTGCTCAAGATCGACGCCGCCCGGTAGGCGGCACCGCGCCGCGAATCGCCTTTGGCCGCGTCGGCACCGCCACGCTTGCGTTTAATGGGGGCATGCGGTGTCGTCCCCCCCGCTCCCGGCTCCTGTGCGCCCTGCTCGGGCTCGCGACGCTCGTGGCGCTCGCCCTGGCCGCGCCGACCGACGCCGGAGAGAAGGGGGCGGATGCCGCGCTGAAGCAGGTCCCGATCGCCGAGAGCCTGCGGCCCATGGACCCGTGGTTGCGCAACGCGGACTGGACCGTGCGCTCGATGGCCGTGCTCGAGCTGAAGAGCCGCCCGGAGGCCGGCGCCGTGTTCTTCGCGACGCGCCTGCTCGTCGGCGAAGCCCACCCCTACGCGATCGCCTGCGCCCTCCAAGCGCTCCGCGGCCGCCCGCGGATCGATCTCGTGCTCGAGGGCGGCGTCGCGCTGGTGGACGTGCTCTTCCGCCTGCTCGACCACGCCCACCCGACCGTCAAGCAGCGCGCCTTCGACCTGCTCAAGACGATCCCCCCGGTGAAGCTCGGCGTGAAGCGCGAGATGTACGAGGGCTGGTGGAAACGCGGGCGGGAAGCGCTACGCCTCGAGCAGGAGAGCATGCTCGCGAAGGTGCGCGCGGCCGGGCCGCCGAAGACCTCCGGCGACGGCGGCACCGTCGAAGCCGCCACCAAGGACGACGACCTCTACGAGCACCTCGAGCGCATCCGCGTGCACGGGCTCGAGCTCGCGATCGTGATGGATCACACGGGCTCCATGGCGCCGGTGATCGGCGAGGCCAAGCGCCGTGCGGTGAGCCTGGTGAAGCGGCTGCAGTCCTTCCTGCCCAAGTTCCGCGCGGGGCTGGTCACGTACGACGACAGCGCCATGCTGCGCATGCCCTTGACCACCAACGCCGAGACCCTCCTGAAGGCGTTCAACAAGGTCGGCGCCGGCGGCGGCGGGGACTTCGAGGAAGGCGTGGACAAGGGCATCCGCCTGGCGATGCGGCAGGAGCTCCTGGGATGGTCCCGGAGCGCCCAGCGCGTGATCGTCGTCGTCGGGGACGCCCCCCCGCACGACCCGGACGTGGCGCGCATGCTGCGCGAGATCCAGAAGGGCCGCGGCGACGAGCTCTACGACCTGCCGCTGCTCGTCCACACCGTCTCGACGAATCCCCAGGGCGTCGAGCACTTCTCACGCATTGCGCGCGTCGGCGGCGGGGCCCACATCACGCTCCGCCAGACCTCGCGGCTCGTCGACGAGCTGATCCTCTTGAGCTTCGGCGGCGGCGCGCACCGCGCCCGCGTGATGCGCTGGATCGCGGAGATCGAGGCGCTGCAGAAGGCCGCGAGCCGCTGAACGAACTGCGGGCGTCCGGACGCGGATCCGTGCGCTCACGGGGCCGTTGGTAGACTCACGCGCCGTTCGAGGAGACGCGCGTGAACCTGCTCCAGCAGCTCAACGACCTGCAGACCGAGCACGGGTGGTTGCCCGACGAGGTGCTGCGCCGGTTCTCGGCGGAGGCGGGCGTCCCGCTCTACCGGATCCAGGAGGTCGCCTCCTTCTATCCCCACTACCGCCTCGAGCCGCCGCCCAAGGCGACGGTCTCCCTCTGCCGCGACGCCGCATGCCACATCGGCGGCGGACCCGCGTTCATGCAGGAGGTGAAGGCCGCCCTCGCCGGCCGGGACGACATCGAGGTGCACGAGGTCTCCTGCCTCGGGCGCTGCGAGCACGCGCCGGCCGCCTGCGTCGACGAGGTGCCCCTGCTCGGCGCCTCGGCCGAGGACGTCGTGAAGACGGCCCAGGGCGAGCAGGCCCTGCCGGCCGACGAGCCGACGGACACGCCCCGCCGCTGGGCCAGCGACCCCTACGAGACGACCGACGCGCGCTACGGCGTGCTGCGTGCGCTGATGGCCGACGCGGCGTCGCGCGCCGACGTCCCCGACCAGGTCGCGGCCTCGGGCCTGCGCGGCATGGGCGGCGCCGGCTTCCCCGCCGGGCTCAAGTGGCGCTTCGTGCGCGACACGCCCGGCGAGGTGAAGTACGTCGTGTGCAACGCCGACGAGAGCGAGCCCGGCGCGTTCAAGGACCGCGTCATCCTCGAGGAGCTCCCCCACCTCGTCATCGAGGGCATGCTCATCGCCTGCCTCGTCGCCGGCGGCACCGACGCCATCGTCTACATCCGCCACGAGTACGACCGCGAGCGCAAGGCGATCCAAGCCGAGATCGACCGCGTGAAGGCCATGGGCCTCACCGCGGAGCTCGGCGTCGACCTGTCGGTCTTCGTCTCGCCCGGCGGCTACATCCTGGGCGAGGAAACGGCGCTGATCGAGGCGCTCGAGGGCAAGCGCGGCGAGCCGCGCAACAAGCCCCCCTTCCCCACCACGCACGGCGTGCACGGCAAGCCGACGCTGATGAACAACGTGGAGACCTTCTCCCACGTGCCGCTGATCCTCCAAGAGGGCCCGGAGACGTGGAAGGCGCACGGCGTGAACGGCGGCAACGGCTGGAAGTTCGTCTCGCTCTGCGGCCACGTCGAGAAGCCCGGCGTCTACCTCGTGCCGATGGGCACGACGGTGCAGGACCTCGTCGACGAGCACGGCGGCGGCATCCAGGACGGCAAGGCCATGAAGGCCTACTACCCCGGCGGCGCCAGCGCGCCGTTCCTGCCGGCATCCAAGGCCGACACGCCCCTCGAGTGGGACGCCATGGAGAAGGCCGGCAGCATGCTCGGCTCGGGCTCCGTGCTCGTCGTGGCCGAGGGCACGGACATGCTCGACCTCGCGACCAACGTCGTGCGCTTCTTCCGCAACGAGTCGTGCGGCAAGTGCGTGCCGTGCCGGGTCGGCAGCCAGAAGGCCGTCGCGATCCTCGACGACGTGCTCGCGGGACGCGGCGGCGAGGACGCATTCGCGCTCTTCCCCGAGCTCGACGAGGCGCTCCGGCTGACCTCGATCTGCGGCCTCGGCCAGGTCGTGCTCAACCCGGCCACCAGCGTGCTCGAGCACTTCCCCGAGGACGTTGCCAAGCACACGCAGAACGGCGGACGCTGAGAGGAGGCGCGCATGCCGCGCGACGTGCGCATGCGGGGGTTCAAGGAGCGCGCCGACGTCGATGACGTCGTGCGCTGGCTCGACGCGCGGGAGCTCAAGCCGACCGTGCGCCGCCTGCCCCTCGCGGAGGCCGAGGGCCGCGTCCTGTCCGAGGACCTCGTCAGCCAGGTGAACGTGCCCCCCTTCCGTCGCGCGGCGATGGACGGCTGGGCGGTTCACGGCGAGGACACGTTCGGCGCCGCCGCGTCGGATCCGCTGACGCTCGCCATCGTCGGTGAGTCCATGCCCGGCAAGCCCTACAAGGGCCCCGTGGCCAAGGGCCAGGCGGTGCGCATCATGACCGGCGCCGAGGTGCCGGACGACGCGGACGCCGTGCTGCGCGCGGAGGAGGGCAGCGAGGATGGCGACGTGCTGTCCGTGCGCGCCGCGGTCCCGCCGCAGAAGCACGTGGCCCGCGTGGGCGAGGACATCGACGAAGGCGAGCGCGTGCTCGCAACGGGCCGACGGCTACGGCCGCAGGACCTGGGCGTGGCCGCCTCGATCGGCCACGGCGAGCTGCCTGTCATCGTCCGCCCGCGCGTCGCCATCCTCGCGACCGGCGACGAGCTGCTGCCCCCCGGCGCACGCCCCGGCGGCTCGAAGATCGTCGACTCGAACACGCCCATGCTCACGGCGCTCGTGCTCCGCGATCACGGCATCCCGCTCACGGGCCCGATCATCCGCGACGGCGAAGCCAACATCCGCGAGGCCCTCGAAGACGTGCAGGGCGACGTCGTCCTCGTCTCCGGCGGTTCGAGCGTCGGCAAGGAAGACCACGCACCGCGCCTCGTCGAGGAGCTGGGCGAGCTCGTCTTCCACGGCTTGGCCATGCGCCCGGCGGCGCCCACGGGCATCGGCGTGATCGGCCGCCGAGTCGTCTTCCTGCTCCCGGGCAACCCGGTCTCGTGCCTCTCGGCCTACGACTGGTTTGCCGCCCGCGTGATCCGGCGCATGGGCGGCCTTGATCCCGCATGGCCCTACGCGAAGACGCGCGGCACACTCGCGCGCAAGGTCTCGAGCGTGCTCGGCCGCGTCGACTACGTGCGCGTCACGCTCGAGGACGGCGTCGTCACGCCGCTGATGACGCGCGGCGCCTCGATCCTCTCCTCCACCGTGAAGGCCGACGGCTTCCTCAC
>JASJAY010000095.1 GCA_030066775.1 Planctomycetota bacterium
CTCCCCCACAACAGGGCCAGGACCGCAAGGAAGCCGAGGTAGCGGATCGTCGTGCGCATGGCGCCTCCGGAAAAGGAGAGCGCCCATCCTACCGCGATGCGCGGCTACCGACCCGTAGGTGGGACGTAGAAGCGAATGTCGCTGAAGAGGCGGGCCCGCTCGTGGCCGGCCTCCAGGCGCGACTGGACGTCGAGCGAGCTGCCGCCCTCGCCGTAGATGAAGAGCCCGATGTAGACGGTGCCCTTCTCGAACTTGGCCCGGCCCCACATGGCGACCTTGCCCGCGGAGAAGGCGGGCACGCCCTTGGTGGGATCGTCGACGTCCACAAGGCCCGCGTCACTCGGCGGCGTGAGAGCGCCGAAGTAGCCCGCGAAGATGGAGAAGGGCTCGAGCGGCTCGACGTAGGCGCCCATCCGCTCCTCGACCTTGCGCCACCGCGCCAGCACCTGTTCGGCGACGCCCTCCTCCACGACGCGCTCGTGGATCCAGTCGTTGAGCCGGTGGACGCGCTTGTCCTCCTCGACCCCGTCGGCATCGAGCGTTCGACAGATGTCGGTCGTGATGCGCTGGATCTCCGACTGGAACAGGCTCGTCATGCTGTAGCCGAGGATCGCGCCGATGACGGAGAGCACGATCGCCGTGATGGCGAAGCCGCGCCCGCGGAACCGGGTCGGGTCCGCGCGGCGCATGCCCCAGATACCGAGCACGCCGGTGAGCACGGCGAGCCACCAGAGGCCGAGGAACACCGCGAAGAAGCCGAGGATCAGCGCGAGGATGAACGACGTGAGCGCAAGCCCCGACATGGGCCGCCAGCCGGGCGGCGGGGCGCGATGCTGGGGCGCACCGGGGACGTGGTCCTCGGGCTCCGGCGGCAGGCTGGGGTGGTTTCCGTGTTCCACGACGCTCAAGGTTGTACCGAGGAAGCGGGCGACGCCGGGCACGGATTTCGCGCGTCGTGGATGTGGTTGTCGGCCCTTGCCGCCCCTCGTAGGGTGCCGCGCCGGAGATCGTTCATCCGAGACGAAGAGACAGATGCCGGACCCCTCCGCGGACCGCAGCTCGCGGTCTGGCGCCTGCGCCTGCCTGCGGCCTCCACGCCGCTGATCCTCCGCCGCGACCGGCCCTTCGACACAGAGCAGCCGACGGTCAGCACCGCCGACGTGCTGCGCTACGTGGCCGTGGCGCGCCAGACCCTGAGCGGCCCGCTCGTGCTGGAGATCGAGGGCCCCGGTGATCCGTTGGCGAGCCCCGACACGGTCCTCCGCGCGCTGGCGCTGATCCACGAGCACCACCCGGACGTGCTGACCGGCCTCGTCGTCGACGGGCCGCTGCTCGCCGAGTACGTGGACGAGCTCGAGGACTTCGGCCTCAACTACCTCGCGCTGCGCCTCGACGCCGTGAGCGAGACCGCCGCCCGCAAGCTCGTGAGCGGCGCCGTCTACCGTGCCGAGGTGCTCGAGCGCGAGGACGCCGCGACGCTGTACCTCGAGGAGAGCATGCGTGCGCTGTACGTCGCACGCCGGCGCGGCCTGCCCGTTGCCGTACGCACCACGGTCATCCCGACGCTGAACCTGTTCGAGATCGGCGCCATCGCCGAGATGGCGGCGACGGCGGGCGCCCAGCGCATGGACCTTTTCCCGCACGTGCCCGTGCCGGACGGCCCGCTTGCGCGCGCCGGCGTGCCGACGAAGGGGGAGATGGAAGAGGCGCGCGCGGACGTGGCGCGCGTCTTCCGCGACACGCCGAGGCCCCAGGACCTGGCCGGTGCCCCGGCGCTCACGTGGCTCGCCCCCGAGCGCTTCAACGAGGTCGATGTCGACCAGCTCGACGCCGTCGACGTCATGCGCATCCTGCCGGATCCCTTCGAGCCGCCGGAAGAGGGCAAGGTGCTACCGCCGCGCCGGGCGCAGATCATCGCCGTGGCGACGCGCGACGGCACGCTCGTCGACCAACGCCTGTCGGCCGCCGAGTTCCTGCGTATCTACATCGTCACGCCGAACCACCTGAAGTGCCTGGGCGTGCGCCGCCTCTCGGACGATCCGCGCCGGCGTCAGGACGGCGTCGGCGATGCGCGCGTCTTCCTCGAAGCGCTGGTCGGGTGCCGCGCGCTCGTCGCCACGCACTTCACGAAACGCGCGGTCACCTTGCTGCAGGCCGTGGGTGTGTTGCCCGTGGCCGTCGGCGGACCCGTCGAAGAGACGCTCGACCGCGTTGCACGCGGCACGATGCGTCATGCGTAGCGACGGACGCTAGTCCGCCGCGCGCAGCAGGAGCTCGACGGTGTTGCCCGCGTCGCGCGCCTTGGCGCACGTGAGGTGCGCTCCGCTGCGGGCGATGGCCTCCGCAAGCGCGGCAACGGTCTGCTGCATGCCCTCACCGACCATG
This sequence comes from Planctomycetota bacterium, assembly GCA_030066775.1. GTDB lineage: Bacteria > Planctomycetota > PLA2 > PLA2 > JAEUHO01 > JASJAY01. The sequence continues at coordinate 2,386 of JASJAY010000095.1, forward strand.
CCCGTGCGGCCGCGAAGGGCGCTGGCCCAAGGGCTGCCGTTGTCGACGAGGCGCACGCGCACGTGCGGGCCGTCCTGGATCTCCTTCGGTCGCGTGTTGGCCCATGCATCCGGCCCGACGAACAGGTGGATGCGCCCGCCCGTGGGCATCGACGCCGCGGAGAGCAGGAGCAGGCTGGAGAAGACCAGCTCCAGGGTCTGGCGGTGGCCGTGGATCGGCTGCTGCGGGCGTGCGATCTGCTTGTGCAGGCAGACCTTCTTTCCCATTACCCGGCGCACGCCGTCGTAGACCGCGTCCACCAGGCCGCGGGCGTCCAGCGCCTCGAGCTCGAACGGCGAGGCGGCGGCCGGAGGGCCGTCGAGGATCTTGTCCGCGAGGGCCTGCGCGTAGGCGCTCGCCTCCTGGATCCGGCGCATGACGCGCGCGACGTCGCCCCGCGCGAGGACGTCCTTCGGCATCTCGTCACAGAAGTCGAGGATCGCGCGCTGCAGCGCGCCGTACTCCTTGGCGAGCCGCGTGGCGCGGCTCCCCAGGGCGAAGAGCCGGTCGGGGCCGGGCACGCGGCCGGCCGAAGTCGGGAACGCCCCGTCGAGAGGGGCAGCGGGACCCGCGTCGCAACCAAGAGCAGTCATCATGTCGCTTCCACCACGAAGGCCGCTCCCCCGAGCGGCGGGCAGTCATCTCGCCCTGTCGATTGCGATGCCCGTTCCGCGATGCCGGCACGCCGTGCCAAGGTCGGAGGTCCCGCCACAAGGCATGCCTGTCCAACACCTTGTGAACATGCGGCCGTGCCGCGGCGCGCTCGCGCCCTAACGCACGGTAGGCGTGCGCGCGCGCAATTCGTGCGCGGGTGAACGCGTGGCTTCGCTCGATTCGCGGCGCGTAGAGCCGCGCCCGTGGTGCCTTTGGACGATTCGACGCCCGATCGTGCGGCTTCGAACGCGCGAGAAGGCTACGAGCCGGAGACGGCGCCGCCGGCGGCGGGCGCGCCGAAGCTCCACTCCACGACCTCCCCCGTGCCCTCGTGGGTCAGCCGGATCCAGCGCAGGTCGTTCGTGATGGCGTGCGCGTACTTCAGGTCGAACGTGAACTGGAAGCGATCGTCCACGAGCAGCATCTCGCCCTCGTAGCGCTTCGGGCTGGCCGTCAGGCGCAGGCCCGAGGAGTCCTCGAGGATGAAGACCTCTTGCGTGCAGCGCACGTGGTCCTTGGGGCGGAACACCACCTGGAAGACCGTCGCGACGCCCTCGAAGTAGGAGCGGTGCCGCTTCAACGCGCCGTCGGGATCGCCCTCGAAGCGGATCCAGGCGGCGTCCTTCAAGGTCGCCGTCACCACGCCGTCGCCGCTGGTGCGCGTGAACGCGTCGCGGGCCTGACCGTAGCCCCCGTACGCCGGCGCCGGACCGCCGGCCACGGTCGGGGTGACCTGTCCGCTGCTGCGGTAGTTGGGGCTGTTGCCCTGGCAGGCCGCGAGCACGGGCACGAGCAGACACACGAGCGACAACACGAGCAGTCGGCGGTCCATCACGGGTCTCTCCAACGCCCTCGGACGGCCCCCGATCTCCGGGGGGAGGGCAGACCTAGAATCAGGTTACATGCTGAAGTCGGACGCCATCGACCTATTCGATCTTTCGGAAGCCGGCCGGTTGCTGTTCCGTGACCCGGTCCGACTGGCCCGGGAAGCCCGGCTCCGGCGCGTCCCGGCCACGTGGATCGGCGACGCGCTGGCCTTTCCCGTCGCGTGGGTCGAGGCCGAGGCCGGCGTGAGCGCCGTGGACCCCGAGGCGCTCAGGAGCTACTGGCTCGAGCGCCTCGCGCCGCCGTCCCCCGACGCGCGCCGCGCCGTGCGCGAACGCGAGCGCCTGCCGGCGACCGCGCTCCTGCCCGCGGCCGAGGCGGCCCGCCGCATCTTCGCCGATCCCCGCGCACTGCGCCGCCTCGACCAGGACGGCACGCTCCCGTCGGTGCGGGTGGACGGCGTCCCCCACTACGACGAGGTGCTCACGGCGCTGGTCGCGAAGCGCGGTGAAGGCGAGGACGTGGACGACGCGCTGCGCGCACGCACGGCACAGGTGCGGGACTGGGCGCGCTTCGAGTACGCGACGGTCGCCCGCCGCGAAGGCGACCGCACCGTGCCCGTCGAGCCGCGCTTCGGCAGCGGGACGCCCGCGGCGTCCGACGCGCCGAGCGAGGTGCGTGCATTCGAGATCCCGTCCGACCTCGGCCTCGACACGATCGCGCCGCTGCCCCCGGAATCGGACGAGCCGCCGCCGCGCATCATCGAAGCCGACGGCTTCGACGTCGTCGACGAGGACTGACGAACGCAGCCTATTCGTCTGCGGGCAGGAGCTCGCCCGCCTGCTTGATGGCGTCGAGGGTCTCCCCCCAGCGCTCGCAGACGTCACCCGGGATGATCGGCTCGACGACATCGATGAGCTGCGCCATGAAACGCGCGGAGACGGAGTGCTCGAGCGTCTTCGTGAGCTGCTCGTCGTCCGCCACGCGGCCGTAGACGATGAACGCGATCGTCGCGAAGGCGAGCCCCATGACCGCGCCCATGGCGAAGCCGAGCACGCGGTCCGTGCTGGTCAGGTCCGCGGTGCGCACCACGCCCCGCGCCATGTAGGCGACGAAGGTCACGATGAGCCACGCGCCGACGACCAGCAGCAGCCAGGCGGCGACGGGGTTCCAGTCGCTGGGCAGTACGTCGAGGCGCTCGTCCAGCCAGGCTCCGACCGGCTCGTGCAGCCACCCGGCGACCCAGATGGCGCCGATCAGCCCGACCGTGCGCACGAGCTGCCACGTGAAGCCCTTGAATGCGCCGCGAATGGCCAGCACGACGCACATCACGAGCACGATCGTGTCCGGCGTGGAGAGCGAGGCGAGGAGCGGCGACATGGCGCGGTCATGCTACGGACGCCCGCCGGGACCGTGCGGAATCCCCGCGCCGGGAAACCCCGGGGAACCGCGATCCGGGCAGGGCCTTCGGAAGTCCACCGGACCGGCCCGCCGCCACGGCTACCATCTGGGCTTCATCCGCGTCCGGAGCCGTCGATGCGTTTTCGCCCCTTCCATCTGCTAGTCCTGCTTCTCGCCCTGTTCGTCCTGCTGCCGGCCGCCGGCCCGACCTTCGCCGAGGAGGAAGGCGCCGAGCCCGCACCCCAGGGCCCCAGCGAAGAGGAGCGCGCGCGCACCAAGCAGCTCGTCGACGAGCTGCGCGAGACGACCGCGAAGATCCGCGGGCTCGAGTGGAAGAAGCCCGTCGAGGCCGACCTGCTCACGCGCGAGCAGATGATGGTCAAGATGAAGGCGTCGGTGAAGGAGAACCTCGATCCCGAGGAGCTCGAGCGCATCACGCACATCGTGCGCCGCCTCGGAATGCTCGGGCCCGACGAGGATCCGCTCCAGATCGCGCTCGACATGATCACGAGCATGGCCGGCGGCTTCTTCGATCCGGAGGAGAAGAAGCTCTACATGCTGGCCGGGCAGGACCCCGAGTCGCAGAAGCCGACGATCGTGCACGAGCTGCTGCACGCGCTCGAGGACCAGTACATCGACCTGAAGGCGCGCCAGGAAGCGCTGAAGGACGACTCCGACGGCATGTTCGCGTTCAAGTGCCTGATCGAGGGCAGCGCGGAGATGGCGCGCTTGATCTTCGAGGAGCAGAACCCCGAAGCCTCGCGCATGCAGATGGCCGGGCAGTCGCAGAACAAGGAGCTGATCGAGGGCCAGCAGCGCACGTTCAAGAACACGCCCGCGTGGATGATGTTGGACACGCTGCTGCACTACAAGACCGGCCCCAACTTCGTGATCAAGGCGCTCGAGGGTGACTACAAGGGCAACATGGACGCGCTCTACAAGTCGCCGCCCACGACCCAGGAGCAGCTGCTGCATCCCGAGCGCTGGCTGGGTGCGAAGAAGGACCTGCCCCAGGAGATCGTCTGGGCGAAGAAGATGGTCGACACCCTCGGCGAAGGGTGGACCGAGCTCTACGACATGCCCCAGGGCGAGCTCGACCTCGCGCTGTGGCTGGACTTCTACCTCGGCCCCGACGACGGGAAGCTGAGCATGAACCATCTCCAGGTCGGCACGCTCGTCGATCCCGACGCGCGCAAGGCGTCCGAGGGCTGGGACGGCGGCCGCATGGTGTTCATCCAGAACGGCGAGAAGCACATCGTCGTGTCTTCGGCCTTCGTCTTCGACACGCGCAAGGACGCCGACGAGGCGTTCGACGTGTTCGTGAAGACGCTCGAGAAGATGAACGGCGACACGTGGACGCCGGGCGTGAAGCAGATCGAAGAGAACGACGTGTGGATCCTCTCGTACGTCGGCACGTACGGGCCGGGGCGGCTCGCCCGCATGGGCAACGCCCTGCTCTGGCTCGACGGCCTCGAGGAGGCGGAGCTCGCCCGCGCCTGGCCGGTGCTCGCGCGCACCGAGTTCAAGGTCGCCGAGGGCGACACCTGGACCGTCCAGGGCGCCAAGGACGTCTTCGAGGGCTGCGAGATCGTGCACCGCGACATCGGCGTCGGCTGGGACGTGCCGATGAGCTGGACGATCAACGAGCAGGGCATCAAGCTCATGCGCCAGGGCCAGCCCCAGATCGTCGGCGTGCTGCAGCGCACCGTGAACGACGGCGAGGGCAACCCGCTCGGCAACGTGCAGGTGATCCTGCAGACCGCCAACCAGGGCCTCTCCACGGGCACCATCCCCGAGGTGATCAAGACCCAGATCGCCGCAGGCACGGCGTTCTCGGAGGACAACCTCGCCGAGGTCACGTACGCCGGGATGAAGGGCTACATCTACGACGTCGCGCTGCCCCCGGGGATGCCGACGTCGGTGCGCGCCATGGTCGTGAGCAACGGCGTGCGTTCGTTCATCGGCATCATCCGCGGCCCCCAGGCCGCGGTCGACTGGATCAAGGACGACCTCCAGGAGCTGTTCGACGGCATCCGCGAACGCCACATCTACTGATCGCGTGCGCGCGTCGCTCGTCTTCGTCGCGCTCGTCATCGCCCTCGCGCCGGTCCCCGGCGCGCATGCCGAAGACCCGCCGCAGCCGTTCCAGGTCTCGAAGGACGGCTATCGCATCAAGCTCGAGGACGGGCTCGCGCTCGCCTCGGGCGGTGAGCTCCTGATCACACGCCGCGACCTGGAAGACGGCTTCGGCGTGGACGTGCGCCGGCTCATCCCGCGCATCACGCCTAGAAGCAAGCGCGCCCGCAAGCAGCCGCGCACGTGGCTGCTCTGCTACGGCGACGCGTGCGTCCGCTACAAGGGCCCGGTCGAGGGTGCCGACGGCTACGAGAGCTTCCCGCTCTCGAAGATCGCACGCGCCTTCCGCTGGAAGGTGCAGCGCGAAGGCCCGATCGTCGAGATCGCCGAGGGCGGCGGCGGCAAGGACCGCCGCAGCGGCAAGCTCGGCGACCGCATCCCCGACCTCACGCTGCCGGGCCTCGACGGCACGCCCCGCTCTCTGCGCGCCCTGCGCGGCAAGCGCGTGCTCATCGTGCTCTGGGCCTCGTGGTCGCAGAGCCGCGAGACGCTCAGCCAGTGGGCCGTCGAGTGGAAGACGCGCGCGTCGAAGGGCCTCGAGCTCTGGGCCGCCGCGGTGGACATCGAGGGCGCCGACCGCGCGCGGTCGTACGTGCCCCCCGAGATCGCCGACCGGGTCGTGCTCGATCGCGACGGCGTGCTCGCGTCGATCTTCGGCGCGCGCGACGAAAACCGCTTCGCTCTGATCGACGACCTCGGCCTGGTGCGCGCCGTGGGCGAGAACCCGGACACGGTCGACCTCGCCTGGATCGACGCGCACCTGCTCGAGACGCCGCGCGAAGCCACCGAGGAGGAGCGGCGCACGCCCGCATCGCCGTCGCTCGCGGAGCTGCGTGAAGCCGCGGCGAAGAACGCGAAGCGCGTCGAAGCCCACGTCGCCCTGGCGCGGGCCCTCGAAGCGAGCGATCCGGCCGCCGCGATCGCGAGCCTGCGCACCGCGTACGAGCGCAAGCCCAAGTCCGGCGTGGCCGTGCACCTCGCGCGCGTGCTGCTCGACACGGGCAACCTGCCGGGCGCCATGAAGGTGCTCGACGAAGCGCGCCGGCAGAACCCGGGCGCGATGTGGCTGCGGCGCCAGTACTGGGCCCTCGAGCAACCCGATCGCTTCTACAGCGGCCCGATCGACACGAAGTGGCAGGCCGAGCAGAAGAAGCAGGAAGACCTCGAGTGGGGTCGCCTGCGCAAGGCCAACAAGAAGCCCAAGAAGGACCGGTAGCGGCGGGAGATCGCGCGGTGAGCATGGCACCGGAGCGCGCCGCCACCGAGACGGCAGGCCCTCACGAAGGCGGTGGACGGCGCCCCGATCGCTGGTAGCGTTCGCGCATCGGGGCCGCCGATCGTCGGCTTCCCCCCAAAGTACTTGCTCCGAGGCCCCCACCTCTTGCAGGCGCCTCGTCGAGCGTGAGACCAATGTGACGTATCAAGCTTCGGGTGCATCCACCGGCACCCTGCGCGGCGAACGGACCGCGCCCTCTGCGAGGCCGACCTTCGCCGACCTCGACCTATTGAATCCCCTTCTCGACGCCCTGCACCAGCGGGGGTACGAGACGCCGACGCCCATCCAGGCCCAGGCCATCCCCCTCCTGCTCGACGGCCGCGACCTCCTCGGGGTCGCCCAGACGGGCACGGGCAAGACGGCAGCCTTCGCGCTTCCGATGCTCGACATCCTGAGCGATCCCTACCGTGATCTGGCTCCCGGCCGGCCGCGCGGCCTCGTGCTCACGCCGACGCGCGAGCTCGCTTCGCAGGTCGCCGACAACTTCGAGGCCTACGGCCGTCACCTCGAGATCGAGTCGACGGTCCTCTTCGGCGGCGTGAACCAGAATCCCCAAGTCCGAAGGCTGAAGCGTGGCGTGGACGTGCTCGTTGCCACGCCGGGGCGTCTCCTGGACCTCATGGGGCAAGGCCACGTCGACCTGTGCGAGGTCGAGATCTTCGTCCTGGACGAAGCCGACCGCATGCTCGACATGGGCTTCCTGCGCGACGTGCGACGCATCGTCGATGCACTCCCGACGAAGCGCCAGTCCCTGCTGTTCAGCGCCACGATGCCTCCCGAGATCGCAGCGTTGGCGCACACGATGCTGGTCGATCCGGTGCGGATCGAGGTCACGCCGCCGAGCACGACAGTCGAGCGCATCGAGCAGACCGTGCACTTCGTCGAGAAGCAGCGGAAGCGCGCCCTGCTCGTGGAGATCCTCGAGAATCGCTCCATCGACCGGGTGCTCGTGTTCAGCCGCACGAAGCATGGCGCAAACCACCTGGTGCGGCATCTCGTGAAGCACGGCATCCAAGCCGCGGCACTGCACGGGAACAAGTCGCAGGCGGCCCGCGAGCGCGCGCTCGCGGGCTTCCGCACAGGCAGCGTCCGCGCTCTGGTCGCAACGGACATCGCGGCTCGGGGTCTGGACGTGCCGGGGATCACGCACGTGATCAACTTCGACCTGCCCAACGTCCCCGAGAGCTACGTGCACCGCATCGGGCGCACGGCGCGTGCGGGGCGAGAGGGCGTCGCGATCTCGTTCTGTGACGGCAGTGAGCTCGGCTACCTGAAGGACATCGAGCGCGAGATCCGACAGCGACTGGACACGGTCGGCGAGCCGCCGGCGGCACGGCCCGCGCAGACGTCCGGCGGAGGCGGTCGCGGCCGCTCGAACGGCGGACGCCGTAGCGGGGGGCGCCATCGCGGTACCCGCGGTCGGCAAGCGTCGACAGGCCGGTCCCGCGGGGGCACGCGCCGGCGGGCGCGGCGACGTCGCTAGACGTCGCCCAGCTTCGTGATCGAGGCGACCTGGTCGGTGGGAACCACGATGCGCGGATGGCGCGCCCAGTGGCCCATCATGGCGGCCTTCTGGATCCAGGCCTCCTTGGTCACGTCGCTCTCGTCCGCGTCGTGCACGTCGGCATCGAGCAGGATCACGCCCTCGGGCGTGACCGTGTCACACCGGCCGATGGCGACCTGCGAGCCCGTCGTGTCCACGACGATGGTGATGCCGTGCAGGTCGCCCTTGCCGTGATGGAAGGTGCCCATGGCGCTCCGCGAGCTAGGCGCAGTGCTGGTCGAAGGCGCCGACCATGTCGAACGCGATCGTCTGCGCGTCGCGGCTCTCGATCTTGTGGCGGGGCAGGAACCACACGATCTCGCCGTCCTTGATCAACGCGGCCGACGGGCTGCTCGGCGGCACGTCCGCGAAGTAGCTGCGCGCCTTGGCCGTCGCCTCGAGGTCCTGGCCGGCGAAGACGGTGCCGACGTGGTCGGGCTTGGCCTCGTTCTGCAGCGCGATCGTGAGCGCCGGACGGGCCTGGCCGGCGGCGCAGCCGCAGACCGAGTTGATGAAGACGAGCTTCGTGCCCGAGCGGCTCATGAACTGATCGACACCGGCTTCGTCGACGAGCTCTTCGATCCCGAGACGGGTCACCTCTTCACGCATGGGCTGGACGAGAACCGGGTCGTAGGGCATGGGTCGCTCCGTTGGGGAAGCGGCGGATTGTACGGGTACGGAAGGCACCCCTGACCCCAAAGCGGGAGCCGGATTGACCAGATCTGGGCGGGACCGGCCCCCGGACGACCCGGCCCGCGGCCTAGAATCGCGCGCATGGATCCTTCCAGCGTGAGGACGGTCGGGGAGCTCAAGGCCTCCGGCTGGCACAGTAAGAGCGTCCGCGACGAGATCCGCGACAACCTCGTCCGCGCCATCCAGAGCGGTGCGTCGACCGCGGAGCGCTGGCCCGGCATCCTCGGGTACGAGCAGACGGTCATCCCCGCGATCGAGAACGCGCTGCTCAGCCGGCACGACTTCATCCTGCTCGGCCTACGCGGCCAGGCCAAGACGCGCATGCTGCGGATGCTCGTGCGCTACCTCGACCCGTTGGTCCCCGCGCTCGACGGATGTCCCTTGAACGATGATCCGCTCGCGCCGCTCACCGGCTCGGCCAAGGCGATCCTCGCGAAGCACGGCGACGACGCGCCGATCCGCTGGGTCGCGCGCGAGGATCGCTACCACGAGAAGCTCGCAACGCCCGACGTCACGATCGCCGACCTGCTGGGCGACGTCGATCCGATCAAGGCCGCGACGAAGGGCGTCAGCCTCGACGACGAGGAAGCGCTGCACTACGGCCTGATCCCGCGCAGCAACCGCGGCATCTTCGCCGTGAACGAGCTGCCGGACCTGTCCCCGCGCATCCAGGTCGGCCTCTTCAACATCCTCGAGGAGCGCGACGTGCAGCTGCGCGGGTTCCCCGTGCGCATCCCCCTCGACGTCGTGCTCGTGTTCTCGGCGAACCCCGAGGACTACACGAACCGCGGCTCGATCATCACGCCGCTGCGGGACCGCATCGCGAGCCAGATCCTCACCCACTACCCGGCCTCGCTCGACGTCGCCCGCACGATCACGAGCGGCGAGGCGTATCAGGAGCGCAGCGGGGTCGAGATCCACATCCCCGACTTCGTGCGCGACGCCGTCGAGGAGACGGCGATCCGCGCGCGCACGAGTGAGTTCGTCGATCAAGCCAGTGGCGTCTCCGTGCGCCTGACGATCGCGCTGCTCGAGAACGCGATCAGCAACGCCGAACGCCGCGCGCTCATGGCCGGCCACGCGAGCGAGACCGTGCGCGTCGCCGACCTGTTCGCCGCCCAGAGCGCCGTCACCGGCAAGATCGAGCTCGTCTTCGAGGGCGAGCGCGAAGGCCCCGCCGTCGTGGCCGAGCGGCTGCTCGGGCAGGGCGTGGCCGCCGTCTTCCAGCGCGTGTTCCCGGCGCCCTACAACCCCGGACGGCGCGGCGCCGAGAGCGAGCCCGAGGATGTCTACAAGCCGATCGTCGACTGGTTCGCCCAAGGCAAGACCATCGCCGTCTCGGACGAGATCGATCACGCCGAGGCCTTGCGCGAGATCCCCAGCCTGGAGGAGCTCGTGCGCACGTCGATGAGCGCGTCGGGCTATGCCCTCGAAGAGCGCGACGTCGGCCCGGCCTGCGAGCTCGTGCTCGAGGGCCTGCACCAGGCCTCCCTGCTCTCGAAGGACCGCTCCCTGGACGGCGTCACCTACGGCGACATGCTCAAGCGCATGTTCGCCGGCTTCGAAGACTGATCCCCCATGCACTGGCGCTACGGCAAGGCCTCGTCCCGCGAACAGCTGATGCGGGACCTGTTGCGCATCTTCCGTGAGCTGCTGATCGTGCTCGACGGGAACGTGGAACAGGCGCTCGAGCAGCTCGAGTGGATCGGCGACCGCTACGAGCTCTGGCGCGACGACTTCACGATGGAGGACTTCCGCCGTCTGCTCGAGAAGAGCGGCGAGGTCGCGCGCGCGCAAGGCGGCCAGCTGCAGCTGACCCGCAAGGGCGAGCGTGCGATCCGGCGCCAGGCGCTCCAGGACGTCTTCAACAAGGTGGCCGCCTCCGGCCACGGCCAGCACCGCACGCCCACGCCGGGCGGCGCCGGCGACCCGACGGACGAAACGCGCCAGTGGACCTTCGGCGACGCGCCCGACAGCCTCGATGCCTCACGCACCCTCGGCAACTGGCTGCGCCGAACCGGCGGGGCGAGCCAGCTGACCGAAGAGGACCTCGAGGTCCGCGAGCGCGAGCAGCACACGAGCTGCGCCACCGTACTGCTGATCGACGTCAGCCACTCGATGACGCTCTACGGCGAGGACCGGATCACGCCGGCCAAGCGCGTCGCGCTGGCGCTGACGGAGCTGATCCTCACGCGCTATCCCAAGGACACCCTCGACGTCGTGCTCTTCGGCGACGACGCCGAGACGGTGCCGCTCGAGCGCCTGCCCTACATCTCCAACGGCCCCTACCACACGAACACGCGCGCAGGCCTGATGCGAGCCCAGGAGATCCTGCGCCGGCGCAAGGCGACGAACCGCCAGATCGTCCTGATCACCGACGGCAAGCCGTCGGCGATCCACGAAGAGGGGCGCATCTACAAGAACCCCTTCGGCCTGGATCCGCGCATCGTCGCGAAGACGCTGGACGAAGCCATGCGCTGCCGGCGCAAGGACGTCCAGGTCACGACGTTCATGCTCACCGACCATCCCGAGCTCAAGCGCTTCGTGGAGCGGTTCACCGAGGTCTGCCGCGGCCGCGCCTACTTTGCGGAAGGGGCACGCCTCGACTCGTTCGTGCTCGTCGACTTCATCCGCAACCGAAGGCGGAGAGTGCGGGGCTAGTCTTCGCCGACCAGCTGGCGCAGGACTTCCTTCGCCTCCGCGCGGGGCTCGTGCAGCGGGGCGCGCGTGACGAACTCGCGCACGACCGGCTCCTCGCAGGCCATCAGCTCGTCGTACGAGCCGCTGAACACGACGCGTGCGCCGCCGGCCATGGGCGCCAGCATCACGATGCGGTCCGCGATGATCTTCACGGACTCCATCTCGTGCGTGACCACGACCATCGCCATGTTGAAGGCGCGGTTGAGGTTGCGGATCAGGTCGTCGATCCCGCGCCCGATGCGCGGATCGAGTCCGGCCGAGGGCTCGTCGCAGAAGAGCACCTGCGGATCCATGGCGATGGCGCGCGCGAACGCAACGCGCTTCACCTGGCCGCCGGAGAGCTGGTTGGGCATGCGCTTCTCGAAGCCCGAGAGACGCACCAAGCCGAGCTTCATCCGCACGGCGATGTCGATGATCTGGGCGTCGAGGTCCGAGTGCTCGCGCAGCGGCAGCGAGACGTTCTCCTCGACCGTCATCGAGCCAAAGAGAGCGCCTGCCTGATAGACCATGCCGATCCGGCGGTACACCTTCTCCACGGCGCGCGGCGACGCGTTGACCATGTCCACGCCGAGCACCTTCACGGAGCCGCCGACCGGCTGGAGAATGCCCAGCAGGCACTTCAGCAGGGTCGACTTGCCCGAGCCGCTGCCGCCGATGATGCAGGTCACCTCGCCGGGCTTGACGGTCAGGTCGATCCCGTTGAGCACGACCTGTTCGTCGTAGCGCACGACGAGGTCCTTCACCTCGACGACGGGCGCCTTGCTCATCCGGTCTTGGGGTTGGGTCTGGGGGCTCACAGCCCGCCAGTCTAGCGCCTCTCACGCGAATCACGGCCCTCGCGCGGCGGAACGGAGTAAGTGCGACCTGTTACCCTCTTCTTCAGGTGGGATCCCGGCACGTTGACGCAGCATGGCCCGTAGGCGTACGCTCGGCCCGGACCGCGTGGAGACCCGGAGAGAGCGCGGGGGAACCTCAATCGCGAAGCACACAGGCCACGACGCATCCGCCTCTGCCGACGACGCGAGCGTCGGGCCTCCGGCCGTGCCGTCGCCGGATCCGGCGCCGCCAATGACCGCCCCCGGCGAAGACGAGCAGCGCCTGCGCCACCTGGCGAGCGAGCTGCTCGCATCGCCCGGACGCGTCGAGCAGGGCGATCTCGCCGCTGCGCTCGGGCACGTGCTGAAGGAGGCCGCCGATGCCCTCGGGGCGTGCTGCGCGATGCTCTCCCTCGGCGGGACCGACCCGGCGTACGCACGACTGGTGCTCTCCCTCGGTGCCCAGCGAGCCGAGCCGCATCTCGGCACCCTGCCGCCCTATGCGCAGCGCACCGAGCCGTGGCCCGGCGTGGAGGCCACCGAGGGACCGCCGCCCGCCGTCCTCGGCGCGATCGCGGAAGCGAACGGCTTCCTGCTCGGGGGCCGCGGGCCGGGCGCCACGGACGCCCTGCCCGAGGACTTCCCCGACGTGGGCCCCCGCATCGGATGCCCGATCCCCGGGGGCGAGGCTGCCGGGGGCGCCGTCTTCCTCGCGCGCGCACCCGATGCACCCGAGTTCAAGCCGACCGACGCCGCGATCCTGTCGTCGCTCGCGAGCCTGATCGCCTTGCGCGTCGAACGCGCGCGGCTGCGCCAAGAGAGCGCGGCGCACGAGCGGCGTGAGGCGGCGCTCGCCGAGCTGGCCGAAGCGTGCATGTCGGCCGACTCCCTGCGCGAAGTGCTCGACACGGCCTGCGAGCACATCCATCGCGTGCTCGCCGCCGACGGGACGCAGGTGTGGATGTTGGACACGGCGCAACGCCTGCTGCGCCTCGACGCCGTGCGTGGCATCCCCACAGCCGGCGACGTGCAAGAGATCCCGACGGACCGCACGGATCTCCTCGCCGCGCGCGTGCTCGCGGCCGGCGATGTCGTCCGCGTCACCGGCGCGGACGCGGTGCGCGCCGGGCTCGCCGACCCGACCGCGGCCAAGGCCGGGTACACCGCGGCGGCCGCGTTCCCGCTCGTGGCCCACGACCGAACGTACGGCACCCTGACCGTCTACTTCCGCCGCACGAGCGGACTCGGCGACGCCAACGAGCGCTTCGTGAAGAACGTCGCGGACCTGCTCGCGGTCGCCGCCGCCAGCAGCGAGGCGCAAGCGGAGCGCGCGCTGAGCGACGCGGTCTTCCGCACCGCGCTCGCCAACAGCCCTGTCCCGCTGATCGTCTACGAAGACGGCGGTCGCATCGTCGGGGCCAGCCGACGCGTCTGGGACAGCCTCGGCCTCCGCCGCGAGGAGATCCCCGACATCGATGCGTGGTTCGAGCGCGCGTTCCCGGATGTGACCTATCGGGACGCGATCCGGCAACGCATCGAGGAACCGCGTGCCGAGGGTCCGGAGGCGCGCAGCGCCGGTGACGCCGAGGTCACGTGCAGCGACGGCAGCGTGCGCGTGTGGACGATCATGCACGACGTGATCGAGAACGCGAACCACCCCACCATGCACTTCCTGGCGGCACTCGACGTCACCGAGGAACGCCAGGCCCAAGCCGACCTGCGCCAGGCCACGAAGATGGAGGCGGTCGGGCGCCTCGCCGGCGGCATCGCGCACGACTTCAACAACCTGCTCACGGTCATCTCGGGCTATGTCGACATCGCGTTGGCCCGCCTGGACTCCGATCACCCTGCGCACCGGCCGGTGGCCGAGATCGCGCTCGCAAGCGAGAAGGCGAGCCAGGTCACGGAGAAGCTCCTGGCCTTCGCACGCCAGCGCAAACCCGAGCCCCGGCCGCTGGACCTGAACAACGTGATCTCGAACCTCATGGGCATGGTCGGGCGCGTGATCGGTGAGGGCATCACCTGCGAGCTGGAGCTCGGACACGGCGTGCCCGCCGTGCAGATCGATCACGGCAGCCTCGAACAGTCGCTGCTCAACATGTTCGTCAACGCGCGCGATGCGATGAACGGCTCGGGCAGCATCCGCGTGCGCACGCTGCAGCTGCAGCACGGCGAAGTGCCGCCCCAGATCGGCGGCCCGTCCGTCATCGGGCCCCACGCCCTGCTGCTCATCGAGGACAACGGCTGCGGCATGTCCGAAGAGGTGCTGAGCCGCATCTTCGAGCCGTTC
>JASJAY010000096.1 GCA_030066775.1 Planctomycetota bacterium
GCACACCGACTTCTACAAGGTGGCGCTGCGACTGGATCCGAGCCACCTGCGCAAGACGGCGTTCGATCGACGCGTGCTCGCGCTCGGCACCGGCGTCGCTGCGACGCGGCACGGCCCCTCCGTACGCGCCATGGTGGGTTTGCTCTTCGCGCCGCAGTACAGCACCTATGCGTCACGTGCCATCCGGCTACAGAGCGACGGCGCCAACCGCGGCGGCCCCGCCGCGGGCGCCCTACGCACAACGTCCTTGCCCACCCTGCTGCACGCCGACGACCGCGCGTTCGCCGTGCTTGCGCCGGACGCCGAGGCGCTGCTCAGCTCCTTGCGCGCCGCGCCGGACGCGATGCTCGAGTCCGCGTTCCGCGACACGCTCGAGGCGGGTCGTCGCTCGGGGGCGCTGGGTGTGTTCCCCGACATGTTCCTGCACCGCATCGCCCAAGGGCTCGCGGATGGGCGTGAAGGGCCGGCGAAGCGGAAGGCCGCGGACGTCGTGACGGCGTACGCCGAGCGACTGCTACCTGCCGGCGGGCCCGCGGACTACGCGCTCGGGCGGGCGTCGGTGGAGTCGCTGGCACGCGCCGGACGCTTGGCGGACGCGATCGCCCGTCAACGTGTGGTGCTCCGGATCCTCACGCAGCGCGGCTACGACGACGAAGACGGCCTGCTCTGGGCGCGCGAGCGCGCGCGGCTGGATGCCTTGGAAGCCCGCGAGCTCTCGGGCCGCGGCATGACCGCGCTCGCCGGCGACACGTTCCGCCGGGCCGTGATGCGCGCGCCCGACGATCCGAAGACGCTGTTGATGACCGCAGTCGAACGCGCGAAGGCGGGATTCGACCTCCCGGCCTCGGAGCTGGCGGCGCGGCGGGCCGTCACGCTGCACGTGCGCTCCCGTCACGAGGCGCGTCTGGCGTTCCTCGACGGGCTCGCCCAGGTGCTCCTCAAGGCGGGCAAGCCCGCGGACGTGATCGCGCTGCTCGAGATGCGGCTCGAGAACAAGGCGCGCGTCGAGACGGGGCGCTACTACCTGCACCTGGCGCAGGCCTACCTCGCCACGGGCGACGAGCGCATGGCGGCACGCGCCCTCGAGTACGCATTGGTGCACGAGCCGGGACTCGGCCCCGAGATCCGGAACGAACCCGCCTTCGCCGCATGGCGTACGGACGGACGGCTCGCGAAGATCGAGAAACGCGCAGCGCGACAGCGCCGCGAAGGCTTCTAGGCGCTTAGGCGTCTGCTATTCGCCGCCGCCGGCGAGCCACACGAGCATGTTCTGCAGCACGAGACCGATGCGCGCCTCGTCCTTCGGGTTGTAGAAGGCCTTCCACGCGAGCTCGCGCGTGCCGAGCCACATGACGCGGCCGTCGCCGACCTGCCCCACGACGACGGCGGGGATGTCGTCGGCGTTCTTGACGTCGGCCGTGAGCAGCGCCGTAGCGCCGTCGGCGAGCTTGGTGACCGGGGTGCAGAACTTCACGCGGATCGCGCCGTCGCCCTGGCTCAGCTCATCCCACCACACCCGACTCCACTCGGCCCACGGAACGAGGCGCGACGCGGGATGCGTCTCGCCCTTCGCCGTCACGCGGAAGCGCGTGCCGTCCTGACCGAAGCGTCCCGGAAGCCGCGTACGACCCGATTCGTCGACGGCGCCCTGCAGCGGCAGGACCTCCGTGACCGGGAGCAGCTCGGCGATGACGGGGTGCGTCATCCACGGGTGCTCGACGGCGGGCGTGTCCGCATCGCCACCCGGGTACGGAGGCCAGGTGCGCCAGAGCACGTGCGTCTGTCCGGCCTTCACCCGCTTGGACAGCGTCTCCCAGAAGTCGTCGCCGAGATCCTTGTCGTTCACGTTCGAGAGGACGACGACGTTGTAGTCGTACTCGCTGAGCGTCAGGCCGGTCGGGACCGACTCGAGCGGCGGCAGCTCCTTGCTCATGCCGAGGGGCGTCGCGTTGCTCGGGTTGAGGTACCAGCCCTGGAAGGCTGCGCCCGTGCGACCGCCCAACAGTTTCAGCATGAACTGGTCGGCCGTGTTCGGCACGGCGCCCACGACGAGCACCTTGCTCCCCGGCGGGAAGGGCCGCAGCTCGAGCGGCGGGCGCTCCGTGGGGGTGGGCAGCGTGTCCGTGGTGTTGCCGAGCCCAGAGCCGGGGTCCGTCTCGCCGTTGCCGGAGCGCCCCGTGTTGGGCGTCACACCGGGCTCCTCCGTCTCGAAGACGCCGCCGAGGATCAGGGCCGCGGCTACGGCACCTACGAGCACGAGGAAGATCACAGCAGTACGCACGGCACACCTCCAGCGGGGATGGAACGCGGCCTACAGCCTACGTGTTCCCCGGCAAGCGTCGCGATCCCGCGCCCCCGGCTCAACGCTTGTACCACTCCGTGCCCTTGCCCCGGTGGGGCCGGGTGGAGGCCAGGAGGGCCTTCGTCTCCGCCTCCGAGAGGCGCTTCTGCTCCCGGGCGACGCGCGCGGCGAGGTCGACCTGGGCGATGCTGTTGCAGCCCACGATGCAGGTCGAGATGTCGAGGCCGTACGTGTAGCGCAGGCAGAGCTCCGGATCGATGCCCTTCTTCGCGAGGCGTCCGGAGGCGAAGACCTTCATGGCGATGCGGCCCAACCCGTTCTCGATCGCCGCCGGCAGCGTCTGCTCGACGAAGGAGAGCCGCTCGGGCTTGTCGCCGCGCGTCTCGTAGTGCGGGTCGACGCAGTTGAGCGGGAAGAGGATCGAGGCGAAGGGGTACTTCTCGAAGGTGCGGCGCATCACGTACGGATCGGCATGACCCGTGACGCCGATCCACCGGACCAGGCCTTCCTCCTTCGCCTTGATCAACGCCGCCAACGGGCCGCGCTGCTTGTCGAGTGCGCGCTGCATGTCGGCGAGCGTCGAGACGGCGTGCACCTGCATCACGTCGATGCGATCGACCTGCAAGCGATCGAGGCTCTGCTCGAGGTCCCGGCGTGCGTCGGAGTCCGTGCGCGTGTGGGTCTTCGTGGCGAGCAGGAGCTGCTTGTCCTTGCGCGCCTTGAGCGCGAGCCCGACGCGGCGCTCGCTGGTACCGCGCGAGTACGTCGGCGCCGTGTCGAGGTACGTGCAGCCGGCATCGATCGCGCGCAGGATGACGGCGACGGCGTCGTCCTCCTTTGCCATGGCCCCGAGTGGGTGGCAGCCCAAGCCGAAGAGCGAGACCTTGGCACCCGTCTTGCCGAGCGACCGCATGGGCATCGGCTTGGGCTTCGCCTCGTCGGGCTTGGCTTGGGCCGGCGAGGGAAGACCGAACGCGGCGCCCGCGGCGACCGCACCGGCAATCACGCTACGACGGGTCGGTCCACGATTGTGTGAATCCGCGTCCACGTCGCCATCCTACGGCCGACGTCTCCGGTCACGGGCGCGCGATTGGAATCCCGAGGGCGAGCGACTTACGGGAAGGTGCCGCGGAGACGACGACGGCGGTTGATGATCTTGCGACCGCTCTTGGTCTTCATGCGGGCACGGAAGCCGAACTTCTTGCGCTTGCGGCTGGTGTTGCGGATCTTCAGCTTCATCTCGACCTCCGTGCGCCCCGCGCCATGCGCTGGAGGCGTTGCCGCCTCGACCTGGGGCCACGTCGCGAATTCGACGGCGCGACATCGTCAATGGTCCCGGCCCGACGTCAAGCCCTGGCGCGTGAGGGAATAGAATCCCGCGCATGGCAGAAACCGGCCAGTGCCCCAGCTGCGCCCGGCCGTTCACGGCCGCGGAGATCGCCGGATACGGGATCCTGCGTTCCCGCTCGGCGCGGGAGGGCGGCCCGATCATGGAGTATCCGTGCCAGGGCTGCGGCCGGCGGATCCGCCTGATCCCCCACGGCGACGGGCGCTACGCCCTGCCCGGGCAGCCGCCCCCGCCCGCCGTGCCGGCCCAGGAGCGCCAGCCGCCGTGGGCCCGTCCGCGCCGGCCGCGTCCGGAGGCCCCGGTGCAGGAGGCGCCGCCCCCCGAGCCCACGCCGCCCGATCCCGATCCGGTCGAGGTGGAGGTCGAGGTCGAGCCGCCCACGCCGGAGCCCGAGGTGCCCGTCGTGCCCGAGGACGTGCCGATCACGATCACCGAGGCGCTCGAGGTGCTGGGCGTCGGGCCCGAGGCGGACGCCCGCGAGCTCGAGCGGGCGTTCCACACGCGCTCGAAGACCTGCCACCCGGACAAGGTCGCCCACCTCGACGCGGAGTTCCAGCAGCTCGCCGAGCGCAAGTTCAAGCGGCTCCAGGCCGCCTACGCCCTGCTCAAGCGCTAACGACGGAAGATCGGTCGGCGGCGCCCGTTGGCCCCATGCCGGGTTGGCGTTCCCAACCCGCCTTGCTCCAATGAGCCCCCCATGAGCGTCTCGCCCACCCCCAGCCTGCCCGCGCCGACCTCGGAGCGCACCTCCCCCGCGCTGGCGGTGACCGGGTTCCTCATGCTCCTGGCGCTCTTCATCAACGCGAACCCGTACTTCGGGCAGGAGCGCATGTGGCCGTGGGAGCTGTTCGACATCGGCATGGCGAGCGCCTTCGTGCAGGCCGAGATCCTCGTCTGGGCCTTCGCCGGCCTCTGGGCGCTGGGGATGGCGTTCACAGGCGCCGTGCGCCTGCGCGCCACGGTCATCGCGGGCCTGGCGCTCGCGATCGTCCTCCAGTCCGCGCGAACCGACTCCGGCGTGCGCGTCGAGCGCTTCTTCCTCAATGACATGATCCCGCTGATCGGGCTCGGGACCGGCCTGCTGCTCGTGCTGCGGCCCGGAAGCCGTGGCCTGGGGCGGCTCGTCTGCGCCGGCTCGGCCATCGCGTTCGCCTGGGCGTTCCTGGTGGGCTTCGACGGCGCGGAGCTCACCCCCCGGTACGCGCTCTTCCTCGACGACCTCCAGGTGGCGTTCACCGGCGGCAACTACTCGAGCGCGCAGTACGCGTACGCCTGGTACTACCTCGTGCCGCAGCTCGTCCTGTTCGTCGTCGCGGGCCTGGCCCTCCTCGCGGCCCTGGGCCTGACCAAGCGCACGTTCGTCTGGGTCTGCTTCGGCCTGATGGTCGCCAGCATCGCCGCGCCCGTTCCGGTCCGCGTGATCGGGGCCATCACGGGTGGCGATCCCGACGTCGCGCGAGTCGGCTCGGCGCTGTTCATCAGCCTCGTCGGCGACGGCGTGCTCATCTGGCTGCTGGGCACCGTGGCCCTGGCCGATCTCGGCCGTAGCCAGGAGGCGGTCGCATGACGGATACGACGGGCCGGAGCCCCTTCGATCTCGAAGACGACCCGGTGGGCGCCACGCCCGCCGACGCGCCGCCCGAGGTGGCGGCCGCGCCCGCCCCCGTACGGGCGCGCCCCGAGCGAAGCACGCGCACGCGGGCCCGACGGGAGGCCGCTCCCGCGGCGCCCGGCGAGCAGACCGGCGGCGGCTTCGCCCGCTTCGTGGAGGGCTTCTTCACGGGCCCCCGATGGTTCTACGCGCTGACCTCCGTGATGTCGGCGGTGCTCCTCTTCGTGCTCTACAACCCGGAATTCGGCCTGCAAGCGCGGGTCTGGTTCTGGGAAGCGCTCCAGGGCAAGGGCCCGGCGTACCCGTACGCCTGGAACCCCACCCTGCTGCAGGCGGCGGCGCTGCCGCTCCTGAGCCTCGCCTTCGCTGCCGCGGCCCTGTCGGGCGATCGGCGCGGACGCTCCCTCTGGGGCGCCTTCTGGGTGCTGATGGCGTTCGTGACCTTCCAGGTGGCGCGCGACGAGCTGCGCTACTTCCTGCCGCCGATCGTGGCCGCCGCGGGCGTGGGGTTCTTGATCCGCCACGGGCGGGGCGAACGCGCGACCCAGGGCATCTGGATCGTCGTGATCGTGCTGGCTGCATTCCTCTTCCTGCCGCTGCCGGAGTCCAAGGCCGGCATCGGCTCGACCGACCTCGGCGGAACCGGCTACCGCTGCGCAGCCATCGGTCTCGTCGACCTCATGATCGACGCCCCGGGTCCGCCCGAAGACGGCGCCCTGACGCGACGCGCCAAGCTGCTCCTCTTGGAGGTGCCCCAGTACGTCACGCTGCTGGTGTTCGTGCTGCTGCTCATGGCCGGGGTCGGGATCCGCGGCCGCTGGCTCGGCCACACGGGCGGCGCCCTGCTGCTCATCTTCCTGATCGCCTTCTCCTGGCTGCAGTACGACCTCGGCTCCGCGCAGATGGATGTGGAGACGGTGGGCGGACCGGACTGGTGGAACGGGGCCCGGCAGATCGGCGACGCCTGGCGCGCGCGGCTGCTCGTGTTCCTGCCGGCGCTGGCCGCAGTGATGGCGGAGTGCCGCCTGGGGCGGCGGTCCGAGGCCTCCGAATAGGCCTTCTGGGCCTCGAGTCCGGCCCTGGACGTCCCGATCTTCCGGACAGGGGTCCGATTCCCGAAGCCGATCGCACCCCTGCTAGGCTGAATGACGTTCATTCTCGTGGAGCCCCACCGGCGAGGGCCCGTCCTCGCCCCCTCGAAGCCCCCGTGAGCCCGATTTGATCGTCCTGCGCATCACCATCGACGGCATGAGCCAGCAGGTCCGCAGCCCCAAGACGGCGCTGCTCCTGGGCTCGGACCCGACCGCAGATGTGACGATTCAGGGCGCGGAGTGGCCTGCCCAGGTGGCGCGCCTGCACCACCGCGGGACGGAGGTCTTCCTCGAGGCGCTGGACGGGACGCCCTCGCGCGCCCTGCGCCTTGGCGAGACCGCGCGCGTGGGCCGGGCCGAGGTCGAGCTCGTCGGTCTCCTGCCCTTGGCGGCAGGCGAGCCCGACATGCCGGTCTTCGGCGGCTACGACATGGATCCCGACACGCCGCGCACGTTCGTGCTGGCCGACGACGTCGGCGCACGCGGGTTCGGCACCGAGACGACCAGCCACACCTTCCGGCCCCAGGACCACCGCCCGGTGCTGGGTCGCGAGGGCGGCGCCCCCGCGCAACCTGCGGGGGCGAAGGCCCGCCAGAAGCCGGGTGGCCAGGCCGGACCGGCGCGGCAGAAGACCCAGCCCAAGACCGCAACCAAGACCGCGGAGCGCCCCGCCCCCGCCGCGCGCCAGGCGAAGCCCGAAACGAAGGCCCCGCCGCCCAGCGCCGCCGCGACGGCAGCCGCCGCTTCGGTCGAGGGGCAGAAGGCGGCGCGCGCACTGCGCGGCTCCGACGACTTTGCGGCCGAGCTCTACGCCACCCTCCGCAAGAGCCCCTTCTACGCCGTCTCCGGCGCGATCCACTTCCTCGTGTTCCTGATCATCGCGCTGCTCGACACCAGCGACGAGGACTCGAAGTTCGACGGCGCACCCGGCCTGATCATCGGCGACTTCACCGCGGAAGAGACCATCGAGGACACGAACCCCGATCCGCTCGACGAGATCCCCGAGGTCGACGCGGAGTTCGACTCGCCGGAGCTGCCTCCGGAGCTCGCGGACCTGAACGACCCGGATCCCGACAACAAGCCCGAGGATCCGTCCAAGGACCCGGAGCTGTCGGAGCTGGCCAAGCCGGAGCTCAAGCCGCTCGACATCGGCGTCGCGCCACGCTTTGCGTCCTTCAAGAACCGCACGAAGGCGAAGAAGCCCAAGGTCACGAAGAAGGAGCTCGAGGAGCGCGTGATCAAAGGCGGCGAGAAGGCGATGAACGAGCGCTCCGCCGGCATCGTGCGGGGCTCGATCGGCCTCGGCCCCGGGGGCGGTTCGCGCGGCCTGCTCCCGCGCAAGAACCAGCTGCTGGTGGTCGAAGGCTCGTTCGACTCCGCGGAGGACGTGCTCGACCTGCTGAAGATCCAGTACGTGAAGGCCGACGCCGGCGAGCTGATGCGCGGCCGGAAGTACCGCCTGAGCGACTTCAAGGTGATCTTCTGGAACTGCGGCGAAGCCCAGCCGCCGGTCCTGGCGAAGCGCTTCCTGCCCAAGCTGAAGCGGTGGGTCGCGGCGGGCGGCTATCTGTTCTCCACCGACTGGGGCATCGAGCAGGTCGTTGCGCCGGCCTGGCCCAAGCTGATCGGCACCAGCGGCCAACGCGCCCCGCTCCGCGAGATGGTGCTGCACATCCGCGCCGCGAACGAAGCCCGCGGCGATCCGTTGCTCGAAGGCGTCTTCCCGCCCAACGCCAAGGGGCAGTGGTGGCTGGAGCAGGCGTCGTTCGACATCGAGGTGAAGGACAAGAGCCAGGTCACCACGCTCGTCGTCGCGCCGCAGCTCGAAGACGTCTTCCACCGCAGCCCTGCCGTTGCGGTCACGTTCGAGCACGGCAAGGGCCGCGTGCTCCACGTCATGGGGCACTACTTCCAGAAGATGGGCAACCTGGCGGGCACGATCTCGTCCCACCGCCTCGCGCTCAACTTCGTGGTCGACCGCATCAAGCGCGACAAGAAGTAGCGCGCTAGAGCACGTACGCGATCGCGACGCCGACGTGCGCCCCGAGCATCAAGAGGTACATCCCGATCCACGCGGGATGGTTCTCTCCGCGCTCGGCCAGCTGCTGCGGATCGTTCAAGAGCAGGCGCGCCGTCGCTGCGCCGGCGATCACGAGCACGCCCGACAGCACCGCGAGATGCAGCAAGGGCGCGTGCAAGAGGCCCAGCTGCTGCAGCGGCACATAGAGCAAGAACGGCACGACCAGGAACGGCGCCACCACACGCGCCGCACGACGCGCGCCCAAGATCAACGGGAGGGTGCGGCAGCCGTAGCGTTCATCGCCGTCCATGTCGGCGAAGTCCTTCGTGGCCGCGGCGCCGAGCACGAAGAGGAAGGTCACGAACCCCAGTGCCCACGGGTCCGAAACGTCCGGCACGGCGAGCACGGACCACCCGGCGACCGGAACACCAAGACCGCGCGGCACGGCGATCGTGATCAGCGCGCGGAACGGCTTGCGCTTCGTGCGCAGCGGCGGCGCGCTGTAGAACCACGTCCCCACGAGGCCGAGGCCCACGCACGCGACGAACCACGTCGACGCCATCGCGCCGAGAACGAGCGCGAGCACGGCGCACGCATGACCGAGCCAGAGCGCCTCCCCCACCGATGCGTCGCCGCGCGGGATCGGGCGCGACGGCTTGTTGATGCGGTCGAGCTCGACGTCGTACGCCTGGTTCCACGCGTTGCTGGCTGCCGTGGCAAGTGCAGCGGACCCGGTTGCGAGCAGGACGGGGCCCCACCGCCAAGGGGACGCGCCGGCGCCGTAGGCCACGAGGGCACCCGAGGCCACACCGACCAAGGGGGCCAGCAAGGTGAAGGGCCGCGTCAGTCCAGGGACGGCCGCGGCGCGCACGAGGCGGGACGCCTTACGCGCTCTTGACGCAGCGGAAGCCGATTGCCTCGAACTTGTCCTTCGGCACGGCACCGAGGCGCAAGCTCGCGAAGAGGAACCGGGCCTCGTCGTTGTAGCAACCGCCCTTGATGACGTTCACCGTCTCGCCGTCGTTGACGGAGGTGGTCGTCCACTCCCAGACGTTGCCGATGAGATCGCGTGCACCGAAGGGACTCGCCGACGCGGAGGTGCCCGTCACGGGATCCGTGGAGCCCTCGAGCGGATCGCGTCCGTAGCACGCGCGCTCCGCACTGAAGTCGTCTTCGTCACCCCAAGGCAGCTCGCGGCCATCGACACCGCGGCACGCCTTCTCCCATTGCTCTTCGCTGGGGAGGTGCTTGCCCACCCAACGGCTGTACTTCTGCGCATCGGCGAGGCTGACGCCCACGACCGGCGCATCCGGCTGGTTGAATCGCTTGTCGTTCCAGTACTTCGGGAAGCGATAGCCGGTCGCCCGACAGAACGCCTCGTACTGGCGGTTCGTGACGGGGAACTTGTCGATGTAGTAGGCCGGGATGTTGAGCGTCTCACCCTCTTCGCCGAAGCGGAACGGGCCGCCGCTCACGAGCACCATCACACCGTGGTCCTCGACCTCCTGGATCGTGATCGGTGCGACCGGCGCGTCGGGCAGGTCGGGCGCCTCGAACTCGATGCCTTCGCTCTCGAGGAAGTCATCGACGTCGGCGAGGCGATCGTCGATCGCGTCCCACTCTTCGCCGCCGCTCAGCGTCTTGTAGCGCTCGAGCCAGTACTTGGCGCGCTGGAAGAACTCCGACTGGCGCTCCTCCATCTCGAAGCCGAGCTCGAAGTACAGGATGCCCGGGTAGAAGCAGTCCGCGTCGCCGACGTGCTCCGCCTGCCCGAAGTACTGCTCGAGGAACTCCGCAGCCTCGACCTCATCGATCGGGGGCGCACCGCTCCCGTCGATGTACTTGGCGTAGACGTATTCCTGGATCGAGCGAAGTCGATCGTCCACAGGCGCACTCTCCGAATGGGCCGCGCTCCCGGCGGCGAATCCAAGAGCATAGGCATCGTCCGATTCGTGGCCAGACTTGCCGCAGCGGCAAGCCATGTTTGCGTATTGCAAGGTATAGACGCGTCGTTCGATGCTGTCCCCTCGCGGGGACAAGCGCTCCCCCCGCCAGGTCGGTGCGGACTGGCCCCCTCCCCGGGGGGTGGCATGGACGTAACCGGTTGGTAGCAAATCGTTTGGACACTTGGATCGGGGCCGGAACAGGCGACTCGGCCGCTGTCGAATGCAAAACCCCTACAAAAGCCGGATTTGCGTATCCGGGGGCCCTGAAAACACGTCTAAACAAGTGAGAGCGCCGTTTGACCCCCCAACCGTTCGACTCTAGGAGCCAGCCCCAGACGACCGATAGGGCCCTTGAGGCCCGTACCCGACACCACGCGTAACAAAGGCACGCCTCTTGCGCATGATCGGGTGTCCCTAGGAGAAACGCCATGAAAGGCAAGATCTTCAACCCCGACGAGGCCAACCAGATGTTGCCCCTCGTCTCCCGTATTGCCGCGGATATCGTGGACACGTACGAGCGCGTCAACGCCGCCCTCCAGGCCTTCGAGACGGAGAAGGCCCGCGCCGAGCAGGACCCGACGCGTGAGCTCGAGCTCGGCCGCGCAGACGAGGACGTCGCCCGCCTCCTGGACCGCTTCCAGGGCCTGATCGAGGAGATCGAGGCGCTCGGCGGCACGGTCAAGGACTACGAGAAGGGCGGCATCGACTTCTACGGCGAGGTCGACGGCGAGATCGTCTACCTCTGCTGGCGCCCCGGCGACGAGGAGATCCGCTGGTTCCACCGCGTCGACGAGGGCTACAGCAAGCGTCAGGCGATCCCGGAGCATTGCCTCGCGAGCTAGTCCGACACCGCCCCACCCCTGAACCCCTCGAGGCCCGCCACCCCCAGCGGGCCTCGTTCAATTCCCCGCGCAAGCGGCCGCTGCTGGACGGGGCGCACGGCGCCCCTGCATCGAGTGGGCGGTAGTCGCGCCGGATCTATACTCGGCGGTTCTGCACGAAAATGGGCGCACAGGCGGCGAAGGGCCGCATCGCCCGGGAGGTGTCCCCTGGACGAGCTGCTGAGCAAGTCGAACCTGGAGTGGCGCGAGCGCGCCCGTGACGTCGCCGACCGCGTGGTCCGTCCGAAGGCCGCGCACTACGACCGCGTCCAGGAGTATCCCTGGGAGATCCGCGACGCCTTGCACGAGGCCGGTCTCTTCGGGGTGTGGATCCCGAAGGAGTACGGCGGACACGGCGGTGGCGTGCTCGACCTCTGCCTCGTCGTCGAAGAGCTGTCGCGCGCCTGCGGCGGCGTCGGCGTGCTCTTCGCCGTCAACGCGCTGGGGTCGTTCCCGATCCTGCTCGGCGGTACCGATGAGCAGCGCGCGAAGTACCTGCCCGACATCGCGCACGGCAAGCGCCTGATCGCGTTCGGTCTCTCCGAGCGCAACGCCGGCAGCGACGCCGGCGGCGTCGCAACCAACGCCTCGGACGAAGGCGATCACTGGCTCATCAACGGCGACAAGAAGTGGACCACCAACGGTGGCGCCGCGGACATCTACAGCATCTTCGCCGTGACCGACCCGACCTCTCGCAGCCGCCGCATCAGCGGCATCATCGTCGAGAAGGGCGATGAGGGATTCGAGATCGGGCGCAGCGAAGACAAGATGGGCATCCGTTGCGTGCCCGTCGTGGAGTGCCACTTCCGCGACTGCCGCGTGCCCAAGGACCGGATCCTCGGCGCACGCGCAGGCATGGGCTTCAAGCACGCGATGATGACGCTCGACAACGCGCGTCCCGGCGTGGCCGCGCAAGCCGTCGGTCTGGCGCAGGGCGCGCTGGATCTGGCCACCGTCTACACGACCCAGCGCGTCCAGTTCGGCAAGTCGATCTCGAGCTTCCAGATGGTCCAGGCGATGCTCGCCGACATGGCCGCCCAGGTCGAGGCCGCCCGCCAGCTGGTCTACGCCGCGGCGCGCGCCTGCGACGCCGGCGCGAAGAACGTCACCAAGCTCGCGGCCTGCGCGAAGCTCTTCGCCACCGACGTGGCGATGAAGGTCACGACCGACGCCGTCCAGCTCTTCGGCGGGTACGGCTACATGCGCGACTACCCCATCGAGAAGTACATGCGGGACGCAAAGATCACGCAGATCTACGAGGGTACGAACCAGGTGCAGCGCATGGTCGTGGCGCGCAACCTCGTCAAGGAGGCGGGAAGGCTGGATCATCTGAAGGCGTTCATTCCGCTCCCCGACCACCCGAACACGATTGCCGACCAGGAACGCAGCGAGGCCGCCACCGCCGGCGCCTAGGAGAGTCCGATGAATGCCAACCCGAGCGATCCGACCACCGAGGGTGGCGGAGGCGGGCTCTCCGCCAAGACGCTCCGCGCGCTGATCGGCGGCGGCGTGGTCCTGATCATCGCCGTCGTCGCCTTCTTCATCTGGCGCGGCGTCGAGGCGGACGCGCAAGCCGACTCGTGGGACAAGTACCACGTCATCCGCAAGGACAACGAGCCCGGCCAGGATCCCCTGTGGAACGACCTGTACGGCGTCTTCGGCGCGCAGCGCGATCGCTACGTGAAGGCGCTCGAGGCGTTCCTCGAGGCGGAGGCCAAGGGCTCGGGTGAGACGCTCGAGGCCGACGTCCGCTGGCGCATCGCCAAGACGCTCGCCGATCACGTGCTCTCGCAGCGCGACCTGACGGATGCCACCAAGCGGCGCGACTACTACGATCGCGCGCTCGCCCAGATGGAGAAGATCCGGGACGACTTCCCGAACTATCCCCTCAACTGGGACATGTGGAAGCCCAGCAAGTTCCCCAGCCTGACGCGCAAGTTCGTGGACTGGCTGCAGAAGAACAAGGAGTGGGAGGCCGAGCACCTGCCCATGGCCCGCGAGCCCGACGGCGAGCACACCGTCGTGTTCCGGACCACGGCCGGCGACCTCCGGGCGAAGCTCTACGTGACCGACGCGAAGGCGTGGACGGACGGCTTCCTCGCGCGCGCCATCTCCGGGGGCTACGACGGCACGGCGATCTTCGAGAAGCGTGAGATCGGCGATGCCGCCGACCCGAAGGAGCACGCCGTGCGTGGTGGCTCCGACGCCAGCCGCGATCGCGCCACCTACGATGCGAACGACCACCTGACACTGGCCGAGGATCCGCGCGGCGGCGGCCTGCTGCCGGGCGAGGCCCGCAACAAGATCCCCCACGACCGCGGGATCATGGCGGCCTGGCACGACGGCGCCACCGAGTACGACGACGCCGTCCAGTTCATGTTCATCGTGCGCGATTCGCAGCAGCTCGACTACGACTACACGCCCGTCGGCAAGCTGGTCGACGACGCGTCGCTGACCACGCTCGACGAGATCTTCCGCCGCAAGACCTGGCGCATCGATCCCAAGATCAACGAGGACGCCGGCGAGCTGCGCCAGGTCCTCGACTTCTTCCAGGTGCCCGTCGTGATCAAGAAGGTGCTCGTCTACGACGCGGCCGGCAAGCTCGTCGAGCCGGAGGCCGGCAAGGCCTCCGCCTCACGCGATCCGGCGACCACCGCCGAGCAGAGCCTCTCGACCCTCGACGCCGACGCCTACAAGGTGCCGGTCCCCGAGAAGCCCGCCCCGGACAACGGCGGCGACGAGAAGGCGCCCGGGCCCGACGAGAACAAGTAGTCCTCGCGATCCGGCCTCCGCGGCCCGATTCTGCCGTCCACGAACGCGATGCTATATGTTCGTGTTTTGTTTGGTTTCCAGCGCCTCGATCAACCGATCCAGCTCGTCGTTGTTGGCGAACTGCACCTCGATCGATCCGCCGCGACGACGCATCCGCAGCTTGACGCGCGCGCCGAGTGAGCGCGTGAGGCGATCCTCGACATCCGCCACGTACGGGTTGGGAGCGGAGTCCTTCGAGCTGGTCTCGGGACGCGATCGCCGGCGAGCGATCTCCTCGATCTTGCGAACCGAGTAGCCGCGCTTGATCGCATCGCGCGCGAGCGCCAGTCGGGCAGCTTCCCCCTTCACCTGGAGGATGGCGCGCGCCTGCGCCCCACCGAGGCGCCGCTCCTCGACCATCTCCTGGATGATCTCGGGCAGCTCCAGCAGGCGCAGCAGGTTGGCGATCGTCGCACGTGCCTTGCCCACACGGGCGGCCGCCTCCTCCTGGGTCAATCCGAAGTTCTGCATCATCGCGCGCATCGCGCGCGCCTTCTCGATCGCATTCAGGTCGACGCGCTGCAGGTTCTCGACCAGCGCCAGGGTCTGCATCTCCTCATCGGTCGCATCGCGCACGACGACGGGCACCGCCTCGAGCTCCAGGTCGAGGGCGGCCCGCAGGCGCCGCTCGCCGGCCACGAGTTCGAGCCCCGCTGGCGAGCGCCGCACCACGAGCGGCTGCAGGATCCCGTACTCCCGGATCGAGTCCTTGAGCTGCGCCAGCTCCGTGGACTCGAAGCGCGTGCGCGGCTGGTACGGGTTGCGCGCGATCTCGGCGGGCGCGACCCGCAGCACGCCATCACCCTTGCGCGGGGCCTCGGCCTGCGGCTCGGGCTCCGGCTCACCCATGGCGCGCCGTTCGGCGGCCGCGGGCGTCGCCTCGGTCTGCTCTTCCGTGGTCTTGCTGATGAGACCGCTCAGTCCGCGGCCAAGTCGCTTCGCGCGCATGAGGCACTCCTTCTGGAAACCGCCGAGCACTGTACGCGGGGCGGCCGACGGCACGCGGCGCCCCCAAGCACGCTGGCTTGGCGTCACGCGCCCACTGCATCTCGGGGAAGCGCGCACTGAACGTCATCGAGGCGCGCCCCACTCCATTCGATCGGTTGTTCCACGTGGAACGTGTGGTCCGCAACGCGGATGTTCCACGTGGAACATCCCGTCCGCGCGCCCGATGTTCCACGTGGAACATCCCTCGAGCCGCGGTGCGACTCGACGCCGTCGGGCCGGGGTGGTACAGGGTCCACATGTGGCCGTACGCCCGCGCAACCCTGAAGGAGGCCGTCACCAGCCCGGTGACGTGGGGCATCTGCCTGATGGGGGTCTTCTTCGGCTGGTTCGCGGCCACGCTCGCCATCCTGGCGCTCGTGGACGTCGCCGAGGAGTCGCGCGAGCTCATCGGCAGCACGAGCCAGCTGTTCGGCGCGCTCCTCGCAATCGGGCTGCTCGGCCGGACCCTCGACGAGGATTCGGACTCCGGATTCACGCTCGCCACGGATGCATGCGCACCGGGTCCCGGTGGGCGCATCCTGGGTCGCTGGCTGGGGGCTACGATCGCCGGCACAGCCGCCAGCGTACTCATCGCCGCCGTGGTTACGGCATCGGGCGCCGCCCAGGCCGACTCCTCTCTATATTTGCTGTATACAAGTATACTCAGCATCTCCCTGGTTGCCGCCTGGGCCACCCTGCTCGCTTCCCGCTGGAACGGTGCGGCCGCCGGTCTGCTCACCATCCTGCTCTGGCTCTTGGGTCATCTGCCGTGGGGGCGCGAGCCGTTCCTCGGTGGCTCCTTCACGTGGGCCGGAGAGAGCCTTCGGGCATGGCTACCGGGCCCCCGGGCTCTGGAGGGTTGGCTCGGCGGGCTGGGCTATACTTCCGCCGCCGTCGCAGGACTCCTGCTGCTGGCATTGGCATTCGTCCGGCCGGCCGAGCCCCGCGCGTAGCGGAGGACCCTGCGGCCTCCCCGGAACGGCCGCAACCCCAGTCCACAGAAACGGTTCCACACGTGCGGTACGGCGTCGTCGGGGACATCCACAGCAACCTCCAGGCGCTGGACGCCGTGCTGGACGCGCTCGACGGGCTGCGGGTGGAAGGCTATCTGTGCCTCGGGGATCTCGTCGGCTACGGCGCCGACCCGAAGCCCGTGATCGACCGCGTGCGCGGGCTGGGCCCGCTCGTGATGGTGGGGGGCAACCACGACTGGGGCGTCGCCGGTCGTCTCTCGCTCAACTACTTCAACCAGCAGGCGCGCGCCGCGATCCACTGGACGCGCAGCGTGCTCGACCGCGCCGACGTCGCCTGGCTCGGCTCCCTCGATCCCTACGTGGAGAACGGCGACATCACGCTCGCGCACGGAACGGTGCACGACCCGGATCGATTCGACTACCTCCAGACGCCGTACGACGCATACCTCTCGTTCCAGGCGCTCAAGACGCCGACCGGCTTCGTCGGCCACAGCCACATCCCGGTCACCTTCTTCGACGGCACGCCGGTCTCGTACTCGGTCGACGAGCGCGTCGAGCTCGGCGATCGCCGCGCGATCGTCAACGTCGGC
Organism: Planctomycetota bacterium; assembly: GCA_030066775.1. GTDB lineage: Bacteria > Planctomycetota > PLA2 > PLA2 > JAEUHO01 > JASJAY01. Next base: position 16,563 of record JASJAY010000096.1, read on the forward strand.
AGCGTCGGGCAGCCGCGCGACGAGAACCCGCTGGCCGCCTTCGGCGTGTACGACACCGCCACGCGGGTGGTCGAGATCCACCGCGTCGCCTACGACGTCGATCAGGCCGCGCAGCGGATCGTGGACGCCGGATTGCCCACCATCCTGGGTGATCGTCTGCACGTCGGGCGCTGAGGAGCCGCCGCGCAGCGC
>JASJAY010000097.1 GCA_030066775.1 Planctomycetota bacterium
GGCGCCGAGGCCGGGCTTGCCGTCCGTGCCGCGCCAGAGCTCGTAGAACTTGACCATCAGCTCCTTGGTCGCGGCGTCGTTCACCTTCCAGAGCGAGCAGATGACGCGCTTGCTGCCGGCGTACATGAAGGTGCGCGTCAGTCCGACGATGCCCTCGTTCTTCCAGTTGCGGCCCTTGCCGGTGTCGCATGCGGAGAGCACGACGAGGTCGGCGGGGATGCGCGTGCGCAGCACCTCGAGGCAGGTGAGGAAGCCGTCGTCCTCGCCGGATCGCGTGAGCGCGAGCGACGAGAGCGTTGGGCGGTCGGCGTTGACGAGTCCGTGGCAGGCGAGGTGCACGGCGCGCCAGCGGGCCTCCTTCGCGAGCGCTTCGCGAAGCGCCGCCTCGCTCGCGTCCGGCCCGAGGAGACGCACGTCGCCCTTCTGGCCCGCGACCTGCTTGGCTTCCTCGCGTGACGCAGGCAGCGGCCCCAGCTTGGCGCCGCGCTGGTAGAGCTCCTTGGCGCCCGGGTCCACCTTTGTGCCGTACTCCGGATCGCCGAGCGCGAGCACTTTCGTACCCGAGTCGACCGGCTCCGATAGGGAGACGTGCGTGGTGCCGTTGGGTGTGAGGGCGACGGCGTGCTCGGTGAAGAGGGCACCGAAGGGCAGGTAGCACAGCGCCCCCTCCGGCGAGATCAGCACGGTGCGGATGCCCTTCGGCAGATTCAGCGGTGTGACGAGCTTCTTGCGCAGCGTGTCGAGATCGGCTGTGCACTCGGACTTGGCGTGGCCGGCATCGAGCGCCGTGCACGTCGCGATGAGCGGCTTGGCGTCGCCGAGCGGGACGATGCGTGCAGCGTCCTTGGTGAGCACGAGGGCGACCGTCTCGTCGAGCGCCATCGCGTACATGACGAGTGCCGTCTCGTCGCCCAGCTGGCCCTGGATCTCGTCGAGGGTCGCCGCGCGCGGATAGAAGAGATCGGCCTCGCGCTTGGCCTCACGCTGGATGCGCGCCGCCACCTCCAGCAGCCCGGCCTGCGCCTGCTTCAGCTTCTCCGCGGCGACCCGGCGCACGCTGCGGTCGGTCCCCTCGCGGGCGAGGCCGTACTCGTGCCGCGCGCGCGCGACGGCCGCCTTGGCGTCGGCTTCGTCATTGCGCAGTGACTCGTCGAGGTCGTCCCAGCGGAGCGCGCCACGGCCGTCGAGCGACTCGAGCAGCAGGCTCGCGCGTCCGCTCTCGAGGAAGCGCACCATCTCCTCCGGATCGTCGAGCCGCGCGGTGGCGAGCACGCCGGCACTCAGCACGTCGAGGTGTCGAGCACGGGCCGACGCGCCTTCTTCCTCGGCCAGACCACCAAGTAGGTCTTCGAGGTTCCGCAGGGCCGACGTGGCGGCCGCCAACGCCAGCTTCGCGTCGCCGGCCCGCAGTCGCGCTCTTGCCAGGGCGCCGAGGGTGCGTACGTGCAGCGAGGTGGCACGCAGCCGCCACGCCGCCTTCTCGGCCCGCTCCAGCAGCTCGATACCCTTCGCGCGATCGCCGAGCTCGTCGTGCACCTGGCCCATGGCCGCCAGGACGCCAGCCTCGCCCTTTTTGTCGCCCAGAAGTTCATAGGCGGCGCGCGCGAGGTCGAGGTGACCGAGGGCCTTGTCGCGGTCCCTGCGCATGAGGTGGATCAGGCCGATGCCGCGCAGGATGCGCGCCTTGCCGTCGAGGTAGTTCGTCTCGTCGGCCAGCTTCAGGGCCTTGCCCGTCATTTCGAGGGCAGCCTCGAGCTTGTTGTCGTCGGCGTCGATGGCGCCCAACTCGAAGAGCGCGTCGGCTTCGCCGGTCGGATCGCCGAGCTTCTGCCACAACGCCAAGGCGCGCTTCTGGAAGCCGCGTGCGCGCTCGAAGTCGCCGAGCGAGCCCAGCAGGTCGCCATGGTTGCCGAGCACGATCGCTTCGCCGCGCGGCTCCTCGATGCCCTTGTAAATCGCCTCCGCCTGCTCGTAGCAGCGCATGGCTTCGAGGTACTCGCCCATCTGCGCATGGGCGTAGCCCATGTTGATGAGGATCGTCGCCTCCGACGACGGCTCAGCCAGCGCCCTCCGGATCTTGAGTGCTCGGCGCAGGTGGGTCAGCGCGCGACGGCCGTCGCCGAGAGATTGGAGCGCGACCGCGAGATTGCCCAAGGCGCGGCTGATCTGCGAGCCGTTCTTCTGGGCTTCGCGTGCACGAAGCACGCGCTCGAAGATCGCTTTGGCGCCGCGGTAGTCACCGAGGGTGTACCGTCCGATCCCCACGGAGCCGAGCGCGCGCATCCGCTCGGGCGAATCCTCCAGGCCATCCACCATCGCCAGCGCGCGTTCGTAGTGGTCCAGCGCGACAGCGAAGCGGCCGTTCTCCTCGTGCACGACACCGATGGCACGCAGCGTCTTCGCCTGTCCCTCGACATCCTCGAGGCGCTCGAAGTGCTCCGTCGCGGCCGCGAACCGCTGCATGGCCGGCTCGTACTTGCCCATCCGCCGCAACGAAAGGCCCAGGCGCCACGAGAGCTCCGCGCGACCTGCGTCGTCTCCGATCGCTTGGTGCGCGGCGAGCGACGATTCGAAGTAGGGCATGGCCGTCGTGTAGTCCGAGCGGCGATACGCACTCAATCCGGCATCGTGGTAGCCAGCAGCGGCACGCGCCTTCCAGCCGAGCTTCTCAGCAGCGTGGGCCGCACTCGCCAGGATCGGCGTCGCTGCCTCATCCCGCGATGCGGCAAGCGCGCGGCCGAGGGCATGGCGCAGCGCGATGCGCGGTACGCTGTCCACGCCATCCCCGAGCGGCTTGACCGACTGTTCGACAGCCTGCCAATCGCCCTTCGAAAGCGCCGCGCGCACGTCCGGGAGGGCCGCGCGTGCAGACGCGTCCGCGCGAACGCCACGGCGCGACTCGATGTAGACCTCGAGTCCTGCGTTGCGCTTGCCGTCGCCCGCTCGCGCCAGCGCCAGCGCTGCTTCGTACTGATCCCGCTCGCAGAGCTCGTGCGCGACGAGCCACGCGTCGGGATCGTCCGCCGTGGCGACGCCCGCCAGTGCCTTCGCATCGCTATCGCGAATCGCCGCGAGGGCGGCCGACGCCGCCTTCGCGATCGTCATCGCCTCGGCATGCTCATCGGCATGCGCGGGCGCAGCGCCAGGCAGCACGAGCGCCGCGATGAGCGCGATGCGGGCGATCCAGCGCAGGCGGCGACGAGGTGCCTTCACGCGGGCATCCTACGGTGAGCGCGGGAAACGGCGGTGGGGCCCGTGGCCCCAGGCTCGATCAGTCCTCGTGCTCGAGCTTCATGCGCGTCATCGACCAGTTGGGGTTCGGCGTCTGGTTCGCGTGGCCCAGTGCTTCCATGACGTGGTTGTAGTTCGCCTGGGTCGGCTGTCGGTTGGACTGGGCGTTGGCGTACAGGGATGTCAGCACCTGGTCGAACATCGCCTGGTCCAGCACCTCGCGGTCCAGGTCCGAAACGGCCTTGTGATAGATCTGGTCCATCAGCGCGATCGCCTCCGGGCCGCCGAAGGCGACCCGCGGCCACTGGCCCGACTGCCGGCTCATGACGGCGGGCAGCGCCGAGGGCGGGCCCTGGTCCACCGCTCCGCGGTCCTTCTCCGGTGGTTCCGAAGACGTTGTGCTCCCCGAGAAGAGCAAATAGCCCAGACCGAGTCCGATCAAGAGCGCGATGATCGCGGCGATCCACCCCTGGCTGTTCATGGCCACCCCCATGGCACGCAGACGGGGCGTGCACCCGTACATCACCCTCTTCAGCGGGCGGAGCGTCCCACGCCGCGGACTTGCGCGTCAAGGCTCGGAAACGACCGACGCCAACAAGGCCCTTCGTGCAGGGCGCCTACACGTCCTCAGCGCTGGATGAGCTTCGCGAGGGCGAGCATGGGCAGCCAGCGCCGCTCCTCGTCCGCTTCGAAGGTCCAGTCGAGGTGGCCGGTCGTCAGCCAGTGCGCGTCGCTGGGCTCCTTCGTCCAGCCGTCTGTGCCGCGCTCGTATCGATGATCCGCCCGCGCGTCTTCGTCATCGTCGACCAGGACGCGGGAGAGCGGTTGCTCGAATCCCTTGGGGCTGTACCACGCGCTGCGCCGCTCCGGCTCGAGCCGCAGCGCGATCTCGACCTGGATGTCACCCTTGGCGATGCGCCCCGCGAGCGTTGCAGCGTCCGCCTTCATCAACGCCTCTTGGCCTTCTGACAGGACGTACACCTGGAGGATGTCCTTGGTCCACGTCGCGATCATGTCCGATGTCCGATCGTCGCCCGTGCCGCCGGACACGACGGCCAGCTGGTCGCCGACGAACCACGGGCTCGGCGCCGTTGTGGGGCTGCCCGAGCCGGCTCCATGCAGGCCGCGCGACGCATCGGGCGTCGCCTTCGCGCCTTCGCGCGCGTCGTTCGAAACTCCGAGCGGTCCCCAGTCCGTCCGCCACGTGACGACCTGCACTGCGAGCTGTTCCGGATCCGGGCTCGGTGTCGATCCGCGCGAGCGCGTGCCCTTTCCCAGGATCAGGTCCGCGACGGAACGCTTGAGCGCGGTCCACCCCGGTCCCCGCGAGACCTCGAGCCCGCGGCCGGCGAGGTTGCGAAAGTAGAACCGGTCCTGCCCTTTCTTGGTCGGGACGGCCAGCACGACGAGGCACTCCGTGCCGAACGCGTCATCGGTCATCTGCAGCTCGGCGGCGGGAACCTCCTCGAAGTCCCGTTTCGTCAATACGTCGGAGCTCCGGTCCTTCGGCCACGTGATCGTGCGATGGTGGTTGGCGTCGACCTGGATCGCCGTAAGGGCGTAGTCCTCGGACGTGTCGTTCCTGATCTTGACGTCGAGCAGGTCACCTGGGCGGAACACCGTGCTGGGCCCGACGGGCTCGCCGTTCTTGAGCACGAGCACGCTCAGGTCTTCCGGTAGGGGCGCGATCACGTCGCCCGCTGCGATCCGGCGGAGGTTCTGGGACGTGAACAGGCCGTAGAGCCGTTCCCCGAGCTCGTGCGGCTGGATCATGAACATCGCCGTGTCCGGGCCGGCCTCGAGGCGCTCCAGGCGCAGGCCGCGCTTGCCGATGCGCAGGGCCCAGTCCGCGTCGGCGGGTGCAACGATCTTGATGCGCTCTACGTAGTGGCGATCCTCCTTGAATGCCTTGAGCTCCTCGGGCCAGCGGGACTCGGCCAGCTCGGTGCCGGCCTCGTCCGTGACCGCCAGGAAGAGCTGGAAGCCTGTGGCGACGGCTTTCGTGATGCGCGCCTCCATGAGCGCGGGAAGCTCACGCCCCTCTGCGAACGGCCTGTCGCCAACCGGTACGCACAGCGACCGGACGAGGCCGGCCTCCGTGATCTTCACCGTACCGAGCTTCTGTTCTGCCTGGTCGTCGCGCAGGGGCAGGTAGATGTCGAGCTCCGACTCGCGCCCGAGACCACGCAACGTGCCTGCGTTCAAGAGGAGCCCCTCGTCCGCGACGCGGAGCAGGAGCGGCGGCTCGCGCTTCATCTCGTCGCGCGCGACCTTCAGCTCGAGCCGGCCTTCGGCGAACGGCGACACCGCGTCGTACGGCAGTGTCTCGTACGCCGCGAGCAGGTGTTCGTAGAGCTCCTCGAAGCTGATCGCGCCGCCGAAGCGTTGGATCGTGCGCGCAAGCAAGTACGTGTACACGCCGTGCCAGGTGCGATCCGCGGGTTCGACCCCGGGGGGCAGCTTCTTCTCGGGCGCGAGCTGATAGCTTTGGACGGCGTAGAACGCCACCAGCCGATCGAGGTCGCCGAGTCCCTGCCCGGCGGGCTCGCGCGCCAGGCCGCCGCGCGACCGGCCCGGCTCCGGCAGACCGAGCACGCTCGGATCGAGGCGACGCACGCGCGTCCCGTCGCCGCCGCGCGCCATCGAGCCTGCATGGCAGCAGTCGATCGAGGCCCACACCGTGGCGCCCGCGTTCGTGATCGACGTGAACCGCTCGCGCAGCTCGTCGTCCGTGATGCACCCGGGCAGACCCCGCTGCCGGCCCTTGATGCGCTCGACGTCCGCGGGCAGGAGCACCTCGTCGTAGCCGTCGAGCTCGGACTCGCCGTCGTCGTCGTCCTGGTCGTAGACCTGCTCGCCGTGCCCCGAGTAGTGGAAGACCACCCGGTCGCCCTCGGCCGTCGCCTGCGCGCGCCGGTCCAGCCAGGCCAGGATGTTGGCGCGCGTCGGGCGCTTGGCGGCGTCGTCAGGCCAGCCGGTGAGCACGGTGATGTTCGCGTCGGGCACGCCCAGGTAGTCCCGGAGCGTGACCCGCATGAGGTCGACATCGTGGGCCGGGCCCTCGAGGTGCACCTTGGACCGGTACTTCTCGGCCTTGCCCTTCGCCCGGTAGTCCGCCTCGACCTTGGGGTAGTCGGTCACGCCCACCAGGAGCGCATAGGTGTCCTCGCGGACCTCGACCTCCTTCGGCGGCGGCGGGACGACTTCCGCCGGCCCCCCGCGGACCTGGGTCCAGACGACGAAGCCGGCCGCCCCGAGCGCGATGACCAACGCGGCGATCCAGGCGGGCGAGAGCGGCTTGGCATCGGACATGGACCACCTCCCGGGGCCGAGGGTACGGCTACGGCCCTGTTGCCGTCGAGGAGCAGGGCTCAACGTGGCGTGTGGGGTCGGTCGATAGGACGACGGGGGGCCGCGTATCGACGTTGTTCGTGCGCGCGAGCCTCCCGCAGGAGGCCCGTGTCCCTCTCAGCCGCCCCGACCCGCCTGGTGAAGTGGCTCGCGTTCGCGAGCGGCGTGTCGGTTCGTCAAGCCCACAACGCGGCCGTGATGCGCATCCTGATGTTCCACGGCGTGGGTGATCGCGCGTATCCGGCCGAGGTCTTCGATCGCCAGCTGGCATGGCTCAAGGCGAACTTCGAGGTCGTGTCGCTGAAGGCGCTCGTCTATCGGCTCCAGCACGACGCCCGTCCGACCGGACGCGAGATCGTGCTGACCTTCGACGACGGCCTAGAGAACAACGCGTCGATCGTCGCGCCGCTGCTCGCCCGGCACGACCTGCCGGCCACGTTCTTCCTCTGCCCCGGCCTGATCGAGGACGAGGCGTGGATCTGGAACGTCGAGGCGCGTGAGCGGCTGCTCGCCCTGCTGCCCGGTCCGTTCGAGGAGCTGCGCGAGGCGCTCGGCGTGGCCGGGACCGACGATGCGAGCGACGAGGAGGCCGTCGAGCACGTGGTCGCGTGGATGAAGACGCTCGCCGTGCCGGATCGGCTGGAGGCGGAAGCGGCGATCCGCAGCGCCACCGAGGGGTGGACGCCGACCGACGAGCAGCGCCTCGCCAACGACATGATGACGTGGCGCGACGTCGCACGGCTGGATCCGCGTCTGATCACGATCGGCTCGCACACGGTTCACCATCCCACGCTCACGACCCTGGAGCAGGACGACCTGCGCTACGAGGTGATCGAGAGCCGACGCCTCCTCGAGCAACGCATCAACCGTCCCGTCGATCTCTTCTGCTATCCGAGCGGGATCGAGGACGACCGCGTGCGTGACCTCGTGGCGGAGACGTACGAGGCGGCCGTGACCGTCGAGTCGGGCACCGTCGTCGGCGACGAGGACGTGTACCGCCTGCCGCGGGTGGGGGCCGTGCCCTCCGGTCCGCGGTTGGCGTGGCGACTGAACCGCCCGTGAGCACGACGACGACCCCCGCCCGCAAGCTTGCCAGCGCGCCCGCGCCGCTGGTCGTGCTCGAGGATCCTGCCGCGCTCGCGACGCTCGCGAAGGACTGGGATGCCCTGCTCGAGGCGAGCCGCTCGCCCTCGCTCTTCCTGACGTCCACGTGGGTTACGACGTGGTGGGAGGTGTTCGGCCAAGGCGGAGCGCTGCACGTCGTGTGCGTTCGTTCCGATGCCGGCGAGCTCATCGGCGTGGCGCCCTTCTTCGTGCGTACCGGTGTCGAGGGGCTCCCCGCTCCGCTGCGCGTGCTGATGCTCATCGGTCAGCAGGGCGACACGCTGGCCGAAGAGCTAGACGTCATCGCTCGTCCGGGCGCCGAAGCCGAGGTGGCCGAGGCCGTTTCGAAGCACCTCATCGCGTGCGGTGCTTCGACCTGGGACGCCATCTGGTTCGAGCGTGTGCGCGCGGACTCCGCGGTCATGCCGCACATCGAGGCGGCACTGGCGGGGAGCGGTCTCGAGGTCGAGCGCCGGAACGCGCAGCCGAGCGCGTACCTGCCGCTGCCCGACTCGATGGAGGCGCTGACGGGCGCGCTGTCGAAGAACTTCCGTCGGCAGCTGCGCAATGCGCGCAACCGCCTCGGGCGCGAAGGCGACGTGGCGCTCCGTTTCGCAGGCGTGGACGTCACCGTCGAGGAGGCGATGGCAACGCTCGTCCGCCTGCACCGAGAGCGGTGGGGGCCCGACGACGGCAGCTTCGATACGGATGCGTACGTCCGCTTCCATCAGGCCCTGAGCCTCAGGCTCTTCGACGAAGACCGGCTGATGCTCGTGCTGCTGACGCTCGACGGTACGCCGATCGCCGCGCGCTACGACTTCCTCTACGGCGAGCGCATCTGGTGCTTCCAGGGCGGGTGGGATCCCGCGTACGAACGGATGAGGGTGGGGACGCTGCTCACCGCCGACGTGCTCGAGTGGGGGATCGAGAACGGGTACGTCGAGTACGCGTTCCTCTCCGGCGACGATCCCTACAAGCGCCGCTGGACGGATGCGTCGCGCGAGCTCTTCGATCTCTTCGCTTGGGGTCGGAGCGGCGCCGCGCGCCGGGCACGTCGCAAGGAACGGCTCGTTGCCGCGCTTCGCGCCATTCCGCCGGTGCGCTGGCTGGTCCGGCGCCTGCGCGGCGGGTAGGGCCCTACTTCTCCCCGGGGACCTCAGCGGGCAGTGGGACCGAGCCTCGGCGCTTCTGCGGGTCGCGGCCACTCAGGCGGAAGAGGGTGGGGCGGCCTCTGCGAACCAACCACACCTCGAAGCGGGACTCTGCCTTCAGCAGCTCGAAGAGATGGACGACGTCCTCTACACGTGTCGCCTCGCGATCGCCGATCGACGTGATCACGTCGCCGGTGCGCAGATCGAAGAGATCCAGGAGCGAGCCGCGCGTCACGGCCGTGATCTCGATCCCGCGCGTGACGCCCGTCGCTTCGCGGAGCGTTACTTCCCGCACCAGCGCGTCGAGGGCGGTGTCCTGGATGTGCGTGTAGGTCGCGACGTCGATCTGCACCGAGAGGGCGGACCGATCCGGCTCGTCGATTCGAATGCGTGGGCGCATGCGATCCGGCTCCCACTCGCGCTCTGCCTCTTGCAGGGGGATGGCATCCGCCGCGACCGGCGTTTCGTCCTTCGCCTTGGTCGGCTCGGATGGCGGATCGCCACATCCGGCGAACAGCCACATCGTCAGCAGGAGGCACAGGACCGAGCGCATCGATCGAGCCTACAAGGGCGGCTGCGGTCCGGCGGCGCACGGTGCGCCGGTACGTGTGTCCCGGAATTGAAGAAGGGCGCCCTCCCCGGGCGCCCCTCGGATCGTCCTCTGATGGCGAGCCGTTCTACTCGGCCATCTCCGGGTTGTAGTTGCGCTTCTGCGGCTTCTCGATGATGCCGCGGCGGAGCAGCTTGGCCGTCACCTTGACGCGCACCGTGCGGCCGTTGATGACGGCGCGCACCTTCTGGATGTTGGGACGGAAGCGGCGCAGGGTCTTGCCGGTCGTCTTCTTACCGACGCCGCCCTTGCTCTTGGCGAGACCGCGGGTGGTGTACGTCCGGCCGGACTTGGTCTTCTTGCCGCTGAACTGGCACACGCGGGGCATGGCGCGACTCCTGGGCCTTCGGCCCGAAAACGGGGACGAAGGCGGAGAAGGTAAAGGCAGATTGGCGCCCCGGCCAAGAACGACCGGACCCGGCGGCAGCCGAGCCGCACCGATCAGGCCCCCGGGGCAGCGGTGGGAATGTGGAAAGGCCGCTTTACAATAAGGGCCTGCATGCCCGAGACCCCTTACATGTCAGATGCCCGTGAGGGGTTGCTCGAGGACCTGAATCCGGCCCAGCGAGAGGCCGTGACCTGGCCCGGCGGGCCCCTGCTCGTGGTGGCCGGAGCCGGCACGGGCAAGACCCGCGTGCTGACGCGCCGCGTCGCCTGGCTGGTGTCGGGCGGTCTACCGGCCGCCTCCGTACTGGCAATCACGTTTACGAACAAGGCGGCCCAGGTCCTGCGCCAGCGCCTCGGCAGCCTGCCGCGCGGCGAGCAGGTGTGGGCGGGCACCTTCCACTCCTTCGGGGCCTGGCTCCTGCGTCGCTACGGCGACGAGATCGAGGTCGACCCGCGCTTCACGATCCTCGATCGCGACGACCAGCGTCGACTCCTGCGCACGATCATCAACGATCTGGACCTCAAGGACCTCGGCTTCCGTCCGGCGGTTACCGGCGAGGCCATCGGCCATGTCAAGAACGGCAGCCTCGGGTTCGCGTCACGCGAGCTGGTCGAGCTCGTCGAGGAGCCGCGCTTCGAGGACCTGTGGGCCGAGTACCACACGCGCATGAAGCGAGCGAGCCTGCTCGACTTCGACGACCTGCTGCTCGAGTCGCGGCGCGTCCTGGCTGAGTCCACGTACGCCGGCGACAGCGTGCGTGCGCGCTTCGCGCACGTGCTGGTCGACGAGTACCAGGACACCAACCGGGTCCAGCGCGACCTGCTGCTCGAGCTCACCCGCGACCGCGACAACGTCACCGTCGTCGGAGATCCGGACCAGAGCATCTACCGCTGGCGCGGTGCGGCGGTGGAGAACATCCTCGAGTTCGAGAAGGACTTCCCCACGGCGCACACGGTGCTGCTCGAGCAGAACTACCGTTCGACGAAGCGCATCCTCCACGCCGCCGAGGCCGTGATCGAGCAGAACACGCGACGCCACGCCAAGCGCCTGTTCAGCGAGAAGCTCGAGGGCCATCCGCTGGTCGAGATGCGCTGTCGCGACGCGGAGGGCGAGTCGGCCGCCGTCGCCGCGCGCATCCAGGCCTGGCGCCGCGAGGGGTACTCCCACAGCGACATCGCCATCTTCTATCGCGTCAACTCCATGTCGCGCGGCATCGAGCTCGCCCTGAAGCAGCAGGCGATTCCCTACGTGGTCGTGGCGGGCGTCGAGTTCTTCCAGCGCCGCGAGGTCAAGGACGTGCTCGCGTACCTGCGTCTCGTCTTGAACCCGCGCGACGACTCGGCCTTCCTGCGCGTATGCAATACTCCCCGCCGAGGCGTGGGGGATACGTCCCTCAAGCGGCTCCGCGCCGCCGCGTCGGCCCAGGGCCTCGCCCTGCTCGAGATGGCGCGGCGCCCGGACAACGGCGTGAGCGGCCGCGCCAAGAAGGGCCTCGCGGCCTTCGTGCAGGTGATCGACACCCTCAATCAAGACAGCGAAGCGCCGGTCTCGATGCTGATCGACACCGCGGCGCGTGAGTCGGGCTACCTCGCCATGCTCGAAGAGCACCCCGACGACCTCGAGCGCAGCCGCGTCGACAACGTGCATGAGCTCATTGCGTTCGCCAAGGAGCTCGAGCGCGACGATCCCGAGACGGACCTGCTCGCGTTCCTCGAGCGGACCGCGCTCGTCGCCGACCAGGACGGCTTCGACGAGGAGTCCGGCCGCGTCTCGCTCATGAGCGTGCACGCCGCCAAGGGCCTCGAGTTCCCCTGCGTGATCGTGGCGGGCGCCGAGCTCGGGCTCTTCCCGCACGACCGCAGCCTCGACGACGACGACGGCCTGGAGGAAGAGCGACGGCTCTTCTACGTCGCGCTCACCCGCGCGATGGAGCGCCTGGCCGTCAGCCACGCCGCGCGGCGCATCACCTACATGGGCAGCGAGCCGAGGCGCCCGAGCCCGTTCCTGCGAAACGTGCCGCCCGAGGTCGTCGAGGTCGACGATCGCACCGGTGGCTGGAGCTACGGCGGTGGCGGGGGATCGGCCTATGGCCGTGACGACTCCGGCTTCTTCGCCGAGAGCGCCACCTACGACGATCCGGGCGAGGTCGTGCGCGAGGCCGAGAGCACGCTGGCCGTCGGTGCCCGCGTGCGCCACCCGCACTTCGGCGAGGGCGTCTTGCGCGACGCGAGCGGCCGTGGGGCGGATGCACGCGTCACCGTGGACTTCGACGCGTTTGGAAGGAAGCAGATGCTCCTGCGCTACGCCAGGTTGGAGAGAGTCACGTGACCGAGGTCGCCGAACACCCGATGCTCCTGCACGAGGCGCCCGACGGCGCGCGGCGCTTCCCGCTCGAGAACCGCCCGCTGGTCGTCGGCCGCGCGCCCGGCAGCGACGTGCGCATCCCCGATCGCGGCCTCTCGAGCCGCCATTGCCGGATCGAGCCCACCGTCGGCGGCTGGAAGGTCGTCGATCTCGAGTCGCGCAACGGCACGTACGTGAACGACGTGCTCGTCAAGCAGCGCCTGCTCCAGGACGGCGACGAGATCCGGCTCGGGCGCGTCATGCTGCGCTACTTCGAGTCGGGCGCCGAGGGCGATCAGATCGCGCGCGTCTCGCACCTCATCGCCACCATCCATCACCAGCTCGGCAAGGACGGCGTGCGCAAGGCGGCCGAGTCGTTCTCGACGACGGCGGCACGCATGGGCGTGACCGGGCTGCTCGTCTCGTCCGAGACGATGCGTGCGGCCGAGCACGTCCAGAACGTGATGAACGCGATGGTCGAGGAGCGCCGTCCCGAGGCGGTCTTCGAGATGATCCTCGACACGCTGATCGAGTACACGCGAGCGGAGCGCGGCTTCTTCATCCTCACCAAGGAGCCGAGCAAGCGATCCAAGAAGAACGCCGCCGTGGATGACGGCCAGGGCCGCGTCGTTGCCGCGCGCAACTTCGACCGCGAGGAGGTCAAGGACGCCCTCGCCAAGATCAGCCGCACGGTGCTCAAGCGCGCCATGGACAGCGGCGAGCCCGTGATCGTCACCGACGCCGTGCTCGACGAGCGCTTCGCCGGCACGGACAGCATCACCGACATGCAGCTGCGTTCGATCCTGTGCATCCCGGTGCGCTGGCGGAAGAACGCCGTCGGCACCATGTACCTCGACAACCGTTTCGAGCGCGGCGTGTTCCAGGAACGCCAGCTGCCGATGATCGGCATGTTCGCCGACCAGGCCGCGATTGCGCTTCGCAACGCCGAACTGCACGCGGAGAACGAGCGCCGGCTCGCGGAGCTCACGCGCGCCAACAGCGAGGTCGAGGAGCTCAACCGCATCCTCAGCGAGCGCGTGGCCCAGACGAACGCCGAGCTGATGGAGGTCAAGGAACACCTCCTGCGCGATCGCGACGAGGCGCCGCTCAAATACAGCTACTCCAACATCGTCGGCAAGAGCCGCCGCATGCGCGATCTCTTCCACCTGCTCGACAAGGTCACGGACAGCGACGTGCCCGTGCTGGTGCAGGGCGAGAGCGGCACGGGCAAGGAGCTCGTCGCGCGGGCGATCCACTTCAACGGCGCGCGCAAGCGTCGGCCGTTCATCAGCGAGAACTGTGCGGCCATCCCCGAGACGCTGCTCGAGAGCGAGCTCTTCGGCTACGCCAAGGGCGCCTTCACGGGCGCGCATGCCGACAAGAAGGGGCTCTTCGAAGCCGCGAACGGCGGAACGCTCTTCCTCGACGAGATCGGCGACATGCCGATGGACATGCAGAAGAAGCTCCTGCGCGTGCTGCAGGAGCGCGAGGTGCGTCCCGTTGGCGGCAAGCGCGTGATCCCGATCGACGTGCGCATCCTGGCGGCCAGCAACCAGGATCTCCGCAAGCTCTGTGAGGAGGGGCGCTTCCGCGAAGACCTCTTCTTCCGCCTCAACGTGATCACCGTGGAGCTCCCGCCCCTGCGCGAGCGCCGCGACGACGTGCCGCTGCTCGTGCGCCGCTTCATCGAGGAGATCGCCGAGGAGACGAAGACGAAGTTCAAGACGGTCAGCGAAGACGCCATGAAGGCGCTCATGAACTACCACTGGCCGGGCAACGTCCGCGAGCTCCGCAACGAGATCCAGCGCGCCGCCGCGCTCTCCGACAACGTGATCGTCCCGCTCGTGCTCTCGCCCCACATCCGCGGCCACGTGGAGGACGACCCGTCCGTCGCGGAGCTCGGGCAGAAGCCGTTGCGCGAGATGGTGCGCGAGGTCACGGAGGAGCTCGAGCGCAAGGTGATCCAAGAGGCGCTCACGCGCTCGCGCGGTCGCAAGGCCCAGGCGGCGCGCCTGCTCGGCGTCAGCCGGCCCACGCTCGACTCGAAGATCGACGCGTACGGACTGATCGTGAAGCGCGAGTAAGCGCTGGATCGCGCCTTCACGGATTCACAATCGCCGCCGGGCGGTGTGCGGATCGGGGGCTAGACTCCCTTGCCAGGGAGTACCGCATGCGCATCGTCGGCTCGACCGCCCTCCTTCTCCTGCTTCTCGTCGGCTCGGTCCATGCCGACGAGAACGTCCTCGAGGACGCCGAGTACCGCTTCCGCCTCCAGTCGCCAGGGCCGGGCTGGCGCGTGATGGATTCAGAAGCGATCCAGGCCTTCGTGCCGGACGCCGTCGCCGGACTGCTGAGCCCGCGCGGTGTGTGGTGCGCGATCATCGCGGAGTCGGCACCCGGGGTCGAGCTCGAGGGCTTCACGCGACTCGTGCTCGACAACATGGGCCTCGAGCGCAAGAACGTGGAGGCGTTCGACGCGACGACGGTGCAGGGCAAGCCGGGCTTCCGGTTCGTCGTGTCGGGGTATGTGGAAGAGGTCCACGTCCGCTACGTGAACACGATGTTCCGCAACGGCGACTTCGTCTTCCAGCTGATCTGCTGGACGGCGTACGAGCGCGCCACGAAGGGCTTCCACGAGCCCGCGCTACGCGCCTTCACGATCACTCCTGGCAAGGTCACGGGCCGTTCGCGCACGCGCAAGGTGCCTGATTCCGAGGGCGTGGGCTGGTTGGTGCGGGACGGCACGTTCAAGAGCGCGGCACTGCGCGTGGCGGTCGAGCCTCAGAAGGGCTGGGGCGTCGCCGTGGGCGCCGAGCTCGAGGAGATGAACGGCGACGCCGAGGTCGGCCTCGTGCACTCCGTGCCCGACGTCTACATGGTGCTGATCGTCGAGCGTGCGGTGGGGGTGGACAAGAAGACCTACGCCGAGCGCGCGATGAACTCCTGGGCGGAAGGCGTGGACCCGAAGCCAAACGGGCAGACCCTGAAGGCGAAGGTCGGGCCTCACGACGTGACGTTCCAGGGCTTCGCCCACGGCACGAACACCGAGTTCGAGTTCCTGAAGGGCGTCTTCTTCCAAGGCGACCTCTGCATGCAGGCGCTGTTCTGGTACGGCGTGAGCTCCCGCAAGGACGCGCTCGCCGTCATTCCCGACGGCATCCAGTCGCTCAAGCTGCTCTCCGAGGAAGAAACGCGGCTGGTCGCGGAGGAGCTCGAGCGCGGGCCCGACCCGGAGAACCAGGTCGGTGCGGCGTTCGCCCTGCGGCGTGGGCTGTATCGCGACTTCGAGGCGCACTTCACGTTCCAGAAGCCGCCCGGCGAGTACTGGCGTGTGCATGCCGGCATGGGCGCCCGCGCCCGCAACAGCGACGCACGGCTCTACATGGAGCACCCGACGCTAGGCATCTCGGGTCTGGTGATCGTGGAGCCCAAGGGGCAGTTCACGAACGAGACCTTCCACGAGGTCGTGACCGGCTCGATGTTCGGCAAGGAGGCGCCAGCCGTGACGGAGGGCGGCCAGCAGATCACCCTCGATGGGGGGAAGGCGCTCGCGACGCAGAGCAACCTCACGACGCAGGGGCTCGAGCTGCGCTACTTCGTGGTGACCACCGTCCGCCACGGGTTCGCGTATCAGTTCATCTTCTACGGCCTGGAGCCGAACGTGCGCGCGTCGACGCGCGCCATCGCCACCGTCGTGCGCGGCTTCCGCTTCGACAACACGATGAAGGCCCAGATCGTGAAGGACGGCCTCGTCTCGGACGCACGGCTCGGCTTCGGCTTCAAGCCCAGCCTTCCGGGCTCCGGCTGGCGCCACCGCGACATGACGCCGGCGTCGATCGCGCCGATCGGCACGTTCCACGCCTGGGCGCAGCGCGACGGGGCCGTGATGCTCATGGCTCTCTGCGCCATGCAGCCGGGGCAGGACGGGGCCTGGTTCCGCAACGTGATGGCGCAGACGGCGAAACAGCGCTTCGGCCCGCTCTTGCGCTCCAGCCCGACCATGTCGAAGAGCACGCTCGCCGGCCTCCCGGCAGATCGTCAGACCTGGAAGGCGGGCGACAACACGAACGAGATGTTCCTGCTCACGCGCGATCGCACGTTCTATGCGCTCTTCATCATGCACAAGAACGGCTTCACCGCAGAGCAGGTCGAGGCCATCCGGGGCGCCTTCAAGCTGCTCGATTGAGGCGTGCCCGCGGCATTCGCGTCAGGGCGAGACGAACGTCTGGAAGCCGTAGTCTCCGCTGTTCAGGCCGAAGGTGCTCGTCACGGCCGCGTTGCGACGTCCACCCACACCACCCGCGTAGGTCATCGTGCTCTCCGGGTTGTAGAGGTAGGACGCGCTGTCGACGGTCCGCACGACGAAGGCGAGCTGGTCGCCGATCTGGACCGTGATCTGTAGGCTGGTCACATCGGCTGCCGCCCAGAGCGAGGGATCGCCCGGCGCGAACGACGTCGCGATCGCGCTGTTCGGGATCGACACACTGCCGAGGCTCTGGTTGAGATCGGGCAGGCCCGAGGGGAGCGCCCGGAAGACCTCCAGGGTCACCGGCTGCGTTGCGTTCGACATCCCGCCGGCGAAGTTGAACAGCGGCACGCGGATCTCGCGCAGCAGACCCGGCACGCCGACCGTGAAGGACTGGCAGTTCTGGAAATCGAAGCTCGCACCCGTCGGGTCCGGGCTTCCGTCGATGTTGCTGAACCGACCGATGGACTGGCCACCGATGCTGCCGTCGAGGAGGTTCTGCTGGTCGAGGACTGCTGTGCTCAGGCCGCCATCGCCTCCGCCGCTGCCACCGCAGGCTGCGAGCAGCACAGCGCTGACGATGGCTGCGATGACGGTGCACGTTCGAGTCGACATGGAAAGGACCTCCGGCCGGTTGCCACCTCACCCCTTGCCACGGAACTCTACGCGGGGCGCGCCGGAATCCGAGCGCCATTGCGTCGCAACTGACGACGTGTGCTTGGCAGCTGATCAGCCATCGCGCCTGAGGATCAGGTTGAGCTTGCCGGGCGTCTCGACCTCCGCTTCGGCGATCCACAGCACGTCGCCGCGCTCGTACCACGCGACGACGCGCCAGGCCTCCGCACTGAGGCCGGTG
>JASJAY010000098.1 GCA_030066775.1 Planctomycetota bacterium
TTCGCCTTGAAGCCGGTGGGGCCGCCGAGGTCGTCCCAGTAGGGCCACTTCATCTCGTAGATCATGCCGCCCTTCACGTCGAGCGTGAGCGTCGTCACGCCGCGCTTGACGGTGCGCCAGTAGGAGCTGTCGTCGGGCGCGTCCTCGGGGATCTGCTTGTTCCACCACTGGATCTTGAAGGTGTGCTTGCCGGGCTTGATGTTGCGCAGGTACCCGGAGCGGAAGCGCGTCTTCTTGCCGTTCCACTCGAGCACCTTGCAGATGTAGTTGACCTCGCCGGGCCACCCGCGGCTGCGCTTGATGGTGCGGAAGTGGATCGTGGCGGTCGTGCTGCGCGAGCGGAGCGCCTCGGATGCATCCGTCTCGGGGCTCGAGAGGGCGCTGCCGGAGAGCACGACGAGCACCAGCAACGTGGTTGCAGCGGAACGAATCAGCATGATTCGGGCTCTTTCCAATTGGGCTCCCACCCCGCCGCCGGGGGGCTGGAACGGGGGCCGGGTCCTGTTGTACCCCCTCCAGCGCAGCCCGCGTGCGGCTGCAACACGAAATCTCCCGTACGGCCTCAGTCGAGGTCGATCTCGGGCACCTGGCGCTGGCTCGAGTCCTCGATCTCGAAGAACTCGCGCTTCTTGAAGCCGTAGAGCCCCGCCAGGATGTTCGACGGGAAGACCTCGATGCGGTTGGCCAGGTCGCGCACGTTGGCGTTGTAGAAGCGCCGCGCCCGCTGGATGCGGTTCTCCGTCGTGGTGAGCGCTTCCTGGAGCTGCAGGAAGTGCTCGCTGGCCTTGAGGTCCGGATAGTCCTCCGCCACGGCGAAGAGCTGGCGCACGGAGCGCACGAGCTCGTTCTCGTCGCGCGCCTGGGCGGCCGGCGTGCCCTCGTTGGCCGCGGCGCGGTTGCGCGCCTGGACGACCCGCTCGAAGACCTCCTGCTCGTGTGTCGCGTAGCCCTTGACCGTGTTCACCAGGTTGGGGATCAGGTCGTAGCGGCGCTTGAGCTCGGTATCCACGTTGGACCACGACTCGTCGCAGTGGTTGCGAACGCGCACGAGGCCGTTGTAGGTGCCGATCATCCACAGGAGGATCAGCACCACCACGCCGAGGACGACGTAGAGGCCGATCGAGTCGGTCGCGACGAGCAGCAGCGTGGAGAGGCCCGGGCCCATGGCGCCAGAGGATACGCCAACCTGCGCTCAGCGAGCGATGTACGCGATTCCAAGCGCCAGAAGCGCGACGAGCACGATGGTCCGGAAGGTCGGCCCGTCGAGGCGATCCGAGACGCGGAAGCCCACGAGCAGCCCCAACAGGAGCGCGGCCAGGCAAATCGCGTTCGCTTCCAGTACGGCCATGGTCAGGAAGCCTGCCTGCGCATACAGGGCAAGCGCGAAGGCGACCGCCACGAGGAAGTAGGCCTGGATCACGGCCTTGAACGTGCCCTGGGTCCAGCGCCGCATGGCGCCGTACATCACGATCGGCGGCCCGCCCGTGTTGAACGCAGCGCCGAGGGCCCCGCCGGCGAATCCAAGCCCCACGCCCACCGGATCGAAGCGCGCTGCGGGCGCGAGCGTGCGCACCGTCTGCGCCCGTCGCTGTGCGAACAGCTGCCACAGCGCGTAGAGCGCCACGACGATCCCCAAGGCCCTCGTTGCGAGCGTCGGGTCCATCTGGCGGATGAAGAGGAAGCCCACCGGCACACCGAGCAACCCGCCGAAGATGAGCGGAAACGCCGCACGCCCATCGAAGTGCGCGCGGTAGCGCCACAGCATCGTCGCGTTCATCACGATGCCGAACACCGCGACGAACGCCAACGCGAAGTGGAAGCCGAGCAGCCACGGCAGCACGGCCATGGCGATCAAGCCGAACCCGAAGCCGATCACGCCCTGCGTGAACGCGGCCACGAGCACGATGCCGGCAACGGGCAGGAGGGCCTCCAAGTCAGAAGGCGAGCTCCTTGCGGATGTCCTTGGGGATGCGATCCAGGATGCCGGTGATCACGTTCAGCGCGTGGTCGAACTCGGCAGCCGAGAAGCGCCGGCCGCGCCAGATCAACGCGTGCGGTCCCGCCAGCTGGATCGTGAAGCGCGGCGCGCGCAAGAGGAACTCCATCGTCTCCTGGTGGATCACGTCGTAGGCCCACTTGCGGTCCGGCGACTTCACGAAGAACGTGCGGCTGAACTCCGCCGACTCGAAGTCGATGTCGTCGAAGCCGAAGGCCGACGTGATCTTGTCGAAGAACCCCTCCGCACGGATGAAGAGCGGCTTGAGCGCGAGGCGCGTGTCGAGCAGCACGGCCGAGAAGTTGTGGTGGTGGTATTGGGTGCGCCCCTTCGAGTCGGTCGAGCGCGTGCGGTAGTGGTAGTCGAACGCGACCACCTCGGTGTCGCCCATCGCGCCGTTGGCGATGTTGTAGGCGTAGCGCTGGTCGCCGTTGCGCATGCAGTCGAACGCAGGGAAGCGCTCGTCGAAGGTGGAGTCGTTTCCCTCGCTCTTGGGCAGGAAGTGGAAGCGACGGTGCTCGGCCCAGCCGCGCAGCGCCAGCGAGCGTTTCTTCTCGCGCCCGCTCTGCATCACCGCCACGACAATTGCGACCACGATGAACACCACGAACAGAATCGGGATGAGCGAGGCGATGTCGGAGGCGAAGGCGAGCGGCGGCGTCACGCGCTCAACCTACGGAGCGATCTCCCGGAGCGCCATCGATCTCGATCAGCGAACGGTAGCCCTCGGCCGCGGTGCGGAAGTCGAGCGCGACCTGGTAGAGGGCGTAGATCGGGTTCTTCTCGCGGTCGCCGTGGTCGCCGCGACCGAGGGCGGCCAGCAGCAGCTGGGCGAGCTCCTTGGGCGGCATCTCGTCGAGGAAGGCCGGCCGCGGCAGGCCGGTGGCGTCCGGCATGCCCAGCCCGGCGGCGCGCAGCTGGTCGAGCGCAGCACTACGTGCCCGTTCGACGTCGCTCACGACGGCGGGCAGCGTGTCTCCGAGATCGGTGTCAGGGCGTCGAACCATCTCGCCTCCTACCGTCCCCACGCTAGGAGGGCGCGGGGACAGCCAAGTGCTTCCCCTTCACACTTTCCCAACACGTCGTTAGGTAGCGGCATCGCCTTTGCGGCACCGAACACGGACGACAATGCCGGTTCAGGTCCTCCGTACGGGAGGTTGTCATGCTGGTCGAGTGCGAGGCGTGCGGTCGTGAGATCGACCGTGTAGATGCGGTGGTCTGGGAGACCGAGGACGAGGCCTATTTCTTCTGTTCTCGGGAGTGTTTCGAGGCTGTGACGGAAGGCACGCCGACGCTGGCGTCGCTCGAAGAGACCGACGCCGGGGCCTGAACCGGTCCACCTGGTGTGCCCGGCCGCCTGCGTCCTTTGACCCCAGGTGCTGGGGAGGCCTGCGCACGGAAAGGGGGAGCCGCAGGTGACCGAAACGACCTTCGAGTGGACGCAGGACGAGCTCGGCCCGAGCAAGGTGGTCCACCTCTACGACCCCGAGACGGGGCTCCGGGCCATCGTCGCGATCGACAACGTGGCGCGCGGCGCGTCGATCGGCGGCGTGCGCATGGCGCCCGACGTCACGACCGACGAGGTCTTCCGCTTGGCGCGCGCCATGACGCTCAAGAACGCCGCCGCGGGCCTTGCGCACGGAGGCGGCAAGGCGGGGATCCTGGCCGACCCCCGCACGGCCGACAAGCCGAGCCTCATCCGCGCCTTCGGGCGCGCGATCAAGGACCTCGTCGAGTACATCCCCGGGCCCGACATGGGCACCGACGAGCTCTGCATGGCCTGGCTGCTCGACGAGATCGGGCGCGCGGCCGGGCTGCCGCGCGCGCTGGGGGGGATCCCCCTCGACGAGATCGGCGCCACCGGCCGCGGCCTCGCGGCCTGCGCCGAGGTCGCCGCGCCGTTCGCAGCGCTCGAGCTCGAGGGCGCGCGCGTCGCGATCGAGGGCTTCGGCAACGTGGGCCGCCCTGCGGCCCAGTTCCTGGAGGAACGCGGCTGCGTGCTCGTCGCGGCCAGCGACAGCCGCGGGGCGATCCACGACCCTGCGGGAATTCCGGTGGCGGACCTGACCGAGGCCAAGCGCACCTCCGGCCGCGTCGACGCCTACGCCCCGGACAAGAGCATCGAGCCTGCGGGCCTCTTCACGGTTCCCTGCGACATCCTCATCCCCGCAGCTCGTCCGGACTGCATCCACGCCGGCAACGTGGGCGGCATCCAGGCGCGCCTGATCCTGCAGGGCGCCAACATCCCCGCCACGCCGGCCGCCGAGGCCCAGCTGTTCGAGAAGGGCGTGGTCTCGGTGCCCGACTTCATCGCGAATGCCGGCGGCGTGATCTGCGCCGCGGTCGAGTACCACGGCGGCACGGAGGCGACGGCGCTCGAGGTCATCGACGCGAAGATCCGCACGAACACGCGCGAGGTGCTCGAGCGCAGCCGCGAAGCGGGGATTCTCCCGCGGAAGGCGGCCGACGCCCTGGCGCGCGAGCGGGTCCTCGAGGCCATGAAGGCCCGTCGACGGCCCTGACTGCGGAGCCCTACGCGATCGGTGCGCCCTACTCCGCGGTTTCGGGGCGGAACCGCGTAGGGGTCCCCGCCCGGAGCCCGGATCGGGGCCGCGCGCCCCTCGGGGGCGCGGGCACGCCCGTTGCAATCGCCGGGGTGGGCAGTCGGAGTGCGTCCCTGCCTACGGCGCCGAGCCGGCTCGCCCAGCGCTGGGAGAGTTGACGATGACGAAGATTGAACTGAGAGGCTGGGAGCCCACGGGCCTCTTCCCGCATACCCCGATCGCGTTCGGCCACCGCTTCGAGGACCTCATGGCCCCCTTCACCAAGGAGGGCATGCTCGTCCCGCCGATGGACGTCAAGGAAGACGACGAGGCCTACACCCTCGTGACCGAGCTGCCGGGTCTCACGAAGAACGAGATCACGATCGCCTTCGAGGCCGGCGTGGTCCGCATCACGGGTGAGAAGAAGCAGGAAGCCGAGGAGAAGAAGCCGAACTTCCATCGGCTGGAGCGCCGCTACGGCCGCTTCTCCCGCGAGTTCCGCTTCGAGCACCCGGTCGACGCGGACAAGGCCGAGGCCACGTTCAAGCGCGGCATTTTGAAGATCGTGTTGCCGAAGACGGAGGCATCCAAGCCCAAGATCCTCAAGCTCAAGTAAATCGACTGGATGGGGGCGAGCATCTCTTGGGGTGCGTGACCCTGGGTGTTCCTCCTTTATCGCCCGCCCCCATCCTGTTCCCGTTTCCATCTCCCAAGCGAGTCATCTACTCCCCATGACGACCAAGCTCCGGACTTCGTACGTCCACCGCGGCGGCTACGAGCCGCTCATCGGTTTGCCCATCCCCGTCTTCCTCGCCGACGTGGCGAAGCGACACCCCGAAAGGGAGGCGCTCGTCTCGCTCCCGCAGAACGTCCGCATGACGTATCGCGAGCTGATGCACGAGACCGATCGCCTCGCGAAGGCGTTCCTGGCCTTCGGCATCCAGCGCGGCGACCGGGTCGGCATCTGGGGCACGGACAGCGTCGAGTGGGCTCTGACCCAGCTGGCCACGGCGCGCATCGGCGCCGTGCTGGTCAACGTGAACCCGGCCTTCCGCGTGCCCGAGCTCGAGCACGCGCTGCGCGCCGCGCGCGTCCAGTCGCTGCTCTTGATGCCCGCCTTCAAGAAGA
Source organism: Planctomycetota bacterium (assembly GCA_030066775.1). GTDB lineage: Bacteria > Planctomycetota > PLA2 > PLA2 > JAEUHO01 > JASJAY01. Next base: position 5,668 of record JASJAY010000098.1, read on the forward strand.
GCAACTACGTCGAGCGCCTGATCGAGGTCTGCCCCGCGACCACGCGCACGGGCCCCGATGAGTTCCGCTCGAAGCGCCTGCCCGACCTCGACCGGGTCGTGATCTTCGATCCCGACAAGGGCGACGACGTCGAGCGCCCGGCGTCCGGCTTCTGGACCTGGCCCGAGATCCTCGCCCTCGGCGAGTCGGTCGACGACGCGGCCCTCGATGCGCGGACCGCCACGCTCGAGGCCGACGACCCGATCAACATCCAGTTCACCTCGGGCACGACGGGCAGCCCCAAGCCGGTGGTGCTGACGCACCACAACATCCTCAACAACGCCTGGTTCGTCGGGCGCGCGATGAAGATGAGCCACGAGGACCGGCTCTGCGTGCCGCTGCCCTTCTACCACTGCTTCGGGATGGTCGTCTCGAACCTGTGCTCCTGGGCCTACGGCGCCACGCTCGTGATCCCCGCGCCGCACTTCGAGGCCGGCGCCGTGCTCGCCGCCGTCCACAAGGAGCGCTGCACCGTGCTCCACGGCGTGCCCACGATGTTCATCGCCGAGTTCGAGCGGCCGGACTTCGAGGAGTACGACCTCACGAGTCTCCGGACGGGCATCATGGCCGGTGCGCCCTGCCCGCCCGAGCTCGTCAAGAAGGTCGCCAACGAGATGGGCATGAAGGAGATCCTGATCGGCTACGGCCAGACCGAGGCCTCGCCGGTCACGCATCTCACGACGGCCACCGACAGCTTCGAGCGGCGCGTCAACACCGTCGGGTTCAACCTCCAGCACCAGGAGACGAAGATCGTCGATCCGAACACGGGCGTGCTGCAGCCGATCGGCGAGGTGGGGGAGATCTGCTTCCGCGGCTACCACGTCATGCGCGGCTACTTCGAGGACGAAGCATCCACGAAGGAGACCATCGACGAGGGCAACTGGCTGCACTCGGGCGATCTCGGCACCATGGACGAGGACGGCTACGTGACGATCACAGGCCGCCTCAAGAACATGATCATCCGTGGCGGCGAGAACATCTATCCCGTCGAGATCGAGACGCACTACTTCACGCATCCCAAGATCGCGCAGATCGCCGTGTTCGGCGTGCCCGACGATCGAATGGGTGAGGAGGTCGCGGCCTGGATCCAGCTGCACGAGGGCGAGACGGCGACCGAAGAGGAGCTGCGCGCCTTCGGCAAGGAGGGCCTCGCCCACTTCAAGATCCCGCGCTATATGCGCATCGTGGACGAGTTCCCGATGACGGTCACGGGCAAGATCCAGAAGTTCCGGATGAAGGAGGAGATGGCGAAGCTGCTCGTCGAGTCCTAAGGCTCCGCGCCTTCGCTCGTGTCGTGTCCCATGGCGTCGTTGTAGGCGCCCGAGCTGCCGCGTGCGATCGAGAGCGTCTCCCAGTCCACGCCCTTGAGCATGCGCGCCACGTACACGATCTGCCCGACGTGGTAGGCGTAGTGCGAGATCTGCCGCTCGATGGCCCACATCACGGTGAGCGGCTCGCTGCGGATCGTGATGTGCTTCTCGAGGTCGTCGGGCGTGAGTCCGTCGAGTGCCTCGAAGAGCGCCGCCCAGCCCTTCTCCCAGTGCGCCATGATCTCGACGCGGCTCCAGCCCGCGTCTTCGAACTCCTGGTCGCGATGACGCCAGGACTTCTCCCCGTCGGTCGTGAGGAAGTCCGTCCAGCGTGAGAGCTGGTTGCCGGCGATGTGCTTCATCGTGATCGCGACGCTGTTCGAGCCGGGCGCCGGCGCCTTCACCAGCTCGGCGTTGTCGAGTTGCTCGATGGCACGCTCGGCGAGCGCCTTGGTGCGGATGAACTTGCTGCGCGCCGTTTCGAGGTACAGCAAGCCGAGATCGTTGGAGTTGCTCATCGCCGGGCTCCGGGGGGCCGTCCCCCGATTGTGCCCGCGATGCGCGTCTCAGCTCGCCCGGAAGTAGAGCGCCGCGGCGATCAGCGTGAACGTCACCTCGATCGAGAGCATCACGTAGGGGAACAGCCCCAGCTCATCGATGCTGAGCACGGTGCCGATGCGCCACAGCGCCAGGCAGCCGTAGAGCACGAGCGCGAAGAGCAGCCCCGCCGTGCGCAGCGACGGCGAGAGCGCGGTGAACAGGAAGAAGAGCGCCAGGCCCATCTCCAGGCCGCCGTAGATCGTCACGTACTCGCTCTTTCCCGAGGCCTTCGAGAACGCGAACCCGATCGCCTCCGCCGTCTTCGTGGGCAGCACGGTGCACCACACGGAGAAGCCCAAGTACATGACGGCGTTGATCCAGAGGAAGGCGACGGCCATGGCGGACTCCGAGCGTGACGACACAACCTAGACGCCCGAAGCCCGCCTGGGGCGTCAAACGGCCTACTGGCGCTCGATCGCGCCGGCGTCCGCCGCGCCGTTGACCACCCGCGGCAGCCCGCGCTTGTCCACGTCCAGGGGGCCTTGGCCCAGGAACACGAACTGCCCCGCCGGGATCGCGTCCACCGCCGGACTCGCGGGCGAAGGCGTTCGCATCACGCGCCCGAAGAGGGCGAAGGCGGGCGGCTCGAGCTGCGGGTCCAGCGGCGTGAACCCGTCGCCGACCTGGTTGTTGCCGATGCCGTCCCAGAAGAACGACCCGTCGCCAATTCCGATCACGTTCCCGCCCCCGTCCGCGGTCGCACCGTCGACGAACAAGAGGTCGGGCCCCGTGCCCGCGGTGTTGCCGGCCACGATCGAGTACGAGCTGATGAGGTGGGCGGGCTGGCCGTCCTGCACGATGGCGTGGATGCCGCCCCCGTTGTCGGCCGTGTTGTCGGTGATCGTGGAGGCCCACAGGCGCAAGGTCGCAGCGCCGCTCCCGTGCGAGAGGAGCGCGATCGCGCCGCCCCGGCCGTTCGGATAGAGCACCGTGTTGTGGCTGAGCGTCGAGTTGACGATGGTGAAGTCGCCGCGGCCGAGGTGCAGCGCGCCACCCACCGAGCCCGACACGGTGTTCAGGTAGAACGAGCAGCGCTCGATGCGGCCCAGGGTCCCGCCGGCCGAGATGGCCCCACCCCAGTCTGCCGTGCACGCAGTGATCGCGCTGTCGGTCATGTCGAGCTCGCCGTCGATGATGGTGATGGCGCCGCCGCTCGAGGATGAGTGGCACGCAGCGATCGTTACGCGACGCAGCGCCAGGTTCGCATCGTGCGCATGGATCGCGCCGCCGCCACCGGGCTGCGCGTTGCCCGCGGTGAGGACCATGTCACGCAGGTCGAGCGATCCGCCCGAGACCACCATGAAGAGGCGCGTCGCGTCGTTGCCCGAGATCGTGTGCCGATCCAGCGTGCCCGACAGCCCGCCGATCACGATCGGGCGATCGATCTCGAGGTGACTCGCGAGCACGATCGTGCCGGTCGCCAGGGTGGGATCGAACACGATCCATGCGCCGTCGGGTGCGTTGGCGACGGCGTCGCGCAGCGAGCCGTCGCCCGCATCGTTCAAGTTCGTGACGGTCCAGATGACGGGAGCGGCATTGCCGCTCTCGACCGCCGGGCCGCTGCCTCCGCCGCCGCAGCCGGCGAGCGCCAGGGTGAGGATGCAGAGGGAGATGCAGGGAAGAACGGGGACTCGCAAGAGAGGGTCTCCTGGGCGGCGCGACTTCCGGCAGCGCACCGCCCGACGGGAAGCGGGATGAGACGTCAGGGGCGCGACCGGGCTAGCGCTCGATCGCCCCGGCATCGGCGAAGTTGTTCACCACGCGCGCCGCGCCGCGCTGGTCGAAGGGAAGCGGATCGTCGTTGGGCATCGTGGCGTCGAAGCCGTCGACCTGGTCGAGCGCGGGGCTGCCCGCCTGGGGCATGCGCATCACGCGGCCGTAGCTGTGGATGGCAGGCGGATCCAGCATCGGATCGAGGGGCGTGAACGCGTCGCCGACCTGGTTGAAGTCGACCCCGTTGAACCAGTTCTGGTTCTCGCCGATGCCGATCACGTTGTGGGGACCCTGGCCGTCGGCGCCGGCATCGAACTCGAGGTCCGGTCCCGTCGCCGCCGTGTTCGTCGCGATGATCGAGTGGAACGCGACCACGTTGCACCACTCGGCCGGCGAGGCGGCGGCATACACGCCGCCGCCCGTGGACGCCGAGTTGTTCGTGACCGTCGCGAACCAGAGCCAGATCCGCGTCGGCCCGAGCGCGTCGTTCGCGAACATCGCAATCGCCCCGCCGCCGGCGCCCGCATTGGACGCCGTGTTGCCTTCCAGCGTCGTGCAGATCAGCTGGACCTGGCCCGAGACGAGCTGGAAGGCACCGCCGGGCCCGATGGTGGCGGTGTTCAGGTACAGCGAGCTGCGCAGGAAGCGGCCGTCCACGTCGAACGCGCTGATGGCGCCGCCCCAGCCCGCCGTGCACGCGTTGATGGCGCTGTCCGTCATGTCGAGCATGCCGCCCTGCATGCTGATGGCGCCGCCGCCGCCCGTGGGCGCCGTCGACCCTACGATCGACACGCGCGTCAACGCGATCGATGCGTCCAGCGCGAGGATCGCCCCGCCATCGCCCGCCGCTGCGCGGCCTTCCGTGAGCACGAGGTCGCGCAGGTCGAGCGTGGCGCCGGGATCGACCTCGAAGATCCGCACCGTGTTGTTGCCCGAGACCTCGAAGCGATCGAGCGCGCCCGAGAGCCCGTTGATGATCAGGTGGCGGTCGATCGTGATCGGCGAGACGAGCGTGATCTCGCCCGACGCGAGGTTCGGGTCGAAGACGATCATCGAGCCGTCGGGCGCGCTCTGGGTCGCCTCACGCAATGTGCCGGGACCGCTGTTCGACAGGTTGGTCACGGTCCAGGTGGGCGCCTGGCCGCCGGCGCCACCACCGCCGCCGCCCCCGCCGCAGCCGGCGAGGGCCACGGCGAGGACGCAGAGGCAGATGAAGGGAAGGATGGAGGAGGTGCGCATGGGAAGCTCCGCGGAGGCCGTTCCGAGCTAGTGCTCGATCGCGCCGACGTCCGGCGCGCCACTAGCCGGGCGCGACGCGCCGGCCTGATCAAGGGCCAGCACCTGGCCGTTCGGCCGCGGGATGAAGGCCGTGCTCACGGCGTTGCGCGCAGGACTCGCCGGCGCAAGCGTGCGGACCGCGCGCCCGAAGCTGATGAAGCTCACCGCCTCCACGTCCGGGTCGAGCGGCGTGAAGTTGTCACCGACCTGGTTGTTGCCGATGCCGTTGAAGAAGAACGCGTTGTCGCCGACGCCGATCACGTTCTCGACGCCCTCGGCCGTAGCGGGATTGATGAACTCCAGGTCCGGACCGATGGCCGCCGTGTTGCCGGCGACGATCGAGTAGGAGCAGATCACGTGGACGGGCTGGTCCTCCTGCACGTAGGCCCGGATGCCGCCACCCACGTCCGCCGAGTTGTCCACGATCGTGGAGGCCCACACCCGCAGGGTGGCCGGGCCGTGGGTGCCGTGCGAGATCACGGAAATGGCGCCGCCTTCGGCTCCGACGTCGAGCGCGGCGTTGTTGCTCAGCGTCGAGTTGAGCACCGTGAAATCGACCGACGGCAGATGCAGTGCGCCGCCGGACGAGTGGGTAGCCGTATTCAGATAGAAGGACGAGCGTTCGACGTGACCCAGCGTGCTGCTGGCGTGCATGGCTCCGCCCCACCTCGCGCTGCAGGCCGTAACGGCGCTGTCGACCATAACGAGCGTCCCGCCAAGAATGCGGATTGCACCGCCGCCACCGTTCGGCGCATGGCAGGAGACGAACGACACGCGCTGGAGCAGCAGGGTGGCACCGTTGGCGTAGACGGCGCCCCCGCTATCGGGAACGCCGGCGCCTGCATTGCCTTGGGTGAGAATGAGATCGCGCAGGTCGAGCGAGCCCCAGGACTCGACCTCGAACAGCCGCGTGGCGTTGTTGCCGGAGATCGTGAAGCGCTCGAACGCTCCGGAGAGGCCTCCGATCACGATCGGGCGATCGATGACGATGGGGGCGTTCAAGGTGATCGTCCCGGCCGCGAGACTCGGATCGAAGATGATCCACGCGCCGTCCGGGGCGTTGGCTACGGCATGGCGCAGCGAGCCCGCGCCGGCGTTGTTGAGGTTGGTGACTTCGTACGTGGGGGGCAGCGTCTGGCCGCCGCCGTCGCCGCCACCACCGCCGCAACCGGCGAGACCAAAACTGAAGATGCAGAGAGAGATGGAGAGAACGAACGTGGGGGTGCGCAAGAGAGAGAGGCTCCGCGGCCGCACGAGCAACGGCCGGACGCAGGGGGGAGTACCGTTCCGGAGGAGGCGAGCCATTGGCAACCGCCATGCCGCGCCGGCCGAAATGGACGCGAAGGGGCGCCAGGCCCCATTTGCTGGGCCCGAGCTCGAGGTGCCGCCGCGTGCCGCCACGGGGCTGCCCCCTGGCGAGGGCACCCGCCTGCCCCGCCCCGTGGGCACCCGGACGGAAGCCCCGTCGGGGTGGAACCCCCGAAGGGGACCGCGCGTCACTAAGCCGGACCCGGGGGCGGAGCGCATCCAAGCGATCTGTCCGGGCGCGCGCTTGCCGCGGACCGGCCGGGGCCCACAATCCGAGCAACCCTCGTGAGGAAGCAGACCATGGGACCCCGCACCCTCGCCGGCGCCATCGCGCTGAGCCTGTGCCTCGCCGTCACGCCGGCTTCCGCCGGCGTCGAGATCGGCGCGGACGCCCCCGACTTCTCGGGTGGCGAGTTCATCAACTCCGAGCCGTTCAAGATCTCGGACATGAAGGGCCGGCTGCTCCTGCTCGAGCTCTTCAGCACGACCTGAGGCCCCTGCAAGACTCAGGTCGGGCACCTGAACAAGCTTCAAGAAGACTTCGATGGCAAGGGTCTGACGATCCTGTCGATCACCGGTGAGGGCATGGAGCCCGTCGAGGCGTTCGTCGCCGAGTTCGACGCGAAGTTCCCGATCCAGATCAAGGCGGCCAGCGGCGACTACTCCACGGGTGGTGTGCCGCAGGCGTACCTGATCAGTCCCGAGGGCACGATCCTCTGGGAAGGCAACCCGGCCGGGCTTTCCGACAGCACGATCGAGGAGCACCTGAAGGAGGTCGAGAAGGAGAACCGCGTCAGCACGTGGTCCTTCACCCTCAACAAGGTCCTCCCGCCGATCCCCGACAAGCTCAAGGGCGCGCGCAAGGACCTCGACAAGATGAAGTTCGGCAGCGCGCTGAAGAAGGTCGAGGCCGTCGTCGAGAAGCTCGAGGGCGACGACAAGACCAACGGCGACGCCCTGCGCGAGTGGATCGCGAAGCGGGGCGACGAGCCGATGGAGAAGGCCGCGACGCTCATCCGTGAGGGCGACGTCTACGCCGCCTACAAGCTCTACGGCCAGGTCGAGGACGACTTCAAGGGCCACGCGCTCAGCAAGCAGGCCAAGGAAGCCGCCAAGGCGCTCACCAAGGACAAGGCCCACAAGCTCGAGATCAAGGCGGGCGAGAAGCTCGACGAAGCCAAGACGGCGATGCGCGAGGAGCGCAAGCCCGAGGACAAGCTCGAGTGCCTCAAGGGCATCCTTGGCAAGAAGTACGCCGAGACGAAGGCCGGCAAGGAAGCCGCCGAGATCGCCGAGAAGCTCGAGGGCATGATCGAGAAGTAGACGCGGCGCTCAGCCACCGAACGACGGGCCGGGCACATGCCCGGCCCGTTTCAATTCAGGCCTACTTGGCCTTCGCGAGCCCCCGCCACGACACGGCTTCGCAGCCCTTCTCGACGAGCTTGCGCACCTCGGGCGACACCGTCTTGACGCCGTCGAGCACGAGGAACTTCTGCTCCCACGTCGCGATCACCTTGGCCGTCTCCAGCGAGATCGACGTGAGCCCGCCGAGGGAGAGGTGGGGCATGTCGAGCGCCGCGAGCTTCTTCGCCGCCTCGGGCGTGAGCGTTTCGATCCGATCCAGAGCCAGCCCCCAGCCGCCGCAGGCGGTCAGCAACTGGGCCTGTTCGATGTTCAGCGACGTCAGGCCCAACGAGAGCACGACCTGCTCGCCCCAGCCGTCCCAGTGCGTGAGCAGCAGCAAGACCGCCGTGTCCTGCATCGACGCGACGCCGTCGAGCAGGATGCCGCCGTCGAACATGCTCAGGCGCTTGGCCGGTCGCGGCCCGAGCGTGGTTAGACCTCGCAAGGAGATGCGGTCGCCCTTGGACCTCGCCAACGCGCGCGCAATGGGCACGTCGATCTTCTTGAGCCCGTCGAGGTAGAGCGACTTGTTCGTCGCTCCGAGGGCTTCGGCCACGTCCGGCGCAAGCGTTCCGACATCGGGCAGGAAGAGCTTGTTGCCCTTGAAGGCCGCGAGCGCCTTTGCTTCGTCGACCGTGAGCTTCTTGACGCCGTTCAGGAAGAGCGGTGCGTCCGACGGGTTGGCCTCTCGCGCTTCGTGCGCGCGCTTCACCCACAGCGAGAGCGGCCAGTCGCGTTGCGGATGCAGGCGGGTGAGCTCCGCAACGCTTGCGCGCTTGGTGTTCGCCTCCGAGATCGCGACGAAGTCGGCCAGGGTGCGGCCCGGCTTCGCCTCGTCGGCCGCGGCAAACCCTGCCAGCAACGGCAACAGCAACAGCACGGGTGCTCGCATGGGGCGTCTCCTCCGGGATCGCTGAATGGAGACGCGCCGCACGCGGATCCGTTATCCGCCCGCGCGCTTGCGCCAGCTCGCCGCCTCGTCGGCCTTGCCCCAGGCCTGGTACACGCTCGCCAGGAGGCCGGCCGTCCAGCGCGTGTCGTCGTCCTCCGCGCCTTCCTTCTTCAAGCGCACGTCGTAGGCGGCCTTCGCCTCCTTGGCCGCCTCCTCGTAGCGCTCGAGCTTCCACAGCGCTACGGCCAGGCCTTCTTGCGCATCCACGACACGGACGTGCTCCGCATCGAGCGTCTGGCGCTGCAGGCGCAGGTTGCGCTCGCACCAGGGCAGCGCCTCTTCCCACGCCTCCTGCTCGCTGAGGATGATCGCCATCGTTTGGATGGCGAAGAGCACCTGCGGATGCGCCTCGCCCCAGCGCGGCTCTCCGACGGCGATCGCCGCCCAGCAGATCGCGCGCGAGGCGTGCGTGCGCTCGTCGGCTTGGAGCGAGCGCGCCATCGCGGCCCACGCCCAGGGCACGCGCTCGGCGAACGCCTTGTTGTCGAGGAACGGCCGCGCCACGCGCTCGGCCAGCTGGCGCACGCCTTCCTTGTCGTCCTGCTTCCAGAGCCGCTCCGCCTCGTAGATCAGGCGGATGAGCTCCTGGCGCATCTCCTCGGGCGTCTCGCCCAGCTGTCGCACGTTGGCCAGCATGTTGAGCATCATCGGGTTGTCGATGCCCGCCGCGAGCTTGCCCGCCTGGAGTGCCTCGTACATGCCCACGTCCGCTTCGGCGCGAAGCGTCAGCGGATCGTCGGACCCGAGCACCTTGCGCCGCACCTCCATGACGCGTCGCGCCAGCGCGACGGCCCGGTTCTTGTCCCCGTTGCTCACGCTCTCGAGTAACGCCAGGTGCTCGAGCGTCTTGGCCAGCGCGAGGCTGTCTTCGCCTTCGAGCGCCTCGTAGAGCTCGCGTGCGCGCTCCAGGTGCAGACGCGCGTCACCGAAGAGTGCGAGCCCCAAGTACACCCGCCCGAGCGTGCGCCGGAGCGACGCCTCGACCGCGGGACGTTCCTCGAAGCGTGTGCCCACGTCGGCAGCCGCCTTGTCGAGCACCTCACGCACCGTGATGTCGCGTCCCTTGCTCTCCCTCGGATCGACCGAGCCGAGCAAGTCGTCGTTGAGGAACGAGGTCACGGCATCTGCCGTCTCGAGCGCCTCGACAGCGCGCTCGCGCTCCTTGTCCGCGAGGTCGCGCAGACGCCGCTCCTGCAGGAAGAGGAACGCCGCGCCGGCGAGCAGGAGCACCAGCACCCCCGACCCGACGGCGAGCAGCTTGTTGCGCCGCTTGCGCCGGGCCGCGAGGGCCTCCTCTGCCGCCGCCGCCTGTCGCTCCGCACGGCGCGCATCCAGCGAGCGCAGCCGCTCCGCGAGCTCGCCGGCGCTGCCGAGGCGATCGTCGGGCCGACGCGCCACGCACGCCGCAATGTCCTCGCGCAGGAGCGGATCGGTGACGTCCGACTCCCAGCCGTGCCCGATCGGGCGCGTGAGATCGCCGACTGCCAGCTGGTACAGCATCACGCCCAAGGCGTAGACGTCGCCGCCCGTCGTGAACGGCTTGCCGGCGAGCGTTTCGGGCGGCGCATAGAGCCGCGTACCGCTCATCGAGCTCGTGCTCGCCTCCGATGCCATCTCCGTGAACCCCACGACGGTGATGTCGTGGCGCACGAGCTGATCGAGGTCGGTCAGCATGCCGATGCCGAAGTCCGCGAGGCGCGGTCGCGGCCGACCGGACTCGTCCTGCCAGACGAGCACGTTCGAGGGCTTCAGGTCCTTGTGCAGGATGCCCACCGAGTGCGCGGCCGCCACGGCGTCCGCGATCTCTGCCAACAGGCGCAAGCGCTCCTCGAGTGACACGCCGTCGATGCCGCCCTGCGTCGTGCTCCACTCCGCAAGGTCGCCGTGCTCAGTGAACTCGCTCTCGAGCCAGAAGGGCGGCTGCTCGATGCGGATGTCCTTGACGCGCGCGATGTCGTCGCGATCGCCCAACGCCTCCTGCGCGAACTTGAAGATCGCCAGCTCGCGCCGCAGTCCGCGCACGCGCTCCGCGTCAAAGCAGAACTTGAACACGAGCGGTGTCTTGTCGTCCGCATGGCGCGCGAGCCACACCTCGCCGAAGCCGCCCTCGCCAAGGCGGCGCTCGAGCACGTACTCGAGCTGCCCGGGCACGGGCAGACCCGCCGCCGGCCGCCAGCCGTAGAGCTCCTCCTCGCCTGCCGGCACCGCGCGTCGCGCCTTGCCGCCATCCGGCGGCGCGCGCAGCGGCGCCACGCCGTTCACCCCGACCTCGTACACCTCGAGCGGCTTGTCCGCGCCCTGGAACAGGTACGGTCCGTGCGCCATCCAGCGCAGCTCGGCATCGCTCTCACCCGGCGCATCCGACACCGACTCACGCGCGCCGTCGAAGACCGACCGGCTCAACAGCACCTGACCCGGCAATGCGAGCCCCATGATCCGCGCCGCCACGTCGGCGGTGAGCCCGACGAGCTTCCCGTGGCCTTCATCAAGCTCGCCCAGTTCCGTGATCGGCCCTTCGTGCAGGCCCACGCGCACCTTCAGCGGCTCGATCGGCCAGTCCGCGTCCACAAGCGCTTGCTGGAACGCCAACGCCGCGCGCACGCCCTGCGCGGGCGTCTGGAAGGTGGCCAAGAACCCATCACCCAGGTCCTTGCGCAGCTCGCCGCCGGGGGTCGCCTCGAGCACCGCGCGAAAGGCCGCATCGTGCAGCCTGAGGTGCTCGGTGTAGGAGGCCTCGCCCAGGCGCGTCTTGAGCGCGACCGAGCCCTCGAGGTCCGTGAACATCACGACCGCCGAGCCCTCGGTGCCGGAGGCGATCGTTGCGGCGGGGTCCATGCCGAGACTCTACTCGGCGGGGCCTTGGTACGGATCGACCTCGTCAGCGGAAGCGGACGACTCCGTTCCGGTGTTGAGCAAACCCCCCGCTCCGCCTACGTTCTCCGCTCCTCGGGAGAGGATGGCGGACTGGTGTCCCCCTCGGTCTTCAAAACCGCTGTGGCCCTGGGCAACCTTGGCTAGGAGGGTTCGATTCCCTTGCTCTCCCGCCATACACCGCAGTGAAGGTGGGTGGCAGCAGGGCGTCTTGGGTGACGGCGTTCCGCGCCCTTCGACAGGCTCAGGGACTGAGTCTTCCCGCGCGGACTGTTCGGCGCTGTGCGCCGGCAAGGGGAAAGCACTCGCTCTCGAAGCCTCGCTGGCTCGGCTCCTCGCACGCGGCCAGAGGCCGCTAACGCGAGCGAAGCTCTCCCCTTCCAAACCCCTCGCTCTTGCTCTCCCGCCACCTTCCACTTGCTGTTGTGTAGTCTCACGCCACGTTTCCGC
>JASJAY010000099.1 GCA_030066775.1 Planctomycetota bacterium
TCGCAGACCTTGAGGAACGGCTCGAGCAGCTGCAGGCGCTCCTCCAGGGGCGCGCCCTCGACGCCGGCGATGGCGTCGGCCAGCGTCTGCTCGCCGCGCACGAAGCGCATCGTGTAGTAGGGAACGCCGGCGCCGGTCTGCCCCAGCTCGTACACGGGCACGATGCCCGGGTGGGCCAGCCCCGCGGTGACCCACGCTTCCTGCAGGAAGCGCTGCTTCAGCGCCTCGAACGCGCGCGACGCGTCCGTCTCTTGTGCGGGCGGTACGACGTCGCCGGGCGTGGCGGGGCCGGCCTCGCCCCCCTGCGTCCCCGGCGCGCGAATCACCTTGAAGGCGACCTCGCGGTTGAGGTCGTTGTCGATCGCCCAGTACACGAGCCCCATGCCGCCGCCAGCGACCCGACGGAACACGGAGTAGCGATCGGAGACGAGGGGCCGCAGCTCGGGGTCGGGCGCCTGCGACTCGCCGATCGGCATCGAGAGCAGGACGGCGAAGCACTCCCGGAGCCGATCCGCCAGATCGGGATGCGCCGCGATGACCTCGTCCGGTGCGGGCGCCTCTCCCTGGTCGAGCTGCTCCTGCCACTCGGCCAGGATGCCCTCGATGCGGCTCTCGCTACCCACACGCGCCTCCGCCCGCGTGGCGCCCCGCCCGCGGCGTGGCGGCAGCGTACCCCCCTCGACATCGCCCACCAACACGCCGAAGGCGGGACCCGGGACATACAGCGCGATGCGACCGCGGCTGGATCGGATCGGGGAACGCCCGCAGGTCTTGCGGACGATCCGATCCACTGCCGCGGTCGCATCTCCGTGTGCGCCGCATTCTCGGAAGAGGCCTCATGCGCGAGGCCGGGAAGCGAACGGTCGCATGGGGCTCCGCGCGCTACTGGTAGCCGACCACGAGCGCGGGCGGCACGTCCGAGCCGTGGATGTTCTCGGCGTCACTGAAGTAGACCAGGCCGAACGTGATGGGACCGGCGACGGGCTCCCAGCGGAGGCGGAAGCGGCTGAAGCTGCGTCCCTCCGCGAGGTCGCGCTGTACCTGCCGCGTGACGTCCAGGAACCGGTTGCCACGGACCGTCGTGTGCGACACCGTGGCCGGGTTGCCCCCGCTGTCGCGAATCGGCGCTTCGAGTTCGAAGGAAGACCCGACCAGCTCCGTCCACGTGGGCGTGGCGCCGCTGGCCTCCATGTGATCGACGAGGATGGGCAGCACGTCGGTGGGCGTGCCCAGGGTCGCGGTTTGGAAGAGCTCGAGCTGCGCCGCGGTGACGGTGGCACCGGCGGGAATGCCCGAGAGGTCGAAGGTGAAGAATGCCCAGCGAGCATCCGTGACGGCAGGCCCGCTGTAGCCGACGCTCGGCTGGGCGGTCGTGTCGACGGTGGCGCCGAGGACCGGAACGGTGCCATCCATGTTCGCGAGCGTGGAGAGGCGGACCTCACCCGGCTGCAGGAGGTTCGCGTCGCCGCCCCCCCCACCGCCACAGGCGGTCAGCAGGAAGAGCCCAAGGGTCATGAGGCCCACGATGCGTAGCGAGGTGTCCATGTTCTGACTCCAAGCGGCGGGCTCCTCGGGTCGCGCCCGTGTGGCGCGCTCGGGGATTCCCGGCACCCAGCGAATGGCGGCTTTCGCGGGCCGGGGACGGGGAATCTCGAGGCATGGACGGCCTCGGCTCCGGGCCGGAGGAGGGGGCGGGCGCCCGGTCCGCTACGGAGACGATGCGGCGTGGATCAGCATCGCCTTCAGCGCGTCGTAGTTCGCGGTGACGCTGAGGTCGTTCGACGTGAGGTTGTAGATCCCCGTGACCCGGTTCTCCGCGTCCAGGATGATCACGTCGCGGTAGGTCACGGCCCAGGACGAGTAGACGTCTTCGCCGACCACGTCCTGAAGCCAGGGAATCGAGCGGCCCGTGCACATGGCCGCGTTGCCGCTCTCGCGGCCGATGCCGTTCACGCCGAGGATGCGCACTTCGAGCGCGAGGCCCGTGAGATCCCCATCGGCCTGCATCGTGTCCAAGTGTCCGAACTGGACACTGCAGTAGCTTCAGGTCGCGTGGCCGAAGTACCACGCCGACACACGCGTGAGGTGCTGGCGGGGCGAGACGGTCGCATTGTGCGTGCCCGAGTTCGGGTTCACGTCCGCGAGCATGAAGTCGGGCTTCAGCTGGGCCGGGTTCGGAGCCGGTGTGCCGCCGTCATCGCAGCTGCTGCACCCGCCCCCGCAGCCGCTCAGCAGGAGCGAAACCGCGAGCACCGCGCTGGCCGTCAGCGCACGGACCCAAGCCGTCTTCATCGCACGAACTCCCGATGCACCCTGATCCCGCAGGACGAATTGTACGCCCATGTGGCGTGTTCGCCTCGGGTCCTGGGGATCCGGGTTAGCCCGTTGTCGCCTAGCGGCGCGCGGCCGCGAACTCGGCCTCGGTCATGACCTCGGTGGTGCCGGGCAGGGCCACGGCGCCCTCCGTGCCGTCGGGGACGACCGTCACGCGCCGGCAGGGCACGGTCACGCGGTCGACCTCGATGACCGTCTGCGCCGGGCAGATCTCGTAGGTCTCGGTCCGGACGCCGGTCCTGCGGCGCTCGGTGCGGGTGCCGTCCTGGTAGCGCTCGAAGCGCCATGTGCAGAGCACCTGCTCTTCCTTCCAGTCCACCACCTTCTTCACCGTCCGCGTGCCGTCCTGGTAGCGCTCGGGGCGCCAGCCGCACTCGACCTGCTCCTCCTCGAAGCCGCACACGCGGCGCTCGATGCGCGTCCCGCACTGCACGACCTTCACGTCGAAGGTGCAGATGGTGCGCACGCAGCCGGTGCAGGGATCCACGAACTCGCGCGTGACGGGGTACTTCTCGGCCGCGAAGACCGGCACCTCGACATCCTCGAACACGGGGATCTTCCGGGTCACGTACATCGGCACGCGGCGGACCTTCCAGCACGGGACCTCGACGTCCTCGTACACAGGGATCCGGCGGGTGGTGTACACGGGCACACGCCTCGACTTGAAGACGGGCACTTCCACGTCCTCGTACACCGGGATCGAGCGCGTGCCCATGCGGGCCGGGATCACGACCTCGCGCTCGACGCACTCGCAGCGCTCGGGGATCACCTTCACGCAGCCCACGGGCGGCGCGTCCTCGGCGAAGGCCGGCGTCGAGAGGAGCAGCACACCCAGCAGCCCGAGGCCGATCGACAGACGCATCATCATCCCTCCAATCCGCCCGGTCGGGCGTGCCTCCATGGTGGCTCATCCCACGCACGTGGCAAGCCTCCGGGCCTGAAACGAAAAGGACGCCGCCCCGCATGCGCGAGGCGGCGTCCCGATGGGGCATTGCGCTGTTCGCGCGATGTCTAGCGGGCGGCGAGAACCGTCTGGAACTCCGCCTCGGTGAGGACCTCGGTCGTGCCCGGCAGGGCAGCGGTGGTCTCGGCCGTCTCCGCAACCACGGTCACGCGACGGCAGGGAATGACGACGCGCTCGCGCACGACGCGCGTGCTGGCCGGGCGCACCTCGACCATCTCGGTCTTGTAGCCCGTCAGGCGGCGCTCTTCGCGCACGCCGGTCTGGACGACCTCGACGTCGTTGCCGACACGGACCTGACGGGTCGTGTGGCCGCTGACGTAGCGCTCCTTGCGGGTGCCGCACTGCACCTGCTCGTCGCGGTAGCCGACGATCGCCGGCACGGTCTCGCAGCCGACCTGGACCTTCTCGCAGCGCTCGTAGAGCTCGATCTCTTCGCACTCGCAGCAGAAGGGGTTCCAGACGGTGATGGTCACAGGCGTCTTCACCTCGCGGTAGATCGGCACCTGCTTCTCGCCGTACACGGGCTTCTTGACCGTGCGGTACACGGGCACGTCGCGCCACGCGTACACGGGCACCTGGACCTCTTCGAAGCGCGGCGTGCACTTGCGCTCGTAGACAGGCACCTCGACGGTCTCGTAGACGGGCGTGCAGACCCGGCGCGTCACGGCCGGAACCTGGACCTCACGCTCGACCCACGTGCAGCTCGCGGGAATCACCTCGACCCGACAGGCCGGGGGCTCGGGCGCGCACGGGTCTTCGGGGGCCTCGGCCGCGAAAGCGGTGGGAGCGAGGGCGAAGACCAGGGCGATCGCCAGGACGGAACGTCCGTAGCTCATAGAGTTCAACTCCTAGGGGGTGGGAACACGGCCCGCCGGGAAACCGGGCTTTCCTGCCTCCCGTGCGGCCGGGGCAGGGATACCTCCTGCCCGGGGAGCCCCATGCAGGGACCGTGCCCAAAGGTCCCGTCGTCCAGGTCCTTCCGCTGTATTTCCACAACATGTGGTGGGGCGAGCCCGAACTGTCTACGCCCTAAGGGGTTAGGACGCGACCAACAGGGCCCTACGGTCGAGCACAGACGAGGGCGACTGGCCCCGCGCCGGGCGCCCTCAGCGGAGTGTCGCCCCGTGGGGGCGCCGTGTCCCCCACCGGGGCACGCGGGCGGCCCGCCGAGGTGCTACGCGACGGTGTGCATGTGCACGTCCTGCTGCGGGTACGGGATGCTGATGCCGGCCGCGTCGAAGCGCAGCTTGATCTGCTCCGTGACCGAGCTGTAGACCGTCCAGTAGTCCCCGGACTTGCACCAGGGTCGCACGTTGAAGTTCACGCTGCTGTCGGCGAGCTCGACCATCGCGACGGCCGGCGCCGGGTCCTTCAGGACCAGCGGCTCCTTCTCGAGGATGTCCTCGAGGATCCGCTTCGCCTCCGCCGCGTCGTCGCCGTAGCCGATGCCCGCGACGAGGTCGACGCGCCGGGTCGGGTTGCCGTCGTAGTTGGTGATCACGTCGCTCGTGATGCTGCCGTTCGGGATGATCATCCGCTTGTTGTCGGGCGTGTCGATCACGGTGCTGAAGATCTGGATGTCCTTGACCTTGCCCGTCACACCGCCGGCCTCGACGAAGTCGCCGAGCTTGAACGGTCGGAACATGATGAGCATCACGCCGGCCGCGAAGTTGCCCAGCGAACCCTGTAGCGCCAGACCGATCGCCAGTCCGGCCGTGGCGAGGATCGCCACGAGCGAGTTGGTCTCCACGCCGAGCCGGCCGAGCGCGGCGATCACGACGAATGCCATGAGGGCCCCATAGGCGATGTTCGTCACAAAGACCGTGAGCGTCTCGTCCGCCTTGCCCTTGCGCATCATGCCGCGCAGGATGGAGCGCGCGATCTTCGCGGCGAGCTTGCCGATCACGTAGATGCCGATCGCCCACAGGAGGTTCGGCGCCCAATACACGATGCCGTCGACGAGGTCGTTGAGCTTGGCCTGCCAGTCGATGTCGATGAATGCGATCACGAGGGGCTCCTTCCTAGAGGTCGATCTGGAGGCCGACGACGAGGATCACGTCCGTGTCCTCGGCCGGGGCCGGCGCGTCGAGCACGTGGTCCACGCGCGCCCGGATGGCGAGCGAGCTGTTCATCGTCAAGGGCACAGCGAGGATGGTCTCGACGACCAGCAACGACAGGTCGTAGTCGTCGAGGTTGGGCAGGTAGCGGGCCCGCGCGGTGAGGTCGATGCCGTTGCGGAAGGCGCGGAAGTACTCTGCACCGAGGTACGCCGAGGGATCCTGGGTCTCGTCGAGCAGACGCCGCTTCTCGACGGTGAGACCGCCACCGATCTCGCCCTTGAGGTACGTGCCCTTGTACTCGAAGAAGCGATAGCCCACGCCGAGCGTGCCGATCCAGCGGTACTGCAGGCCGGCCAGCTTGTCGTCATCGAAGCTGATCAGCGCGAAGGTGGACCACCGTGAACCGATGAGGCGCTCGAGCCGGAAGTCGGCGTGGAACGTGTCGGTCGACGCCGTGCCGTCGCTCTCACCGTACGCCCACAGCCAGCTGAGGCGCGCGAGCCAGGGGCGGCGGTCGTAGGTCAACGCGCCCGAGAACGCGATGTCGAACTTGTCGCTGTTGCCCTCTGAGAAGCTCACGCCGAGCCCGAGGGTCAGGCTGAACGGGCTCACGCAGCAGTCGATCGGCTCGCACGGATCGAGCGGCGTGCAGGGATCCTCGCGCAGCTCACGCTTGGGCGGCGGCGGACAGCACGTGCCGTCGGGACGCCGCTTCGGGCGGAAGCTCAGGTCGGCGAGGCTCGGCAGCGGCAGGCTGGTGCGCGTCAACGTGCCCGAGTCGTAGGCCGCCTGCTCCTCCGTCGCTTCGCTCGTCATGTCCTCGGCCGCAGCCGGCGCGGCGAACAGGCCGCAGAGGAGCAGCACCGTCGCCGCCCCTCCCAGAAGTCGAATGCTCAAGATGGGTCTCCCGCTCCCCCGGGGGGCGGGATGGTCCCAGAGCCGACCGACAGCCGCGGGGCGCTAGGAACCGGCGCTCAGGGCCGCGAGCTCGTCCGGTGTGAGCACCTCGAAGGTGCCCGGCAGCGGCTTGCAGGCGGTGCCCTCGGGCGCGACGGTGACGCGGCGCGCGGGAATCGTGATCGTCTCCTTGACGACCTCCGTGCGCGCGGGCGACAGCTCGATCACCTCGGTCGAGTAGCCCTTGAGGCGGCGCTCCGTGCGCGTGCCGACCTGGACCACCTCGACGTCCTCCCCCACCCGCACGCGCTTCGTCTCGTGGCGGGCGACGTAGCGCTCGCGGCGCATGCCGCGCGGGAGGCTGTCCTTGCGGTAGCCCTCGACGGTCTCCTTCTCGAGCCAGGCGACCTGGACCTTGGCGCACTTCTCGTAGAGGGGGATCTGCTTGCACCCACAGGAGAAGGGCGCGCACACGGGCAGCGAGACCCGGCGCTTCACGGGCACGTAGAGCGGCTCGAGCTCGGTCCCGTGGATCGGGGTCTCGACGGTGCGGTAGACGGGCACGAGGCGCCACGCGTAGACGGGCACCTCCTGCTCCTCGAACTTCGGCGTGACCCGCCGCTCTTCGACAGGCACCTCGATGGTCTCGTAGATCGGCGTGCAGATCCGCTGGACGACCGCGGGGAAGAACACCTCGCGCTCGACCTCGATCGTGCGGGCCGGGATCTCCCCGACCTGCGGGATCGGGGTCCGGGCCGTGCCGGCGTCGGACTCCGGTCCGGCGGCCGCCGGCGCAGCGAATGCGCACACGAGCAGCAGGGCGAGCAGACCGGACCGGACCGAGGTCATACGCCCAGCATACCCCTGCCGGGTCACGGAATGGTGCCTACGGTCGCTGGGGCTCTGGACGCCCGGCGAGCATGCGCCGCGAGACGGCCGCGACGAGCGTGCGCGGCACGAACCGCTGGGAGAAGAGCAGGACCCGGTTCTTGAAGCCGGGCACGACCTCCATCTTGCGCTTGACCAGGCCCCGGAGCCCGGCCTTGGCGACGGCGTCGACCGGCATGCGGTGCTTGAGGATGCGGCCGAGGCGCCGATAGCCGGCCGCCTCGAAGAACTCGGTGTCCGTGACGCCGGGGCAGAGCGCCGTGATGGACACGTCCGTGTGCTTCACCTCCTGGTGCACGCTGTCGCTCCACACGAGCAGGAACGCCTTCGTTCCGGCGTAGGTGCCCTGGTACGGCGCGGCTTGGAAGCCCGCGATGCTCGCGACGTTCAGGATCGCGCCGTGGTTGCGCGTGACCATGCCCGGCAGCACGAGCCGCGCGAGGCGCACGGACGACGTGATGTTCACCTCGATCATGCGCGCGGTGCGCTCGAGGTCGGCGCGCATGAACGTGCCGGGCACGGCGAAGCCGGCGTTGTTGATCAGCACGTCCACGTGACCGAGGTGGGCGTCGGCGGCACGCACGATCTGCTCGGCGGCCCCCGGGTCGGAGAGATCGGCGACGACGGCGAACGCGTCCTTCGCGCCAAGTTCCTTGAGCTCCACCTCGAGCGCGGCCAGCCGATCCTCGCGGCGGGCCGTGACCACGATGCGGGCGCCCGCCTGCGCCAGCTGCCGCGCGATCTCGCGGCCGATGCCCGAGCTCGCGCCCGTGACGAGGCAGCCGAGGTCGCGGTAGGACGTGATGCGAGTCATGGCGCGGGTCTCCCTTGCTGGAACGGGACCGTACCCGCGCCGTGGGGCGAGGTCACGCCAGCAGGGTGCGCCAGTCTTCCGGGTAGCGGCCCTCGAGCTCGGCGATCGCGAACGCCCGGCACAGCTCGCGGGCCGCCTTGAGCGCGTCGCCCGAGACGTCGATGGGCACGTCGACGGCCTCGTCCCCCCACGAGGGATCGAGCAGCAGGAGGGACGCGCCGGCCACGTCCGTGCCCTGGATGCGCTCGGCAGCGAGCGCGTAGAGCCGCAGCTGCCAGCCGTAGTACGCGGCCAGGTCGTCGGGGCTTTGGAAGCGCTCGCTCTTTCGGTTCGTCTTGTGATCCACGACGCGCACACCGTCCGCGGTGGGCAGCCAGAGATCGATGGAGCCCTTGACCAGCAGGGAGTCGAAGCCGGCGACGGGCTTGCCGCCGGGGAAACGGACGCGCGCGTGGAAGTCGAGCTCGCGACGAACGTCGCCCGCCTTGCCAAGAGCTTGGTGCATCGCGCGGCCTACGTCGCTCCGGCTGTACCGCGCGACCATCTCCCGCACCGCGCGCTCGACGGCGTCCGGCGCGCCGGCCGGGAACTCCTCCTCGAGCGCGTGGCCGAGGGCCGCCTCGAGGCCCGCATCCCCGTCCGCGCCGAGGCGCTCGATCACAGCGTGCACGGCACGTCCGATGGCGGCACGGTCCACGCCGCCGTCCCACGGCTCGTCGAAGGTCGCGGCGCGCTCGCGGCGTCGGTCGCGCGCGACGTCGTCCTCGGCGCCGAGCTCGAAGGCCGGCTCCTCGGGATCCAGCCCGGGTGCGAACGCCTCAACCGTCGGCGCCGCACCGCGCTGCGCGCCCTGGAGCACGACGTCCTGGTAGTAGCGGCCGGGACTCGCCGCGAAGGCGAGCAGCTCCGAGACACTCACGACGAAGCGCGTGTCGCCGAGGGGCGCCGTCGGCTCGGCGGCGCGTGCGAGCAGCCGACGCGCTTCGTCGCGATCCGCATCCGTCGCCGTCACGGGCGATGCGTGCGTCGACCCAACGCGCGTCTCGACGAATGACGGATCCCGCGCGTCGACGACCTCCACACCGAGGTCCGCATCGCCCACACGTCCCTCGGTGTCGCCGTGATCGAACGGCACGCCGAGCGCGTCCCAGAGCCAACCGCCCCAGCCGTTCAGGTCCTTGGGCTTGCCGTCTCCCTTGTTGGCCCCCTTGCACCACGCAGAGCAGATGAGCATCTCCTCGGCGCGTGTCGTGGCCACGTAGAAGAGGCGTCGGTCTTCCTCACCGGCTTGTCGCTGCTCGACGGCGTCGCGCAGCTCGTAGGCGCCGGGCTTGCGCCCGCCCCCCTCGAGCGGGTCCTTGAACTTGATTGCCACGCCGCCCGCACCGTCGATGTGCACGGCGGGCGTGTCACGTACGGGCCGGCGGCCGATGTCGGCGAGGAAGACCACCGGATACTCGAGTCCCTTGGCGCCGTGCACCGTCGTGAGCCGCACGACGTCGTCGTCCTCGCCGCCGACGGCGGCTTCCGCCTCGCCCACGGCGCGCTCGCGCAGGCTGCCGAGATGGCGCAGCAGGTCGCCGAGGCCGCGCTCGCCCTTGAGGTCGAGGCGCCGGGCCAGCTCGATGGCCTTGCGGAGGTTGGCCGCGCGACGGTCGCCGCCTTCGAGCAGCAGGGCGACGTCCAGCAGGCCCAGTTGATCCAAAGCGCCCTCGACGACGCGCGCGATGAGCCCGAGCGCCGCTTCGCGCTGCAGGGCCTCGATCGCGGCAACGGCCTCCGCGTGCGCGCCGCCTTCGCGCGCCTCGAGCTGCATGCGCGTCCACGCGCCGACGGCGTCCTTGCCCGGCCGGAACCAGCGCAGGAGGTCTGCATCCGTCGCAGCGAAGGCGGGCCCCGCCGCGACCGCGGCCAGCGCAAACGTGTCGGCCGGGTTCTGCACGACGCGCAGCAGGTGCAGGAGATCGGCGATCTCCTCGGCCTGGAGGTAGCTCTGCCCCTTGAGCGTCAGGTACGGGACGTCCGCGGCGGCGAGCGCGCGCTCGTAGATGCCGATGTCCGTCCGGGCGCGGAAGAGGATCGCGATGTCGCCGTAGTCGAGCGGCCCGGTGCGGCCCGACGTCTTCTTCGCGCGCGGGATCTCGGCCTCCACGAGCTCCTGGACGCGGCGCGCAATCCAGGCCGCCTCGCGTTCGCGTGCGATGCCCGCGTCCGCGTGCGGCCCGGCGTCGATGAGCGCGTAGCGCATCGGCGCCCACACGAGATCGTGAAACTCGGCGCCGGCGGTGAGGGGCTCGTACGGCACGCCCGCTGCGTCGTCCTGGAAGAGCACGTCGTTCACGCCGTTGAGGCAATCCACGAGGTCGGGATGCGCGCGATAGGAGGTCGCAAGCTCGTGGCGGTTCGACGCCCCCACGCGCTCGCGTTCGCGCACGATGACGCTGACGTCGGCACGCCGGAAGCGGTAGATGCTCTGCTTCGGATCGCCGACGGAGAACTGCGGCGCGACGTCGCTGAGATGCGCGAGGATCCGGGCCTGCAGCGGGTTCGTGTCCTGGAACTCGTCTACGAGCAGCGCTTTGGGCGCGAGGTCCGGTCGCTGGCCGCGTGCCGCGAGCCGGTCGAGCAGGGCGAGCGCCCCGAGCTCCAGGTCGGTGAAGTCGAGCGCGGACCGGTCGCGCTTCAGCTCGGCGTACGCGTGCTCATAGGCAACGAGCACGTCGCGGAGCGCAGGAAGGCCCTGTTCCTCGCCGTACCGGTCGAGCCGTGCCGCGGCCAGCTGGTAGACGGCCTCGGCGAGCGCGACGCGCGCGGGCTTGTAGCCCTTCCGCCGCGAACCGCGCAGGCGGTCGACGGCATCGCCGACCTGGTAGGCGTAGAACGCCTCGAACTCGAGGTCATCGGTCTCCGGGACGTCGACCAGGTCACGCGCGTCCGCGAGCGCGGCGTCCATCAGCTCGAGTTGCTCTCCGCTCACGTGGTCGCGGAAGGCGGCGAGGTCCGGTAGCGCGCGATCGATCGCCGCCTTCGCGTCGTCGGTGACCATGCCGCCCTGGATCCATCCGATTCGTGAGGGATGGACGCCGGCGCCGCGCAGCCGGTCGAGCACACCCATGAGGATCTCGCGCGGCTGGCTCCCACTGAGCGTCCGGTACGCGCGCAGGGCGTCGGGGTTCTCGGCCAGGAGGCGGTTCTCCGCCAGCTCCGCGGCGTCCTCGCGCAAGAGCGCCGACTCGCCCGCGTCGAGCAGGGCGAAGGCGGGATCGACGCCTGCCTCGATCGCATGCAGACGCAGCAGCCGCGCGCAGAACGCATGGATCGTGCTGATCGGCGCGAACTCGACGTCGGCGCGGGCCTGCTCGAGCCCCTCCGCTTCGAAGTAGCGCGCGATGCGCTCGCGCATCTCTGCCGCGGCCTTCTCCGTGAAGGTCAAGGCCGCCACGTCGCGCACGCGCAGGTTGCGCGTGCGCACCAGGTGCACGTAGCGCTCGGCGAGCACGCGCGTCTTGCCGGAGCCGGCGCCGGCCGTGACGCAGGCGTCGCGGAAGCCGTGGGTGACGGCCGCGGCCTGGGTCGGGGAGAGGTCGGGCCGGCTCATGCGTCCGCCTCCTCACCCCGGGGCTCGGGGTTGCCGAGGTCCGGCCGGCAGACGCCCTTCCATGCACACGCGGCACATGTCTTCGCGGTCTGACCCTTGGTGCGGATGGGCGCCTTCGCGTGCACGCCGGCGCGCACCTCGGCGACGAGGCTCGACGCCTTGGCTTCGGCTTCGTCGAGCCAATCAGCAAAGGCGTCGGGCTCCTTCGGGACGAGGGCGTAGCCCTCGCGGCGTCCCTCGAACAGCCCGGAGGCGTTCGCATCGAAGACCATGCGCCGGTGCCGGGTGCGGATCGCGGCCCACTCGACGCCGCGAACGTGCACCCCCATCTGCGCGGACACGGCCTTCGCGTAGAGCGGCAGCTGGAGGTCTTCCAGGTTGAGCGCCGCCTTGTGCGCCTTGTCGCTCCCGGACGCGCTCGACTTGTAGTCGATGAGGCTGGCGACGCCCTTCACCGTGTCGATGCGATCGATCTTGCCGCGCAGCGCAAAGCGCCCCGCGCCGTCGCCCAGCTGGACCCTGCCGTCGTCGCCGAAGGCGTACTCGAGGCCGCGCGGATCCGGTGCGAGCGCGCTCTCGAAATCCGCTTCCCGCCGGCGGAAGAGGATGACGACGCGCGCCAGCTCCTCGAGCAGCAGGCGTCGCTCCACGTCGCCGAGCTGCTCGTGCTCGGCGACCCGCGCCGCCACGATGGCGGGCGTGGCTTCGGGCTCGCGCAAGGCGATCTCGAGCGCGCGGTGCAGCGCCGACCCCTCCTTGCGCAGATCGAACCCCGGCCCCTCGAACGGGACGTCGTCCTCCGGCACGCCCACCACGTCGGCGAGGAAGAAGCGGTAGGGACAAACGACGGCCTGGTTCAGGCGCGAGACGGAGAGCAGCCGCGTCGCGGCCTTGAAGCGTTCGGCGATCCACCGCGGTAGGGCATCCGACGGATCGTGAAGGACTTCGCCGCGGGCGCGGAGGTCGCGCGCGGCGCGCGCCGACGCCGTGGAACCCAGGGCATCGAGCAGGGCGACCGCGAGGCGACGATCGGCCTCCTCGGCGCCGAGGCTGAGGGCGTTCGCCGCGGCGAAGAGACGCCAGTCGCGCGTCGCCAGCGCGACCTCGCGCGCCACGGCCACGCGTCCCGGGCTGGGCTTCGCGCCGATGCGCGTGGGCGTCACGACGCGGCGGACGTCGCGCAGGAACGAAGACGGGCCCTTGGGATCGCCGTCCTCGTCGTAGGCGCTGCGGCAGAGCACGAGCTGCGAGCGCGCGCGGGTGAGCGCGCCGTAGAACAGCCGGCGTTCGCGCGCCTCGCGGTCGCGGGCGAGAGGCAGGCGCAGCGGCGCCTCCTGCTCTGCGAGGGCCTCGCGGTCGCGATCGCGCAGGAGCACGTCCTCGCGCGGATGCAGCGGGAAGCGGCCCTCCTCGAGCCCCGCGACGAACACGAGCTCGAGCTCCCAGTAGCGCGCCTCTTCGGCGTCCATGAGCGTGACGGCATCGAGGCGACGATCGGGCAACGCGATGCGCGTGCGCTCGACGGCGTCGAAGAGCTCGTCGACGGCCTGAGCGGCGTCGACGTCCTGCCCCAGCCCGGTGCGCCGCACGGCGGCCTCGAGCGCGCGCAGCACGGCGCCGAGGCGCGAGCGCGCGACCGTTGCCCACGCGAGGCGCCGGTCCCCCACCGGATCGACCGGCCGCCCCTCCGCGTCGAGGCCCTGGGAGTCGGGCAAGGGCGCGAGCGCGTCCAGGGCTGAGGCGAGCGCCGCGTACACGCGCGGGCCCTTCGCCGTGGCGTCGAGCGCATCGAGCGCGCTCAGCAGCTCGTGCACGTAGGGCGCGAGCGGCTCGGGCGCCGCGTCGGCGTAGGCCGCGAGGGTGGCCGGATAGCCCTTCTTGCGATGCCTGATCTCGAAGCGATCGAGCGCCGCACGCGACGCGGCATCCGCGGACCAGGCGAGGCGCCAGCGGATCCACGTCGTGAGCGCACGCGCGTCGAAGCGGCCGGCTTCGCGGCGTCCGGCCAACAGCTGCAGCGGACCGCGTAGCGCGCGCACGAGCGGCTCGGACGCGAGCGGCCGCCCCGCCCCGACGATGCGCAGCGGCACCCCCATGCGCTTGAACGCGGCATCGAATCGCGCGGCGACATCGTCGGTGCGCCGCACCACGACGCCGACGTCGCGCCAGCCGCGCAGCGGCAGCGCGCCAGGCTCCTCGTTGCGCGCGGCTTCGATGAAGCGGCGCGCCTCGCGCGCGATCTGCTCCGCCTCGTCCTCGTGATCGCCCGCCACGAGCTCGGCGACGCCCGGCGGCTCGTCGAGCGTCTCCCCATCGGGCTGGAACAGACGATCGGCGAGCGCCGCGAGGCCCGTCGCGCTGCTGCGGGGGAAGCCGGAAAGCGCGTGCTCTTCGAAGCCCGACGCCAGCCAGCGTGCACGCGTTTCGGCCGCGCCCGGGAAGAGCGCCTCGCGCGCCGGATCGAACGGCAGCGTGACGACCACCTCGCCGCCCGCATCGCTCACGCGATCGGCGAGCACGCGCAGGATGCGCTCCTCGACCGGTGTGAAGTCGTCGAAGCCGTCGACCACGAGCAGCCGCGGCACCGCGGCGCCGGACGAGCCGCCGGCGGCGTCGAGCAACCGGCGCAGGCTGTCCTCGTGGTCGTCGAGACCGGCGGTACGTAGCAGTGCTTCGTACGCGCGGAAGACGGCGAGGAACCCGTCGAGGCGCGCCGACGCGCCCGCTTCGAGGGCCGCGCCGCCGGCCGCGAGGCGATGCACCGCGTCGTCGACGGGCAGCCCGCTCTGCTTGACCTCCTTCACCAGGCGCAGGAGGCGCGCGCGAAAGCCCACGCGATCGGCCACGCGCTCGAAGAGCTCGACGTCGGCCTGACGCAGCGCCTCCTCCATGAGCCGATCGCGTTCGTCGGCCGAGGGCAGGCTGCGCACGCGGTAGCCCTCGACGAAGCGCTCGCCGGCGGCCGTGAAGGTCGTGAAGGGCGCGTCGAGGATGCCGCGTGTGTCCCAACGGGAGAGCGCCACGCGCTTGAGGTGCAGCACCTGGGCGTAGGTCGGCAGGACGAGCAAGGCGCGGTCGGGATCGGCGGCGCCGCGGCCGCGGGCGCCCTCCACCGTCGAGGCGTCGCGGATGCGGCCCAGCGCGAGATGGGTCTTCCCGCTGCCGGCGGGGCCGGTTACGAGCAGGCGGGACGGGGTGCGCGGGGCGTCGGGCATCGGCGAAAAGGGCCGCAGAGTGTGCCAAGGGGGACCGACGTCAGTCACCTAACGCTGACCGGATCCTCGCGGAGTCCTCGCTTGTGGGGCCCCATGGCCGCCCGTACGGTGTTCCGACTTCGGATCGGGCGCGGAGGTCCAGATGCAGGCACAGCTCAACCCCAATGTGACCATCTCGGGCACCGGCTCGTTCATGCCGCCGCGCGTCGTCAACAACGACACGCTCTCGAAGCTCGTCACCGGCTACGACGCGTCGCACTCCGGTCCGTTCGGCCCGTGGGTCGACCAGGTCACCCACATCCACGAGCGTCGCTTCTGCGATGACGACATGCGGTCGTCGGACATGGCGTTGATCGCCGCGCGCCGCGCGATGGAGACGGCCGGCATCGGACCCGAGGACCTGGGCTTCATCATCTACGCGTCGTTCACCATGAGTCAGGTGATCCCCGGCGACCACTGCGTCTTCGCGCAGGAGCTGGGCGCGACGACGTGCCCCGTCTATCAGCTCGTCGCAGCGTGCGCGGGCTCGATCTACGGCCTGACCCAGGCGTACGCCATGGTCGCCGCGGGGCTCTGCGACCACGTGCTCGTGGTCGGCACCGAGACGATCAGCAAGGTGCTCAACTTCAGCGATCCGATCACGGCCATCATCTTCGGCGACGGCGCCGGTGCCGCGGTCGTCTCGCGCCGCAAGGACCCCGCCGAGGCGGGCGGCATGTACCCGCCCCACTGCTCCTTCGCCTACAGCCCGCGCAACATCACGCTCGCGAACAGCAACATCCCGATGGACGTCGGCTGCTTCCCCGATCGGCAGACGCAGCCCGGCGTGCCGCTGGTCGAGCAGGCGCTGGTGGAGATGGAGAGCGGGCCGAACGTGCTGCGCACCGCCGTCACGCAGATGTCGGCGAACACGGCCAAGATGCTCGGCTACGAGCGCCGCGCACTGCGCAAGGGGCCGGAAGAGCTGCGCGAGATGTTGAACAACGCGCGCTTCGTGCCGCACCAGGCCAACGGCCGGATCATCGACGGTCTCGCCGACAAGCTGAAGATCCCCCACGAGCGGATGGTCAGCACGATCTACCGCTACGGGAACACGAGCGCCGCCAGCAACCTCGTCGCGCTCGACTTCGCCTTCCGCGAGGGCAACATGCGCCGCGTCCTCGACGACGAGGGCCTTGTGAAGGAGATCGTCACGGACGCCGAGCACAAGATCCAGCCGAACGAGCTGGTGCTCATGCCCTCGATCGGCGGCGGCTACCTGATGGGCTGCGTCGGCTTCATCGCCGAGCCCGCCCTCTGCGAGCAGGGTCCGATTCCCGAGGAGCGGGCGCTGGCGGAAGCAACGGCTTAGCCGCAACGCAATGTCCGCGCCGAGCCACCTGATCGTCGACGACTTCCTCGACGAGGACGCGTGGACGGACGTCTGGACGCTACTCCAGTCGGTCGAGCTCATGCCGGTCTCACGCACCGCCGGCGCGTGGAAGCTCGACGATGGGATCCCCCTGGGCGGCGACGAGATCGTCACGCCGCCGCGGGATCAAGAGCTCCCGGATCCCGGCGCGAAGCCGGGGCGCTTCCCGAGCGGAACGGCGCTCGACCACGTGCTCGCGGCCGTCCTGGCCCATGCCGACGCGCTCGCACCGCTCGTAGGCACCGACTGGGCCCACGTGACGGCGCGCCCCTACGTCTATCCCGCAGGCAGCGCGCTCTCGTGGCACGGCGACGACAGCATGGTCTACACGGGCGCGTACGTGTACTACGCCCACCCACACTGGAACGCGCACTGGGGCGGTGAGCTGCTCCTGGCAGACACCCCGGCCGACGCCGAGCTGCCGATCATGGGGCACCGCTTCGAGGACGAGAGCTACTCGGCCGCGCTGCTCGAGCACGGCGAGGGCCGCTTCGTCATGCCCAAGCCGAACCGGCTCGTCGTGATCGGCTCGAGTCCGCACATGGTCACGCCCGTGCGCGCGGCGGCAGGCTCCAACGTGCGCGCCTCCATCAGCGGGTTCTTCCTACGCGAGCCGATCGACGGCGACGCGTGAGCGACCTCGACCGCCGACTCCACGCCTTCCGGCCCGACCTGGCCGACGTCGCCCTCCGGGAGCGCGTCGAGGCAACGCGCTTCACCGAGGGACGGCCCGCGGTCGTCCGGCGCGGTGTCATCGACCTCCTCCGTGCCCCCGACACGAGCGCAAGCATCGACACCCAGCTCCTGTGGGGCGAGGCGCTGACCGTCTTCGACGTCCAGGGTGAGTGGGCTTGGGTCAAGAGCCACCAGGACGGCTACGTGGGCTACACCCTTGCCGCTGCCCTCGACGAACCGTGGGGCGAGCCCACCCACCACGTCCAGGCGCTCCGGACCTTCGTATATCCCGAACCGGACCTGAAGGCGCCCGCGCTGGACACCCTCTCGTTCACCAGCCGCGTGCGGATCACCGGGGAGCATGAGCGCTTCGCCGAGCTGGCCGGAGGCGGCTGGGTGTTCGCACCGCATCTCGCCGCGCCCGACGATCGATCCCCGGATCACGTCGCCACGGCCTTGCGCTTCCTCGGGACCCCCTACCGCTGGGGCGGCCGGACCAGCGTCGGCCTCGACTGCTCCGCGTTGGTCCAGCTCGCGCTCGACCGCGCCGGCCACGCGTGCCTGCGCGACAGCGACATGCAGGAGCGTGGCGTCGGAACACCGGTCGAGGCCGAGGGCGGCATCGAGCGCGGCGATCTGCTCTTCTTCCCCCGGCACGTCG
>JASJAY010000100.1 GCA_030066775.1 Planctomycetota bacterium
CCGGAGCCCGACGCCGAGGGCGAGATCGACTGGCCCGCGGCGGTCCACTCGGGGCTGCTCGAGGTCTTCGACGAGGGACCGGGCGATGTGCTGGTCTTCCTCCCCGGCGAGCGACAGATCCGCGAGACCGCCGACTACCTGCGCAAGCGCATGGACGACGTCGAGCTCGTGCCGCTGTTCGCGCGGCTCTCCGCACGCGACCAGCAGCGCGTCTTCGCGCCCCACGGCGGTCGCCGCGTCGTGCTTGCGACGAACGTGGCGGAGACATCTCTGACGGTGCCCGGGATCCGCTACGTCGTGGACCCCGGTCTCGCGCGTATCAACCGGTACAGCAACCGCCGTCGGGTCCAGCGCCTGCCCATCGAGCACATCTCGCAGGCGTCGGCCGCGCAGCGCGCCGGACGCTGTGGTCGCGTGGCGGACGGCATCTGCATCCGGCTCTACACCGAGCGCGAGTTCGGCAAGCGCGACACGTTCACCGCCCCGCAGATCCTGCGCTCCAACCTGGCGGCCGTCATCCTGCAGATGAAGGCGCTCGGGCTGGGCGACGTGGAGGCGTTCCCCTTCATCGACCCGCCGAAGCCGGGGATGATCCGCGACGGCTACCTCACGCTCTACGAGCTCGGCGCCGTGCAGGACGACGGGGAGCTGACGGATCGCGGCTGGGCGCTGGCGCGGCTGCCCATCGACCCCCGCCTCGGACGCATGCTCCAGGAGGCCGACGAGCGCGGTTGCCTGGCCGAGATGCTCGTGATCACGGCGGCGCTCTCCGTGCGTGAGCCGCGGGAGCGGCCGCCGGACGCGCGGGACGACGCGGATCGGGCCCACCTGCGCTTCCGCCATCCGGACTCCGACTTCCTCAGCTATGGGAAGCTCTGGCGCGCCTTCCAGAAGCAGCGCAAGGAGCTCGGCAGCTCCAAGCTCCGGCGCTGGTGCCGCAACAACCACCTCTCGTTCGCGCGCATGCGCGAGTGGGGCGACGTGTGGCGGCAGCTGACCGAGCTGGTGCGGGAGGCCGGGCTGCAGCCGAACGAGTCCCCGGCTCCCAGCACGGCGGTGCACCGTGCCGTGATCGCGGGCCTCTTGATCAACGTCGGGCACCGCACGGAGAAGTACGCCTACCGCGGCGCCAACGCCTCGAAGCTCTGGCTCTGGCCGGGCTCTGCCCTGGCCGAGGTGCGGCCGTCGTGGATCGTGGCGGCGGAGCGCGTGGAGACGACGCGGCTCTTCGCCCGCACCGTCGGGCCGATCGACCCCAAGTGGATCGAACCCCTCGCAGAGCACCTGGTGGACCGGGAGTACTACGACCCGCACTGGAACGGGAAGCAGGCCCACGTCTACGCGTACGAGAAGGTCTCCCTGTTCGGCATCGAGATCGTCTCCAAGCGGCGGGTGCACTACGCGCCGGTCAACCTGCGCCGTGCGAGAGAGATCTTCATCCGGCATGCGCTCGTACACGGGCGTTGGCGGACGCGCGCCCGCTTCTTCCGGGACAACCAAGCGCTGCTCGAGGAGGTGCGCGGCATGGAGGCGCGCGCACGCCGGACAGGCCTCATGGCCGACGCCGACGACCGCTTCGCGTTCTACGACGAGCGCGTGCCCGCGGACGTAGCGAGCGGGCCCGCCCTCGAGAAGTGGGTCCGCCACGCGGAGAAGACGACGCCCCGCGTGCTGCACATGCAGCTCGAGGACCTGCTGGTCGATCCGGCCAAGGTGCCGGTCGAGGAGCGCTTCCCCGACACGATCGACATCGCGGGCCTGCGGCTCGCCGTGCGGTACCGATTCGAGCCTGGTCACGTCGCCGACGGCGTGACGCTCACGGTCCCGCTCGAGGCCCTCGGCCAGGTGGACCCGGAGCGTCTGGACTGGCTCGTGCCCGGCTACCTCCACGAGAAGGTCGTGGCGCTCCTCAGGACGCTTCCCAAGGAGCGCCGGCGTCCGCTCGTTCCGCTGCCCGAGACGGCGGACCGCATGCTCGAGCACATGGACTTCGGGCGCGGCTCGCTCTTCGAGGCGCTGAGCATGGCGCTGGAGCGCATGGGCCAGCCGCGCATTCCGGTGACCGCTTGGAAGCGCGAAGGCCTGCCTCCGTTCCTGCGCATGAACCTGCGGGTCGTCGATGCCCAGGGCAAGCCGATCGGACATGGGCGCAGCCTCGCCGCGCTGCGTGCCGAGCTGTTCGCGGAGATGGAGGAGACGGCTGCCAAGGGCCTCGACGAGCGGATCGAGCAGACGGGCCTGCGCGCGTGGGACGTGGGCACGATGCCGGAGCGCGTCGCCGTCGCGCGTGGCTCCTACACGGTGCACGGCTACCCCGCCCTCGTCGATGAAGGCGAGAGCGTCGCGTTGCGCGTCGTCGACACGCCCGAGCGTGCGCGGCGGCTGCACCGCCGCGGCGTCATCCGGCTTCTGGCAATCGCGCTCTCGAAGCCGCTCGCCGCCTGCGTGCGCGGCGTCGACGACGTCCAGCGCATGCGGTTGTGGTACGGGACGCTTCCTGTCTCGACGCCCCTCGACCGGCTTCTGGCCGACCGCATCGTGGCGCGCGCTGCGGGCGTGGACGTTGCGGCGATCCGTACGGTCGAGGCGTTCGAAGCCGCCGTCGGTGCCGCGCGGCGGGGCTTGAGCACCGCCGCCAATGAGGTCGGCCGTCTGGCCCACGACATCCTCGGCCGCTATCACGATGTCGCCTCGAAGCTGATGCTGACGCCGCCGCCGCCCTACAAGCCCAGCATGGACGACATGATCGGGCACCTCGCCTTGCTCCTGGACGGCGAGTTCCTGATCGACACGCCGTGGGAGTGGCTGACGGAGATGCCCCGCTTCCTCGATGCCCTCGACCTGCGCCTCGTACGCATCGGACAAGGCGGCCTCGCCAAAGACCGCGATCTGATGCAGC
The DNA here is from genome assembly GCA_030066775.1 of Planctomycetota bacterium. Classification (GTDB taxonomy): domain Bacteria; phylum Planctomycetota; class PLA2; order PLA2; family JAEUHO01; genus JASJAY01. Next base: position 2,900 of record JASJAY010000100.1, read on the forward strand.
GGATCGCCAAGCACACGACACGCCTGACCAAGCGCGAGGCCCGCCTCCGCAAGGAGGGCATCCACGACGACGAGCTCGAACGCTATCGCTGGATGATCGAAGAGCTGCGCGTCTCGCTGTGGGCGCAGGAGCTCGGTACGCGCATGCCGATCAGCGAGAAGCGGCTCGACGCCCAGTGGGGCAAGGTGCGAGCGTAGCGCCTAGCCGTTCGGCCGGCCGTAGATCCGGATCGTGACGTCGAAGCTGAAGTCGGTCCACACGCCATCGCCGTTCAGGTCAGCCCCTGGCGAGGTGAGGCTGATGTGATGCACCTCCATCTCGATCCGCGTGATCGCGTAGCCTGCCGCATCCGGCATGAGCCCGGGGACGTCGCCGGTAGGGAATAGGAGTGCTTCGTCGACGAAGGAGCCGGTACTTCCACCGTTCAACGGTCCTGCGCGGATCGTGACGACATCCCCGACGCCGTCGGTCAGGGCGGCGGCGAGGTCGGCGAAGGCGGGATGTCCCGGGTCGGCGGACAGGACGGATCCGATGGCCGCCTCGCTCACGAGCGACCCGATGGCTGAGTAGCTCGGCGCTGGATCTCCCGGCCCCATCCGGAAGTCGATGAATTCGCTCACGCCCGGGTTTCCCGACGACCCGATCCAGCTGTGCTGCGCCAGCAACAGGTCGGGAGCCGATCCAGAGCCCCCACCGCATCCGGCCGCGAGCAACAGGAGGAGGATCGGGGCGAAGGAGAGAAGACGAAGGGCACGGCAGCGCATAGGGCAGTCCTCGAGGGCCCCCGCAACCGGGCCCACTCGACAGATGCGCGATGCGCCGGAATCTTGCCGATGGGGATCGCTAATCGACCGGGCGCCGGAGGCTCCAGCCGATCGCGATGGCGCCACCGACGATGAGCGGCAGCTTCCAGAGCGCGTTGTCCGCGGGGCCGAGGAGCAGGTCGCCCGTGGCGAAGAGGACGCCGAAGATCAGCGCCAGACCGCCCAGGATGCCCGCGACGATCGGCGCGACCGCGTCGCGCCGACCCGTGTCGCCGGCCAGCAGGCGGACCGGGCCCCAGGCGCCGATCGGACGGACCTTCCGGTAGAAGGCGACCAACTTGGCGGGATCCGGTCTCGGCGAGGCGAGGATCGCGACCAGGGAGCAGCTGAGCGAGACCAGGACCACGACCACGAGCCGGCCGGCCGCCGACAGCTCGCCATCGGGGGACAGCGGCCCGAGTGCCCACGGGAGATCCATGAAGGTGACGACCGTGGAGCACGCCCCCGATGCCAGCATGGCCGTGATCTCGGTCGAGGCCTTCACGCGCCACCAGAGCCACCGCAGCACGTAGACGGGCCCCACCCCACCCAGGAACGCGAGGAAGAAGAGGAAGAGATCGCCGATCGAGTCCATGACGCGCGTGAGCGCGGCGGCCAGGGCGATCACCACGAAGGTCGAGATGCGTGCGACGCGGACGTAGTGCTTGTCGGTGGCGCCCTTCCTGAGGAACCGACGGTAGACGTCGTTCACGAAGAAGGCCGACGACAGGTTCACGTGCGTGTCGATCGTGGACATGAAGGCCGCCAGGAGCGACGCCACGACGAGGCCGAGCAGACCAATGGGCAGGTAGCGCGTCATCATCACGACGTACGCCTTCTCGGAGTCGGTACGCGCGACGACCTGATCCGCTCTGACCTCGTCGCCCACGGCGACCTTCGTCTCGATGCGCCAGTCGCTCTCCGATGACTCGATGGCGAGCGTCGTGGGCACCCCGAACTCGTCCTCGACGGTCACCTGCTCGCCGTCGGCCGCAGTGACCGTGCCGGCAACCGGACTCAGCACATCGGCGTGCGGCAGAACGATGAGCGAAGCCAGCGCCACCAGGATCCAGGGCCAGGGGCGCACCGCGTAGTGGAGCAGGTTGAACCAGAGGAAGGCGAGCACGCCGTGGCGCTCGTTCTTCGTCGCGGAGATGCGCTGCACCGCCACACCGCTGCCGTCGATGCTCTCGACGGCCCACCAGGCCACGCCCAGCCAGACGGCGAAGGTCGCCATGCCGGTCGTCCAGAACGAAGCGTCCAGGAAGCCCCCCGGACCCGATGAGGGGATCGTCTGCAGCTTCTCGGCCGTCACCAGGGTGCCGGCCTCGAGGGCTTCCGACAGCCCCGCGCTGCCCCCCACCGCCTCCCAGGCGAGGAAGGCCAGCGCGATGGCACCGACCAGGGCCATCGTGAACTGGACCAGGTCGGTGACGACGACGCCCCACATGCCCGAGAGCGAGGAGTAGCTCACCGCCAGGAGCGCCGCGATGAGGACGCCGAGGTCCTTGTCGAAGTCGAAGAGCACCTCGATGATCTTCACGGCCGCGAGCATGACCCAGCAGAGCACCAGCGGGTTCGTCACCCCTGCATGCAGCACGCCGAGCGTGCCGCGCAACGCACGCGCCCCTGCGCCTCCGTAGCGGAGCTCCACGACCTCGGCCTTGGTCATCACCTCGCCGCGCCGCCACCAGCGAGCGAAGAGGAAGGTGCCGACCATGCCGCTCAGCGCGAAGCACCACCAGGCCCAGTTCATCCAGATGCCGAAGTCACGTACCCAGCCGGTGATGACCAACGGGGTGTCGGCAGCGAAGCTCGTGGCGACCATGGAGGTGCCCGCGACCCACCACGGGAGGCTGCGTCCGGTCAGGAAGTACTGATCGACGCTCTTGCCGGCCCGTCGCGCCAGAAGCAGGCCGACGGTGAGGGCGAAGCCGAGGTACACGGCGATCACGAGCCAGTCGACGACGTGCAGCTTCACTGACCGGCCCCCGGAAGCGCCCGGGCTGTCCCCCGAGGATCGCTCGGAATAGGATGCCCCACCCGCAGTCGCCGGCGCAACCGCGGGGATACCGGGAGGCACCCATGGGACGACGCGGGTTGGCAGCAGGGGCGCTCGCACTGCTCGTGTTCATGACCGCGTGCGGCGACGAGGCCGGTCCGCGCACGGATGCCGCGTCGAACGAGAATGGCGGGCTCTCGACCGCAACGCTCGAGAACTACCGCGACCGCATCCTGCCGACGCCTGCCGAGGCCGCGTGGGAGGAGATCGACTGGCATCCCTCCTATGCCGAGGGCCTACGCGAGTCCTCGCGCCAGCAGAAGCCGCTGATGCTCTGGGTGATGAACGGGCATCCCCTCGGCTGCACCTGAAACAACGGGGTCATAGGCCGGCGGTCTGTCTGGTCCGACAAGCGCGTCATCCAACTCTCCACCCAGCTCGTCGCGGCCGTCGACGAGGTCTGGCGACTCCAGCGCGGCACGGACGCGGAGTGCAAGCACTTCCAGGAGATGGCGAATCAGGGCCACTACGGCGGAGGTGGCGGTACGCGCCAGGGCCTCTACGTCATGACGGCCAACGGCACGCTTCTGGCCTCCTCGAACGCGCTCTCCGCCGACAAGGCCCTCGAGACCATCCAGCAGGGCCTCGAGGCCTGGAAGCAGACCGAGCCCGCAGCACGCACTTTGCCGAAGGACTTCGACTTGCCGCGGCGTCGCTGGGAGGCGAGCTACCCCCAAGGTGGGCTCGTGCTGCGCACTGCCAACACCGACCTGGGCCCCGACGCGGACCGGAATCGCATCAACCGCGACCACGCGTGGTTCACCGCCGAGGAGGCGCGCGGATGGCTCGGGGCGGATCCTCAGCCGGGTGACACGCACACCGTCTCGCGTGTGATCGTGGATCGCCTGGCGTGCTTCCATCTCGTCGACAACGTGCGCGGGCAGACCCTGCCGTTCGCGCCCGCGGAGGTCGCCGCCTCGAAGCTGACCACCACCGTCGTCTCGCGCGAGGGGGACGCGGTCACGTTCGAGATCGAGGGCCGCACGGAGGCCGAGACCGACGGAACGTGGAAGCTCGGCAAGAACGACTGGACGCCCACCACGAAGTATCCGCGCGGTTTGACCACAACGGTGCTCGGCTCGGGCACCTTCGACCTGGCTGCGAAGCGGTTCACCGCCATGGAGATGGTCGCAGTGGGCGAGCGCACGGGGCGGACCAACCTCAACGGACGTCCCGAGGGCGACGTGGGGCCGGCCGCCATCGGCTTCGTGCTCCAGCTCGCTCCCGACAAACCCTCGGCCCGCGTGCCGCCCGCGTTCATCGACGTGTACGGCGCCGAGTGGGTCGTCGACCCGCGCTAGCCATGGACCCGCACCTTCCGCTCGTTCCGCGACCGCTTCGCGTAGCGCCGCGTGATGGCCGCCTACAGCTCGAGGCCGCGGTCACGGTGCATGTGCCGACGGCGCACGATGTCGTGTCGGCCGCTCTCGCGCTGCTGGACGAGGCCCTCTCCCGCACGAGCGGCAGCCCGTTGGTCCTCACCGACGACCCGGCGGCGCGTCTCCGCCTGCACCTCGTCGCCGAGGATGCACTGGAGGGTCCCGACGGCTACATCCTGGAGATCGACCCGACGCAGCTGACGCTGGCTGCCGCATCGGCCGCGGGTTTCCTCCACGGGGTCCAGACGATCCGCCAGCTGCTGCCGGCCGTAGGCGCGAGTCCGCAGGTGCCCGTGACACTGCCCTGCCTCCGGATCGACGACGCGCCGCGCTTCGGCTGGCGCGGACTGCACGTCGACGTGGCGCGGCACCTGTTCCCCGTTCCCGCGCTCGAGCGCCTCATCGACACGATGGCGCTCTTCAAGCTCAACCGCCTGCACTGGCATCTCACGGATGACCAAGGCTGGCGTCTCGAGCTCCCCTCTCTCCCGCGTCTGACCGAGGTCGGCGCCTGGCGCTCCGAGTCGCCGCGTCGCGGCGCACGCACCGAAGGCGACGGGGAGCCGTACGGCGGCTTCTACACGCAGGCCGAGGTCCGTGCGCTCGTCGCGTACGCACGCGCGCGCGGCATCGAGGTCGTACCCGAGATCGATGTGCCCGGGCACGTCCAGGCCGTGCTCGCTGCCTACCCGGAGATGGGCCACGGTCCGGCGCCGGACGTGTGGACACGCTGGGGCATCTCCACGCGCGTGCTCAACACGTCCGACGAGACGCTGCGCTTCCTCGACCAGGTGTTCGGAGATGTGGCCGACCTCTTTCCCGCCTCGTTCGTGCACGTCGGCGGAGACGAGGTGCCGACCGAAGAGTGGCAGGCGTCCGAGGCGGCGCAGGCGCGCGTCGAAGAAGCAGGGCTCGAGAGCATCGATCGTCTCCCGGGGTGGTTCCTCCGTCACGTGGCGCAGGGGCTCGCGAGGAAGGGGCGGCGATCGCTGGCATGGGACGAGGCGCTGGAGCAGGACCCCCCGCCGGAGACAGCGATCATGGTCTGGCGTGATGCGGCCTTCGCGCATCAGGCCGCGCGGAGAGGCCACGACGTCGTCTGCTGTCCGATGTCGTGCTGTTACTTCGACCACTACCAGGCGGCCCCGGAAACGGAGCCGGAGGCGATCGGCGGGCTGACCACCTGGCGCGACGTGCTCGCCTACGAGCCCATCGGCGAAGACTGGAGCACGCACGAACAAGCACGCGTCCTCGGCGTCCAGGGCAACCTCTGGAGCGAGTACATCCACGACGCGGCGCACCTCGAGTACATGGCCTGGCCGCGCGCCGGCGCGTTGGCGGAGGTTGCGTGGTCGCCGCGCGGCGCACGGGACGCCGATGCGTTTGCCTCGCGCTGGCGAGGGGTGGCTGCTCGGCTCGATGCCTTGGGCGTCGCGCATCGGAGGATCGACGAATGAGCGCGCCGAACGACCCGGCAGTGATCGAGGCAGCCGTAGAGCGGACCCTGACCGCCGCAGGCTCCAACCGCATCGAGCTGGAAAGCGCCCTGGCCGGTCTGGAGGGACGCGAGCAGGACTGGCTCCGCTTCCTCATCGCGTACATGCCGGACCACGACGCGCGGACGCTCGATCGCCACTTCCTCGGCGAGAACGTCGCGCTGGCCGCCGAGGTTCGCGATCAGGTCCCGGCGAGCATGCGCGTACCCGAGGAAATCTTCCGCGAGTACGTCCTCCCCTACGCCCACCTCGACGAGCGCCGGGATGCGTGGCGCCCGCTCTTCTTCGAGCACTTCGCCGAGACGGCGCGACGGAGCGCCTCGATCGAAGACGCCGTCTCCACCATGAACCGGCTCATCTACGAGGACATGGGCGTCACCTATCACGCAACCAAGCGACCGTTCGACAACATGAACCCGCTCGAGTCGATCGAGTGGCAGTTCGCATCCTGCACCGGCCTGTCGATCCTCCTTGCTTCGTGCTGCCGCGCGGTCGGCATCCCGGCGCGCGTGGTGGGCACGCCACGGTGGGCGGACGGAAGCGGCAACCACACCTGGGTCGAGATCTGGGATCACGGGGCGTGGAAGTTCATCGGCGCCACGGAGCCCGGGCCGTTCGGGCTCACTTGGTTCAACGACGCCGCGCGCGAGACGGCGGCGGCGGACAGCCACGGCATCTTCGCTGCGCGCTGGTCCGACGGGGACACCCGCTTCCCCCTGGCCTGGGCTCCGGAGAAGACCAGCGTCGCGGCCGACGACGTGGGCGCGCGCTACGCGGACATCCCCCCCACGCCGCGCGATGCCACGCGGATCGTCACGGAGCCGCGTCGCTACGTGTGCCCCAAGCTCCGCGCCCCGCTGGAGCTGACGGGGCGCATGGACGATCCGCAGTGGGATGCGGTCCCGTGGACCGAGGCCTTCGTCGACATCGAGGGCCATCGCAAGCCCGCGCCGCGTTTCGCCACGCGCGCCAAGCTGTGCTGGGATGACACCTACCTGTACGTCGGCGCCGTGCTCGAAGACCCCCACGTCTTCGGCACGCTCACCGAGAAGAACGCGATCCTCTTCAATGATCCGGACTTCGAGGTGTTCATCGACCCAGACGGGGACAACCACTACTACTACGAGCTCGAGATCAACGCGCTGGGGACCATCTGGGAGCTGTACCTCGAGCGCCCCTACCGCGATGGCGGGCCGATCCACCGCGGCCACAACCTCGAGGGCGTCGTGACCGCCGTTCACGTCGACGGAACGCTGAACGATCCGTCCGACATCGACCGGGGCTGGTCCGTGGAGATCGCCATCCCCTGGTCCAGTCTCGCGCAGTTCGCGAAGCACACGGCGTGTCCGCCCGCGCCGGGCGACCGTTGGCGCGTCAACTTCTCGCGCGTGCACTGGCTCTTGGACGTGACCGCGGACGGCTACCGCAAGGTGCCGCGCGACGCCCATCCCGAGGACAACTGGGTGTGGTCACCGCAGGAGGCGGTCGACATGCACCGCCCTGAGCGTTGGGGGTACGTGACGTTCTCGGCAGATGCGCCGGGCGTCGCCCCGGTCGAAGCCGAGGCGGATCCCACCTGGCCCGCGCGCGAGCGCCTCATGGCCGTGTACTACGAGCTGCGCGACCACGACGGCGAGCTGCCGACCGCAGACCAGTTCCGGTTCCCGGGCGTCGCGCCCGAGACGCTGGGGTCGCTCTCGATCGAGGCCGATGACGCGGGCTGGTCGGCGCGCCTGCCGGTGACGCTCCCCGATGGATCGACGCGCGTGGTCGCGGTCGATCACGAGGGCCGCTTGCGCGAGGCCCTTGCCTAGCGACGCCTTGGACGCGGCGCCGGCTGGCAGCGCGTGCAGACGTGGGTGCCGCGCTGGCCCACGACGAGCCGTCGGATGGGCCGTTCACAGCGCCGGCAGGGCTTGCCGGTGCGCCCGTACACCTGGAACTGGTGCTGGTACTGCCCCGGCTGGCCTTCCGGTGTCCGGTAGAACGTGTCGAAGCTGCTGCCCTCGCGCTCGATCGCCTCGGCCAGCGTGTCGCGGATCGCAGCATGGAGCGCGTCCGCCTTCTTCGCCGGCACCCGGTCGCTGCGGCGTAGCGGATGCAGCCCCGTCGTGAAGAGCGCCTCATCCACGTAGATGTTGCCGAGCCCGGCCACGAACGACTGATCGAGCAGCAGCGGCTTCAGCATGCGCTTGCGGCCGGCGAGCGCACGGCGGAACCACGCGGCCGTGAACGCGTCGCCAAGCGGTTCAGGTCCGAGGGGCGGCAGCACCGCGGCCTCGTCCTCCGCGTACACGAAGCGGCCGAATTTGCGCACGTCCACGAACTGGAACCCGCGTTCGCCGTCGAGGTCGAGGTGAACGCGCACGTACGGCGCGTCGGTGGCCTCGATCGGACCGACGTACATGCGTCCGCTCATCCGCAGGTGGCCCACGATCACGCCGGCCGGCGCCCCCTGGCGCTCGAGGTCGAAGAGGAGGTACTTGGCGCGCCGCCGGATGCGGGCGATGCGCGTGCCCACGACGCGCCGCGCGAAGCTGCGCTTGCTGACGCCCCCGAGGCTGCGCTCCCACGTGACGCGCGTGCCGCGGATCTCGGCGCCGACCAGGTCGGGCCGCAGGAGGCGCGCGACGGTCTCGACCTCCGGAAGCTCCGGCATCAGGCGGGCACGCCGCTGTGCATCGTGGTCCCGGGTGCCTGCGCCTGCATCACCTCGGCCTCGATGTCGAGCCAAGCGTCCCATCGGGCTTCGCGCTCGGCGCGAACACGCGGCAGCATCTCGGCCAGCTCGAGGAACGCTCGGTAGTGGCCCTGCTCGGACTGGCACAGCGAGGCGAAGAGACGGCGCAGCTCGGGGTCGTCCGCGTGCGCACCCAGGAGCTCGAAGCGCTCGCACGATCGGGCCTCGATGAGCGCGCTCACGCAGAGACGGTCAAGCAGCTCTCGCGGGCCGCTGCCGCGGCGGACTGCCTTGTGCAGCGCGGCCGCGTACGGGTTCACGTGGCTGCGCTCGAGGTGTCCTCCGCGACGGTTCAGGATCCGCAGTACCTGGGCGAGGTGACGGAGCTCGTCCTGTGCGATGGAGGTGAGCACGCGGACCCAGCGATCGGCCGGCCCGAAGTCCTCGGGATCCCGGAGCTCGACGCGCGCGGGCCAGCGCCCCAACAGGTCGAGCGCGTTGGATGCCGCCTTGCGCTCGAGGTGCGCGTGATCACACAGCAAGGCGAGCGGATCGGACGTCGCCGTCTCGACCCAAAGGGACGGCGTGCGCCAGCGCAGCGGCAGGGTCTCGGATGCCGTGTCGGCCATGGGCAGACCCTACCGCCCGCGCCGGCCGCCTCCTCGGGGCGGCATGGGGGTTTCCGATGCGGTGCCGGGAACGTCCCGAGTATTCTCCCGGCCCCCCCCGCGAGAACTCCGACCGTGGCCAACGGCTCCAGCGACTCCGTCCCCTTCTGGCACCGCAGCAAGCTTCGCTGGGTGAACGGCCTCGGCTTCGCGATGTCGCTCGCGCTCGCGCTCTGGCTCCTCCTGGCGACGGCAGGCAACCTGCTCCCGAGCCAGGGCAACGAGCCGATGCCCTACCCGCTGGTCTACATGGTCGCCGGCGGCGCAGCGCTCATCGCCACCGTGGTGCTCTTCGGCATCATCCTGTTCCGCTTCCTCTGGAGGGGCGTGGACTTCAGCGAGTACACCCCGCGCGTCTACCTCTTCCTTTGGAGCATCGGGGGTCTGCTCTTCTTCGTGCTGCAGGCCCTGCTCATGTGGATCTTCGGCAAGCGCAGCCTGCCCAACGTGGCCGACTGGGCGCAGGAGTTCATCTGGTTCCTGTGCCCCTTCGGCGTGATGACCTTCGCCATCCTCGCGTACGTGAACAGCGAGCTCCCCCACGATCACGACGAAGACTGGGACGAGCACCACGAGGACTGGGAAGATCACATTCACGACGAGGGGTACGAGGGCTAGCCTGGGCGCATGAGTGACGCCGCCGCCCGGAGTGCCGAGCGGCTCGGCTACGGCCGCGGCCGCTACCACCTCTTCCTTTGCGCAGAGCAGACCAAGCCGAAGTGCGCCTCGTACGAGGAGACCAGCGAGGTCTGGCAACATCTCAAGCGCCGCGTCCGTGAGCTCCAGCTCGAAGCCACCGTGCAGCTCACGGCGGGGCTCGATCCCGTCACGACCTCATGCGTGCACCGCAACAAGGTGGACTGTCTGCGCGTGTGCCTCGATGGGCCCATCGCGGTCGTGTACCCGGACGGCATCTGGTACCGCCACGTGACGACGGACGTGCTCGATCGGATTCTCGAAGAGCACCTGATCGGCGGCACGCCCGTCGCCGACTACGTGCTCGCGATCGATCCGCTCGGCAAGACCGACGAGGACACGAACGACTGACGAATCGCTCGACTCGTCCATCTGGACGCGGATCCGCGCTGTGCCTCAAGCGCGTGCCGCATCCGGTCGACAGAGCGTCGTGAGCTCCGCCGAGAACCGCCAAGCCCTTCGCGTTCCGTGCGCCCTTCCAATTCGTGTACAGGCCGACGGCGGCCGTCAGTACGCGGGCACGATCCGTGACGTGAGTCGCACCGGGCTCCGGCTCTGGATCCCGGCGGCCGCGCTCGACGTGCACGAAACCAGCCTGCTCGTCCTCGCCCAGCGGGTCGAGGAGCTGCTCGGATCGGCGTTCGCCGGCGACCTGCACTACGAGATGCTGGGGCCGCTCGTGCACAAGGGCCTCACCCTCGTGCGCCTCGGGCACAGCGCAGCGGAGGCGGCCGTCGAGCTCGGCTGCGTGTTCGACACACCGCTCTCCGACGACGAGTCGGTCATGCTCGGATTGGGCCTGCCCCAGGTCGGCGTGACCGAGGTCGACGCCTACCGCGACGTTCCCGCCCCCCGACGTCGCGGTGATGCATGGGAAGTCGACGCACCGGCGCTCAAGCCCAAGGCGTTCGATGCCTACGTGCACCCGACGGAAGGGCACGAGGCGGAGCCGCTGGCGGGCGCGACCTACGGGATGAAGGCCGACGGCGCGACCGTGGAGGTCGAGGTCACGCCTGCACTCGACGCGCCGGACCTTCCATCGCTCACCGTCAGCCTGGCTCAGGCCTACGGCCCCTTGCCGACCCTCGAGATCCTCGATGGGCTGCGCATGCTCTGGACCGGCAGCGTCGACATCCGGCGCGTCGAGGCGCCGGATGCCGGGCGCGTGCTGCTGCACCTGGCGGGCGCGTAGCGCCTACTGCCAGCTCGGGTGGCTGCAGCCCGGCCCTGGGCTGACCATGAACAGCTGCGTCCCGTCCACGCGCATCCGGTAGATGGCCCCGGTGCGAACGAAGGCGATCCACTCCCCATCGGCGCTGAACGCCGGGTAGCTGCCGAACGCCAGGGTTCGCGTCACGCCGGTCGCGACCTCCATGAGCACGATGGCCTCGCTGGCCCAGGGATGCACCACGGTGGAGGTGTAGGCGATCGTCTCGCCGTCCGGGCTGAACTGCGGATGCCGCCGTCCGACGCCGACCGCGCCTCCAGTGAGGTTGGCGAAGCCGGTTCCGTCGCGGTTGATGACGCAGATGTCGCCGCCTTGCATGAAGACGAGGCGCTGCCCATCCGCGCTGAACGCCGGCTCGTCGCCCTGGACCAGGTCGCGGTCATTCGTCCCGTCCGCGTCGATCAGCCGGATGTACGGAACGGTCATCGGCGCGACGACCTTCACAACGTAGGCGACTTCCGTGCCGGCCGCGTTGATCGCCGGAGCCCAGTAGCCGACACCTGCGGCAAGCGGGGGAACCGTCTTCACGGGGAACGCATCCGTCCCGTCCGAGCGAATCGTGTAGATGTCGATGCCGAGCCGGTAGGCCAGGCGCACGCCGAGCGCCGTGAGGCAGGGGTCCTCTCCCGGGGCCGTCACGAGCCGCCGGTTCAGGCCGCTGCCGTCCATGACCCAGATGCTGCGGTCGTTGCCGATCGTCTCCTGGAACGCGATCGTGCCGAGGGTGTCCACGCGCTGCTGGGCGACGTCACCCCCGCTGCTTCCGCCGCAGGCCGCGACGCCGATCGTCCACAGAGCCAGGGCGGTCAACACCACCGTGAGCTGCAAGGTACGCATGGTCCTCCTCCAATCGGCGGCGCACCGTCCAGGGAGTCCCAAAGCGGCGCAGGCCGCGCCAAGCACACAGACAACCGATGTCCGGGGCGCAAACGCCATGCCCGCCCCGCTGCCGGTGGGATGGGGCCGGGGGCTTCGCCCGTCGACCTCGATTGCGTCCCCTCGCGCGCCGGCTTGCGCAGGCACCCGCATCCCCGCAGCGTCCGGGACGTCGGCGGCGTGCGTGGCGATCCGCCGCGACCCGTCGTAGGCTCCGCCCATGACGACGGATGAATCGAACAAGCCCGATCCGGTGGTCGACGCCCTGGCCGAGGCCGGCGACGAGCGTCAAGAGGTCCTGGGTCGTGCCTTCCAAGAGCTGCGCCCTCGGCTCGAGCGCATGGTCCAGATGCGCATGGACCCCCGCCTCCGTGAGCGCATCGGCGCGTCCGACGTCCTGCAAGATGCGTGGGGCGACGTCTCGCGACGCGTGGACGACTACCTCGCGGACCCGCGCATGCCCTTCTTCTTGTGGGTGCGCTTCATCACGGCGCAGAAGCTCCTGCAGCTGCGCCGCCATCACGTCGAAGCCCAGCGACGCGACGTCCGCCGCCAGGTTCCCGTGCAAGGCAGCGCGCGGCCGGGCGTGACCTCGATCGCCCTGGCCAACCAGCTCGCCGCACGCGGCACGACGCCCACCCAGGCCGCCCAGCGCGGGGATGTGCGTTCGCAGCTGGAGCAGGCCCTCGACCAGATGAGCGAGATGGACCGCGAGATCCTCGCGCTGCGTCACTTCGAGGGGCTGACCAACAGCGAGGCGGCGGCCGAGCTCGGGATCGAGAAGAAGGCCGCCAGCAAGCGCTACCTGCGTGCCCTGGAGCGGATCCGCGACGTGCTGGATCTCGACGCCCTGGGTGAGCAGACCACCTGAGCCCTAGTTCCGCGTCGCGCTCGCGGGCACGTAGGCCAGAGCCGGCGCCATCTCGCGCACGCGGTGCACGAGGCTGTCCTCGCGCTCCGGGTGCAGGTTGGTCTCCGGCATCAGCCACAGCTGCTGCTGCAGCACGTGCTCGCAGTACGTGAGCAGCTTGTTGATAGCCTCGGGCACGTCCGTGCGCGGCGCCTCGTCGGCAATCTCCGGCTGAGGCGTCGCACGCGCCGCGTCGTACCAGCGGCTGGAGAACGTCTCGCCGTCCATGGCCTCGCGCTTCACCGCGGCCAGGTCCTGCCAGTAGGCGGTGCGCGTCGCGTCGGCACCCAGGAGACGGGCCGCACCGGCGCCCTCGACGATCGTGTCGATCTCGAGGCTGTCGCGCAGCTCGTCGGAGAGGTCCGGGGCCAGCGCGAGGAAGCGCTCGATCAGCGCCGCCTTGCTCCCGACGCGTCGCACGCGCTCCCAGAAGCGCACCGTGCGCCACGCCGTGTCCTCGGGGGCGAGCCAGACGGCGCGCGCCGCCGTCTCGATCAGCGCGGCAGGCGACAGGCGCGCACGCAGCGCGGCCCGGGGCAGCCCGAAGCGATCGACGATGAGGCGCGAGAGCGCGGCGGATGCCGTGAGCCGACGCCCGGCCTTCTGGACGCGGTGCTGGGCGCTACGGATCTCGGCCAGGGGCAGGCGCAGCGCGCGGCCCACCGTGAAGACGTCGAGCAGCGTCTGGATGCGCTCGCGATCGAAGCGCACGACGGAGAGCTGCGCCTCGGTGAGGGCACCGATGCCCACGAGCTGCTTGGCCTGCAGGAGCGTGAGCAGGCGTGCGGGATCGTCGCCGACGGCGTCCGCCTGGCGGCGCGTGAAGACGCCCTGACGCTCGGCGGCGTCGACGACGAGCTCGACCTCGATGCGGGCCCGGCGCGCCAGGTTCCGCCCCCGGCGCACCTCGCGCTGGAGCTTGTGGATCAGGCGGTCGTCCGCGCCCACCTCGCGCGCCCGGCGGGCCAGGTCGACCAGCGTGCCCAAGAGGGCCTCGTCTTTGCCGACCTGCTGGCGGAGGGCACGGGTGATCAGACGCTCCCGGAGCGCCTCGTCGGCGCTCGGGGTCTTCGCGGTCCCGGCAAAGGCCACGGGGGCCGTGAGGATCTGAAGGATCAGGACGATGAGGATGCTCTGCCGCATGGGTCTCTCCTGGCTCGCTGGCCAGGACCGGAACTGCGCCCGGCGCCAGAGTGGAGACCGCCCCGACGAGAAAAAGGGCGGCATCGCCTGTGCGATGCCGCCCTCTCGCGGATTCGTGGGAGCAGCGCCCGCTACCTGGGGCCCTTGGCCGTGATGCCCGGGGCCTTCCGGCCGCGCAGATCCGGGAGGCCGAAGGGGCGCTTTGTCACTTTGATCTTCTCGAAGTTCTGGCCGGCCACGGCGCCCTTGGGGGCCCGGTTGCGACGCTTGAGCTCCTCGAAGTTGTTGCCGACGACCACCCCCTTCGGGGCATTCGGTCGCCTCTTCAGCTCTTCGAAGTTGTTGCCGACCACGACGCCCTTCGGCTGGGCCTTGCGGGCCGCCGGAATCACCTCGAGGGAGGCCTCGTCGATGGCGGCGCGGGGGCCGCCCTGCTTGTCACCGAGCTTCAGGCCCTTGACGGGGATCTTCAGGCCCTTTCGGCGGCGCAGATCCGGGAGGCCGAACTGGCGGGGGCCGCCCTGCTTGTCGCCCAGCTTGAGGCCCTTGACGGGGATCTTCAGGCCCTGGGGCTGCTTGGCCATGCGGGCCTT
>JASJAY010000101.1 GCA_030066775.1 Planctomycetota bacterium
AAGGCGAAAATCCCCAGGGCGCCGCGAACGCGCTCGATTGGTACCGGGGCGGCGAGTTGGTCAGGCGGAGTCGGTGACGACGCCGTCCTTGATCTCGAGGCGGCGGCGGGCGTGAGAGGCGACCTCGGGGTCGTGGGTGATGAGGATCACCGTGGTGCCGCTCGCGCTCTCGGCGTCGACCAGGTCGAGGACGCGGTGGCCTGCCACCGAGTCGAGGTTGCCCGTGGGCTCGTCGGCCAGCAGGAGCTTGGGGTGCTTCACCAGCGCGCGCGCCAGGGCCACACGCTGCTGCTCACCGCCGGAGAGCTGGCCCGGATAGTGCGCGAGGCGCTGCGCCAGGCCCACGCGCTCGAGGGCCTCGGCCGCGCGGCGCCGGCGCTCCCGCCGGGGCAGCCCGCCGTAGAGCAAGGGCAGCTCCACGTTGCGGATGGCGCGCTCGTCGCGCAGGAGGTTGAAGCGCTGGAAGACGAAGCCGATCGTGCGGTTGCGGATGCGCGCCAGGGCCCGGTCGTCCAGCGTGGAGACGTCGTGCCCGTCGAGCATGTAGCGGCCGAAGGACGGGCGGTCGAGGCAGCCGAGGATGTGCAGCAGCGTCGACTTGCCGGAACCGGACGGTCCCGTCACGGCGACGAACTCACCGGCCTCGATCGAGAGCGTCGTGGGCTTCAGCGCATCCACGGGCACGCCCGCGCTGCGGTACGTGCGACCGGCCGCCTCGAGGCGGATCAGCGCGCTGTCGGACGCGGTCTCGGGGGCTGCGGGGCGGGCCGTCATCGGCATGACCATATCCGGTGCCATCAGGTGAGCCTCCTGCTGAGTACGGTGGCCGGCTGCAGGCGCGCCGCGCGACGTGCGGGAACCACGGAAGAGAAGAGCCCCAGCACCGCCGCGATCAACGTCGCGATGCCGGCGTAGGCGGGATCGAAGCGGAACGGGAAGTCGACGATGTCGCGCAGCACGGCGGCACCGGCGTAGCCCAAGGGCAGCCCGGCGAGCCCGCCGAGCACCGAGGTCACCACGCCTTCGACCGTGATCTGCAGCGCCACGTCGTGACGCGTGGCGCCCTCGCAACGGCGCACGGCGAGGTCGTCGTAGCGCTCCCGGATCGTGATCAGGTTCAGCGTGCTGATCATGATCACGGCAACGAGCACGATGATGATCCAGATGATGTTGCCGAGCATGGCGCCGGTGGCGGTCGAGGCGCCGAGGGCGTCCATCCAGTCCTTGCGCACGAACACGCCGAGGCCGCTGAGGAAGACGGGCTGGCCGTCCTTCATCGCGTTGGGCCAGATCTGCGCGAGACGATCGCGCGCCGTCTCGATCCGCGCCTCGTCCGGCAGGGCGATCGAGATGCCCGTGTACTCGTCACCGGCGATCGTCGTCTCGCGCACGTAGACGTTGCGGAACGAGAGCAGGCTGCTGGTGAGCGTGCGGGCCCCGCGGCCCTCGTCGAAGGTCTCGAAGAGCGCGCGGTAGGTGAGCGGATCTTCCAGGACCCCGACGACCGTCATGGTCTGGTCCAGGTCCTGCACGCGCAGCTGGATCGTGCGGCCGATCACGTCCTCGAGGGCGACGTCCGGGAAGAGCTGCCGTGCGGCCTCTGCGTCCAGGGCACACGCGCCGGGGGCGTCGCGGCCGTCTCCATCGACCGTCTCGAGCCAGCGCCCGGCGACGACCTCGACGCCCAGGGTGCTCAGGTACGTGGGCGGGGCGCCGACGACCTGGATGCGCTCGAGCGTCGCCGCGCCGGTCGCCCGGCCGGAGACCTGGCGCCGCGGCACCACGACGGCGTCGAGGTCGGCGGTGCGGTCGCGCACGCGGGCGACGGCGTCGTCGCCGAGATGCGGACGCTCGACCCCGCTCGCGATCACGGGCAACCGGCCGACGTCGATCGTGAGACGGCCGAAGCGGGCGACGTCGCGGCGCACGTCCTCGTCGAGGCCGTACGAGAGCGAGATCACGTTCACCGTGACGGCGATCGCCACGGCGCTGGTGAGCGCCGTCAGGGCGCTGCGCAGCGGATGGCGCACGACGTAGAGCAGGCCCTCGCGCACCACGGAACCGAAGCGCGCGCCTTCGCGCGTGCGGATGGGGCTGGGCTCAGTCATGGGCCAGCCCCCGCACCGGATCCTGCGACGAGGCGCGCAGGGCCGGGAAGAGCGCTGCGAGGACGCCGATGACCACTGCGACGCCGCAGGCGATCAGCGCGTGCGTGGTCGGGAAGGTCCAGGTGAAGCCCGTGACCGGCTCGACCTGCACGCGCAGCTCGGCCAGCCCCATGCCCAGCAGGCACCCGAGCCCACAGCCGATCAGGCTGAGCACGATGCCCTCCATCAGGAAGTGCAGCGCGATGTCGGAGCGCGTCGCGCCCTCGACGCGGCGGATGGCGATCTCGCGGGAGCGACTCAGCGCATTCAAGAGGCCCAGGTTCGCCATCACCACCGCCCCCATCACGAGGCAGGCGAGGAACATCGCGATGGTGACCGCGTCGAACCGATTGACCTCGTCCCCGAGGATGACGGGCAGGACGATCGGATAGAGCGTGAGCACCGTCTTCCCGCGCGACACGAGGCCTTCGCGCACGGACTTGCCGGCAGCGCTGAGCTGGCTCGGGTCGACGCGCACGTAGAGCCAGTCCACGGTCGCGTCGGCATCGACGGGCACGTACACGCAGGCGTCGGTGCGCTTCCACGCGTCGTCCTTGACGTAGGGAATGCCCATCGCCATCAAGAACTGCTGCGCGACGCCCTTGTACATCGCGTGTTCGAGGTCGAAGCCGAGGTCGTTCGTGCGCAGCTGCGCTTGGCTGCGCGGCTTCATGATGCCGACGACGCGACGCTCGGTACCGGCGACCGCTAGCGTGTCACCGAGCGCGAGCGAGCGGCCGAGGACGGTGCCGACCTGCGCTTCCACGACGCACGCGTCGTTCTCGTCCGTGCCGAACCAGCGACCGGCTTCGAGCTCGAGTCCCCGCGCGAGCGGGCCCTCGGGCGTCGAGCGCAGAACCGTGACGCCCTCGGCGGTGGGCAGCGGTCCGTCGACTTGCACGGCCGCCGCAGACGTCACCGTATGGCCGACCCCTTCGAGGTACGCGCGCAGGTGGTCCACGTCGGCGGGGGCGAGCTTCACCTCCGAGGCGCTCGTCGGATCGGCGACGGCGGCAATGCGGTCCGCGCCGAGCTCTTCCGCCTGCGTCACGGTGGTGATCCGCGTGCCCTGGATCACCGCCGCGGGGAAGATCGCGACCGCCACGCCCCAGACCGTTCCCTGCAGCAGCAGCAAGGACCGGATCGGGCGCCGCCGAAGACGACGCAGGGCCAGGGATAGGGTCGAGGCGATACGCATGGGCTCCGTCGCGCGAGGCGCTCCCTAGCTGTTCCGACGGCCCCCCTACCGGCAAGGTGGCGGCTTTCCCCCGGGAAACCGTCCGCTCAGGGCGCCGGGACGGCCACGCGCCGGCGCACGAGCGGCACGGCCCACAGTACGCCGAGCACGAGCAGCGCGATCGCCAGGAGCGGGGTGCGCAAAGGCACGCGGGGCGCCGGCACCGTCGGCGCGGCCGCCGACACCCAGTCGGGATCGAAGGGCGCGTCCGCGCGGCCGAGGCGTGAGACATCGGGATCGAGCAAGCCGCGCGGCGTCACGCCGAAGCGGCCGCGGGACGTGATCCAGTTCTCGATGAAGAGCGGCCACAGGGGCGCCGCGGCCGGCGGCGGATCGCCGCGCGAGGGGTCGGGGGCGAAGCGCACGCGGCCATCGGCGCGGCGCGTCACGATGGGCCAGGTGCGGTCGTCCGCGCGGATGCCGAGCAGGACCCGTTCGCCGTCTTCGACGACCTCGTCCCCCGCAGCGTAGATCCACGTCACGCCGGCGGGATCGAGGTCGGCGACGAGCGGATCGGGCTGTCGCAGCGGCGTTCCGCGCGGCGCGGTCGTGGCGGCGCCGTCCGCCGCGAGCGAGCCGACGCCGAGCTCCACGTCGGGCGCCCGGCCCGGACCGATGCGCAGGGCCGCGTCGTCGACGCGCGCCTCGCGGCCGACGACCGCGTCGAGCGCCCGCTCGAGCGCAGCCCGCACGCCCGGCGAGAGCGCCGGATCGAGCGTGACGCCGAGGGGCACGAGCTCCAGCACGACCTCGTCGTCGGCGGCGAGCGCGTCGGGCCCGCTGCCGAGCCGGACCGTCCAGCGGCGCTGGCCCACCCCCTCAGGGAGCGGCACGCGGGCCACGCCGTATCCCTGCGTGTCGATCTCGACGGGCGTCGACTGCCCATCGACGGAGAGCGTCGTCGACAGGGGTGCCGCGGGCGCCGGGTCACGCGCGAGCGTCAGGAACAAGGCGGGCGCGTCGCCCGGCCCGACGATGCGCGCGCCGACGATGCCGAGGTTCACGGCACCGGTGTCGCCGATGCCGACCCAGCGCACGTCGCCGGGCGCGTCGTCGGGCAGGCGGTCGGCGACGATCACGCGCACGCTGGCCGCGCCGGCACGCGCCGCGCCGAGCAGCGCATCGACGTCGGGTCGCGCGTCGAATCGCGTCGCGGGCTCCTGCGCCGGCAGCCAGACGACGTCGACCTCGGCGCCGGCGCCCCGAATCGCGTCGATCACGCCGCGGGCGCGGTCCACGTAGCCGGCGGCGTGCGCAGGGCCACCGCCCGCGACCACGACGCGCACGCGCGTGATCGGCGCGCCGCGCTCGATGGCCGGTCCGGCCGCGGCGAGGGCCAAGAGCGCCGCCGCCGTGAGCGCGAGCACGGTCTCGAGATCGAGCCCGCGCTTGCGCGGCTGGTGCACGCGCTCGTCTTCCTCGAGGAGGAACATGAGCGTCGGCAGCTCCACCACGGCGGCTTTGCGGCGGTGGCGCTGGATCCACCAGATCACCGGCAGCGCCAGCAGCCCCAGCAAGGCCCAGGGCGCCGCGAGGCTCACGGGACCTCCAGGATGATGCGTCGCAGCAGGGCCTCGGCCGTCATCGCCGGACCAAAGGGCAGATAGACGAGCCCGACGAGGTGCGCGTGGTGCGCCCAGAGGTCGGCGTGCGCCTTGGCGCGCGCGGCGATGCGCGCAGCGCACGCGGCATCGACGCGGATGCGCCGCTCCTCGCCCGTCTCCACGTCGCGCGCGAGATACGCGCGCTGCGGCGCGGGCGCCGTCACCTGCGGCACGCGGAGATGCAGGATCGCGCCGCGCACGTTGCGACCCGCGAGCGTGTGCAGCACGCCGGGATCGGCACGCGAGAGCAGGTCCGAGACCAGCACGAACCGCGCACCGCGCGGCACGCGCCGCACGAGACGCGGCAACGCAGACGCGAGGTCGGCGCGACCCGAGGGCGCGTGCACCGAGAGCCAGTGCAGCACCTGGCGCATCTGCCCCGGCTCGCTGGCCTGGAGCAGGCCCTGGACCTCGCCTTGGTGGAAGCAACCGAGGCGGATGCGACCGCCTTCCCCGAGACCCGTGGCACACGCGAGCGCGGCGGCCTGCACCATCGCGCGGCGTCCGCCGAAGGGCGCCATCGACGCACTCGCGTCGAACCACACCTCGGTGAGCACGTCCTTCTCGGCGTCGAACTGGCGCACGACGAGGCGATCGTGACGCGCCTCCACGTTCCAGTCGACGCGCCGCAGGTCGTCGCCGGGACGGTACTCACGATGCCCGCGGAAGAGATAGCGTCCGCCCTCGCCGCGCATGGCGCGCCGGCCGTCGGCTACGCCCGCGTGCATGCGCCGGACGGCCGCGGGCACGAGCGACAGCAGGCGCAGGAACGAAAGCGGGAAGAGCGCTTCGTCGATCTCCAGCTGCTCGCGGCGCGTCGTCACGAGGGGCGTTCGGTCCGGTAGTCGAGCCGGCCGCGCCAGCCGAGCTTCGATCGCAGCGTGTCGTAGAACGGGCTGCCGAGCGCGCGGAGCAGCCGCACGGGCGCCTTGGCGTCGACCACCTCGACGCTCTGCTCGTGGTCGATCGTGACCGCGGGCAGGCCGTCGACCGACACGCTGGCTGCGGCCCGCGTGGGGCTGACGGTCAGCTCGATCGTGTGCTCGCCGGACAGCACGACCGGCCGCATGGCGAGGCTGTGCGGAGCGATCGGCACCATCACGATGGCGTTGACCGTCGGGTCGAGCAGCGGTCCACCGGCGGCCATGGCGTGGGCGGTGGAACCGGTCGCCGTGGCGAGGATCAGGCCGTCACCGGAGAACGCGATGGCGATGTTCCCTTCCACGCGCACGTCGACGTCGACCATGCGACCGATGGACTCGCGGCCGAGCACGACGTCGTTGAACGCGAGCCACTCCTGCTCGACCTCATTGCCGCGCTTCAAGCGCACGCGCAACCGGGCGCGCTCGCTCGTCACGTACGCACCCTGGAGCAGGCGCTCCACGGCGTCCTCGAGGTCGTCCGGATCCACGTCCGCGAGGAACCCGAAGCGACCGTAGTTGACGCCCAGCATGGGGGTGCTCGTCTCCCCCAGACGCCGCGCCACATGCAGGATCGAGCCGTCGCCGCCGAAGACGAGCACGAGGTCTGCATCGACGGTGGCGAGGTCGACGGATCCGTCCAGATCCACGGCCACCACGTCGAGTCGCGACTCGAGGAACGGCAGGTGCCGTTCCACCCCGCCGGCGACGCCGGCACGCCGGCGATCCCCCACGATCAGCGCTCGAATTCGGTCTTCGGACACAGCCATCCTCGGGTGGCACGTATCGCCCCTACAGGGCGTCGGAAGGCGTGCAGGATACGCCCCGGACGGCCATGGCGAGCAATCAGCCTTTGCAGGCCGATGACGGTGGCGGCAGGTACAACCATTGTCCAAACGTACGGACCCAAGGAATCAGCGAACATGGACGTCGTGGCAACCAAGCAGGACTACAAGGTCAAGGACATCGGCCTGGCCGACGAGGGCCGGATGGACATCCGGATCAGCGAGCCCGAGATGCCGGGTCTCATGGCCCTTCGCGAGCGGTACGGCACGGAGAAGCCCCTGGCGGGCGCCCGCATCGCCGGCTGCCTCCACATGACCACCGAGACGGCGATCCTCATCGAGACGCTCGTCGAGCTCGGCGCCTCCGTGCGCTGGTCGTCGTGCAACATCTTCTCGACCGAGGACCACGCAGCGGCCGCCGTCGCGAAGGCCGGCGTCCCCGTCTTCGCCTGGAAGGGCGAGACGCTCGAAGAGTACGACTGGTGCATCGAGCAGACGCTCACCTGGCCCGACGGCTCGGGTCCGAACCTCTTGCTCGACGACGGCGGTGACCTCACCTGGATGGTGCACGAGAAGTTCCCGCACCTCCTGAAGGACATCAAGGGCCTCTCCGAGGAGACGACCACGGGCGTCGCGCGCCTGTACCGGTCGATGCAGGATGGCTCCCTCAAGGTGCCCGCCATCAACGTCAACGACTCGGTCACGAAGTCGAAGTTCGACAACCTCTACGGCTGCCGCGAGAGCCTCGCCGACGGCATCAAGCGCGCCACGGGCGTGATGGTCGCGGGCAAGGTCGTGGTCGTCGCGGGCTACGGCGACGTCGGCAAGGGCTGCTGCCAGTCGATGCGCGGCCTCGGTGCCCGCGTGATCGTCACGGAGATCGACCCGATCTGTGCGCTGCAGGCCGCCATGGAGGGCTTCGAGGTCCTCACGATGGAAGAGGCTGCACCCATCGGCGACATCTTCGTCACGGCCACGGGCTGCTGCGCCGTGATCAACGGCGAGCACATGACGGCGATGAAGGACAACAGCATCGTCTGCAACATCGGCCACTTCGACGACGAGATCGACGTCGCCTGGCTCGAGAACAACGACGACGTCACCGAGGAGGTGATCAAGGAGCAGGTCGACCTGTTCACGCTGCCGAACGGCAAGCAGCTGATCCTGCTCGCCCGCGGCCGTCTCGTGAACCTCGGCTGCGCGACGGGCCACCCCTCGTTCGTCATGTCGAACAGCTTCACCAACCAGGTGCTCGCGCAGATGGCGCTCTGGGACGAGGACTCGAACTTCGAGCTCGGCGTCCACGTGCTGCCCAAGCTCCTCGACGAAGAGGTGGCGCGCCTGCACATCGACAAGCTGGGCGTGAAGCTCACGAAGCTCACCAAGGAGCAGTCGGAGTACCTCGGCATTCCGATCGACGGCCCCTACAAGCCGGACCTCTACCGCTACTAGAGCGCTTGCGTCTACGCGCTGCGCGATCTACGAGTCGCGCAGCGCCTTGATGGCCTTGACGAGATCGGCGCCGTGGCTGCCCACGCGCACGCCGGTGTCGATCTTGCGTAGCACGCCCTCCGCGTCGACGACGAAGGTCATGCGCTTGGCGAACGGCATCTTCGCCATCAGCGCGTCGTACTTCGTCGCCGCGCTCCCGTCCGGGTCGGAGAGCAGGCGGAACGCCAGCGACTCGCTCTCGGCGAACTTGGCCTGCGTAGCCACGCCGTCCGTGCTGATGCCGTAGATGTCCACACCGAGCGCATCCAGCGCCTTCGCTGCGTCCCGCAGCGAGCAGACCTCGCGCGTTCACCCCGGCGTCAGCGCCTTGGGGAAGAAGGCCAGGATCAACCAACGCTCGGCCTTGCGGGCCGTGGCAAGGGGATCGACGACCTTCCCCTCCTGGTCGTTGAGGCGGAACGTCGGTGCGGGGGCGCCGACCTTCAGCCCTTCCTCCGGCTCGCCCGTGGCGACCAGGGGCGCACCGAGACCGATGACGAAGAGCAGGCTGAAGCCGAGCGTGAGGGCGTAGCGGGGTCGTTGGGTCATGCGCGCGACGATACCGCCGCGCCATGACTGCGGTCCACCCAGGCCGGTGTCAGACCCGGACGCTCGCTACGCGACACCCACCGGCGTGTCGAGCCGATAGCCGACGCCGTGCACGGTCGCAACCAGGTTGGCGTGCTTGCCGAGCTTGCGGCGGATCGACAGGATGTGGACGTCGACCGTGCGGTTCGCGACGGTATCGCGGCCACCCGCACCCCGATCGAGCAGCTCCTCGCGTGAGAGCGCCCGCTCGCGGTTCGTCGCGAGCTTGTAGAGGATGTCGAACTCGGTCGGCGTCAGGTTGACGGGCCGCCCGTCGATCGTGACCTCACGGCGCGCGGGGATGATGCGCATGGGGCCGAACTCGAGCGTGTCGCTGGAGACGGCGCGCGAGCGGCGCATGACGGCGCGGATGCGCTCGATGAACACGCGCGGGTTGAATCGCTGCTTCTCGATGAAGTCGTCCGCCCCCATCTCGAAGAGCTTGATCTCGAGCGCGGTGCTCGGCGCCTCGCCCGTGAACACGATCACGGGAATCGTGCGCATCGTCGGGTCCTGGCGCATCTGCGCGCAGATGTCGAGGCCCGTGGGCAGCGCCCCGAGCTGCAGGTCGAGCAGAACGAGATCCGGCTTGGTCTCGGCGATCAGACGCAAGCCGGAGATCCCGTCCAGCGCGCTGATGCACTCGTAGTCCGACGCGCGAAGCACGTCCGCCACCATGTTCTGCATGAGCGCGTCGTCCTCGATGAAGAGAATGCGCCCGCGCGTTCCCTGCGCCCCGTCCGAGTTCCGCATGACCACTAACCTCTCTCTCATGTGTCCGTTAAGGACCGTAGCGCAATGCGACACTTCGCCACGCGCGCAAGGCAGGGCCGTTAACCGCTTTTAACACCGCCGGGGCCGACGACTGGCCATGACGAGAGCACGGAGATTGACCCCTGGATCGGCCCCCTCTACGCTCCCTTCACGGTCGAGGGAGGGCCGTGACCATGCGTCCGATCCGTACGTTGGTGGTCGCTTTCGTCGTTTGTATGTGCGCGGCGCACGCGTCAGCCGAGGAGCTCGACGCGCCGGCCGTTCGGGATCCGTTGGCGTCGCCGCCGGCGCCGGCCCCGCTGCCCGTCATCGATGCCGAGGCGGATGCCGCAGCGCGGGCGTACGCCGCTGCGGACGGTGCGCAGCCGATCCGCCGCGCGCGCACCCCCGTGCGCGACATCTACCACCCCTCGATGCCGATGGGCGAGACGCGCTCCGCATGGACGGCGCCGGCCGTCTCCCCCACGCCCTTCTCGCTCACCGCGGGTGAGGCGATGACGCCGCTGCGCGGCCGCGTCGCGCTCAACATCACGCGCATCAGCGACGAGCGCTTCATGGTCGACAACCAGAGCCGGCGCTGGGACTCGGACGGCGAGGTGCGCAGCATCCAGCTCGAGGTGGTGAGCCCGCGGCGCGTGCTCAGTCTCGGCGGCCTGCGCATCCCCGTGCACGTGAGCGCATCGCTTCACGCGTACACCTTGAACCACGCGCTCTTCGAAGGCCTGCGCAACTGGGTCGAGGAGAACCTGCTCGGCGCGAGCGACGACGTCCTCGACAACCACGACACGGGCGGCAAGGACCTGATCATCGATGGTCAGGATCTGCTCGGCTCGACGCCGATGTGGAAGCTGCGCTTCGGCGTGAAGGTGCCGCTGCCGCGACAGCGCATCGGTTGCTACAGCCTGTTCAGCTCCGTGAGCGTCGGCCTGACGCTGCCCGCATTCGGCTCGAGCACCGACGCCGGCAATGAGGACCTGCAGCCGGACGTCACCTTGGCGTGGGCGCTGCCCTTCAGCCGCAAGGTCTGGCTCACGGGCGCGGCGACCGTGAGCGCGCCCGGCTCCAGCGAGCGCTTCGACGAGCTCGGCATCGAGACGGAGGACGTGCTCGCGAACGCGAACCTGAACCTCGAGTACTGGATCAGCCCGTGCTTCGGGGCCGGGATCGGCCTGCAGTACCAGACGAGCTACCTGGCCGGTACGGGCCTCTCGCTGGACGAGAACTCCGTCTACTTCAACATCGGCCTCTTCTGGCGGCCGCACCCCAGGCACACCATCCACCTCGTTTGGAGCGAGAACCCCGAGGGCGAAATCGTCTTCGGCTCCGCAAACGACTTCGACGACGCCCAGAAGGACGCCGACTTCACCTTCCTCCTGGGGTGGCGGTACAGCCTGTAGTCCGCCTGCGGGTAGACTGATCCCTCGGCTCAGGGGCTACGAGCCGCCGGGATTCACGTCATGAAGAAGCTCGCTTTCGTTCTCGTGCTCCTCGTCGGCACCGCCTGCGGTGGCGGCAGCGGCGGCACCGATGCCACCAACAGCAGCCAGCCGCCGGCCACGCCTCCGCCCACCCCGCCGACCGAGTCGGAGATCCTCCAGCAGCTGCTCGAGGGCTGTGGGCTGCAGAGCACGAGCGAGTTCCAGGGGCTCTACGACCTCATCGTCGGCCTGCTCGGCCAGAGCGGTGCAACGCCCCCCGTCGTGATCACGGGCGTGAACATCCTCGACATCTCGTTCTCGTGGGGCCTCGATCTCGACTCGCCGCCCGATGGCGTGAACGACTTGACGGGCACGACGGCCATTCGCGACGCGGCCGGCAACCCCAGCCTCGGGGGTCTGAGCCTGACCGATCTGCAGGGCCTCCTGACCGGCGGCGCGACGGCGATCCCCGGGCTGATCGCGAGCCTGGACGAAGGCACCCAGATCGTCACGACGTTCAACGGCGCGCCCCCCTCGAACACGGCCAACCTCACCGTGAGCGGCATGGTTACGGTCGTCATGGGCCAGGCGGGCGCGTTCGACACGTCGAGCGGCAGCCTCACCACGACCGCCGGTCCCGACTGCAGCAGCACGCTCGCCTGGACGGACATCGACATCTCGAGCGTCACGACGCCCGGCACGATCCCGAGCGGCGTCTTCGACATCGCCATTGCCACGGCGACGGACACCGTCACCGGCACGGTCACGCTGAACGGAACGAACACCGCCAGCGTCGTCGTGTCGCGAAACGGGGGCCCGCAGCAGAGCTATTCGCTGGACCTCACGACCGGCGTGCTCACGCCTGCCTGATCGGCCACGGCGTTCGACAACGCCCAGAAGGACACCCGGGGGCCCTTCCGTCCCGGCTGGCGCTGGAGGCCGCGATCCGCCTGCGAGTAAACTCCGCGCCCGGCTCGCGGACGACGGGCTGTAGGGGATGACGATCATGAAAAAGCTCGCCTTCACGCTGGTGCTGCTCGTCGGCACCGCCTGTGGCGGTGGCAGCGGCACCGCGGCGACCAGCCTCTCGCAGCCGACCCCGCCGACGCCCACGCCGCCGACCGAGTCGGAGCTCATCCAGCAGCTGCTCGACGGCTGCGGCATGGAGAGCACCAGTGAGTTCCAGGGGCTCTTCGACCTGGTCGTGGGTCTGATCGGTCCGATCGGCCCCACGCCCGAGCTCGTGATCACGGGCGTGTTCCCGCTCGACACGTCCTTCGCCTGGGCCGTCGACGTCGACAACCCGCCCGACAACGTGAACGACGTGACGGGAACGACCGCGCTGCGCGATGCGTTGGGCAACCCGAGCCTGGGCGGGATCTCTCCGACCGAGCTGCTGAGCCTGCTCACGGACGGCACCGATGCGTTGCCCGAGCTGATCACCGGCGTGGATGCCGGCACGCACATCGTCACGACGTTCGAGGGCCCGGCGCCGTTCGACGCGCCGCACGTGACCCTGAGCGGCACCGTGACCGTCGTCATGGGCCCGCTGGGTGTGTTCGACACGACGAGCGGCTCGCTCACAACGAGCGCGGGCACCGAGTGCACCGGCACGTTGTCCTGGACCGACATCGACATCTCGATCATCACGACGCCGGGCACCCTCCCGACCGGCACGTTCGAGCTCACGGTCACGGTGGGCACGGACTCGATCACCGGCACGGCCACGCTGGACGGCACGACCACGGTCGCCCTCTCGGTGTCGCTCAACGGTGGGCCCCCGCTGGCCTTCGCGTTCGACCTCACGACCGGCGAGCTCTCCCCCGTCGTCTGATCGGGGGCAGCGTCCCTCAACGGCGCAGCCGCACGTTCGACCAGACGCCCGCCCCACCGGCCTGCACGCCCAGCCCCCACGCCCCCTCCAGGGGATGGTCCTCGATGTCGACCGAGACGATGCGCTGCCGATCCAGCCAGGCCGTGACCGTGCCCGCCTCGACGGCGACGAGGAAGCCGTGGCGCTTGGCCGTGGCGAGGGACGGGGCGTCCTCGTAGGCGAGTCGCGTCCACGTGTCCTCCGCCGCGTCGTAGCGGAAGACGCTCACGCCCGAACCCACGCGGTAGGCCACCGAGATGAACCCCTGCTCCTCGTCGCGGCCGAGGAGCACGTTCACCTGGGGCTCGTCCGTGGGTTGGATCTCGAACACGCCCAGGATGCCGTAGGGCTTCTCGCCGGCCGACTCGTTGCGCCAGCAGATGGCGTTGCTGTCGGGGAAGGCGAGCTGCCACCACGTGCGCCCGCGCATGTCCATCGTGCGGATCACCTCGTCCCAGCGGCCGTCGACCTGGCTGCCGAAGGCGGTGAGCTCGGCGCGCAGCGTGTCGAAGCTGCCGTCCTCGTCGGCGAGGGCCTGCTTCATCGCCGTTCGCAGCGCGCCGGTGAACGCACCGCCGGCGGGCATGTCGGCGATCTGCTTCAAGACGCCCTGGAACGCCTCGCGGCGCGGCCCCGTGTACAGATGCCGGAAGAAGCCCCACCAGAAGGCGTAACGATCGTGGAAGCCCAGGTCCCGGTACCGATCCCAGGCCACCACGTTGTCGAGCGGCGGCAGGCGGTCCTCGTCCGCGAGCGCGCGGAACCGGACGATGCGGCGTGAAGCGAAGGGGCGCGTACCCAGCGCCTTCGGCGTGCCGCCCGGCACGAGCGCCTCGTCGGCGGCCCAGATGGCGATGCCTTCCGAGAGCCAGCGCGGGTGCTGCCGGAAGTGGCGCCACGCGTAGTACACGATCAAGTGCGCCGCTTCGTGCGCGATGTTGCGCTTCGTCTGGGCCGTCAGCCCGACTCGCTTCAGGAGCGCGTCGCTGTAGACGGGCTCCAGCGCGATGTGCGCCGTCTTGAGCGCCCAGCTCGAGAACGCGTTGTTGCGCGCGAAGGTGCCGTTCGTGATCTCGCCCTCGGCAGCGCGATAGACCTCGGGCGTGCGGTAGAGGTGGATGTCGATCTTGCCTTCGAGCTTCGGCTCGAAGCCGACCACCGCCGTCGTGGGGCGCCATGCGGCCTCCGCCAGGACCAGCGCCTCGCGCGCGACCGCCTCGTTGTCGAAGTGGCAGAGGATACGGAAGTGCGCGCCCTCGGCCGCCACCGCGACGGGCGGCACGACGGCTTCGTCGGCGCGCGCGGAACCGGCGGCCAGGAGCAGGAGGGTGACCGCGGCGAGACGGAGGGGACGCAGGGTATCCACGGCCCGAGATCGTATCCGTTCGCGGGCCCGGGGAGGTCTCCATGCGACGCAGGCGTCGACGTCCGCTGCTTTGGGTAGCCCTGCTCTTCGTGGGGCTCCCGCTCGCCACCACCCCGGCCATCGCCGACAAGCCCGCGGCGAAGCCCGACGGGCTGCCGGCGGCACAGGTCGCGGCGATCGGAACCCAGGCGGAGGCCTACACGGACAGCGAGCTGCTCGTCGGCGTCGTCATCGCCGTCGTGGACGGCAAGCGCGAGGCGGTGCTCGGCTACGGGCGCACGGACGTCGATCGGGATGAGAAGCCCAACGGGACGACCGTGTTCGAGATCGGTTCGATCGGGAAGGCCCTCACCGGCGTGCTGCTCGCCCACGACGTGCTCGCCGGACGGCTCGCACTCGAGACGCCGGTCCAGGACCTCCTGCCGAAGGACACGAAGCTCGCCACGAAGGGCGACCGGCCGATGACCGTGCTCGACGTCGCGACGCACCGCTCGGGCCTGCCGCGCATGCCGGACAACTTCCGGCCCAAGGACCCCTTCAACCCGTACGCGGACTACACGACGGATCAGCTCTACGCGTTCCTGCGCTCGTGGGAGCCCGCGCGCGCCCCCGGTGAGCGCTACGCGTACAGCAACCTCGGCTTCGGCCTGCTCGGCCAGATGCTGGCGCGCAAGGCCTCCACGACCTACGAAGCGCTCGTGCTCGAGCGGCTTGCCAAACCGTTGGGGCTCACGGATACGCGCGTCGTCTACACGCCGGCGATGAAGCCGCGCGTCGCTCGTCCGCACAAGCTCGACACGTCCCCCACCAAGACCTGGGACCTGCCGACGTTCGCGGGCGCCGGCGGCGTCCGCAGCACCGCCAACGACATGCTGCGCATCCTCAAGTCCGCGCTACGGCCGGACGCGACGCCGCTCGGCAAGGCGCAGGCCCTCGCGCAGAAGCGACACGAGAGGCGCCCCGGCGGCCCGCCCATGGGGCTGGGCTGGCACATCGACGGCGCGGGCCGCCACTGGCACAACGGCGAGACGGGTGGCTACCACGCGTTCATGGCGTTCGACCGTGCCAAGGACCGCGGCGTCGTCGTGCTGTCGAACACGGGCACGGGACTCGTCGACAAGCTCGGACGCAACGTCCTCGCCATCCTCGACGGCAAGACGCCGGACCTGCCCGCGGTGCCCAAGGTCGTCGACGTCCCTCTGGAGGCGATGGACGCCCTGGAGGGCACCTACACGCTAGGCCCCGGAAGGGTCTTCACGGTCGAGCGGGTGGGGCGGCGCCTCGCGGTGACGCTTACCGGCCAGCCCACCTGGCGGGTGTTTCCCGTGTCGGAGACGAAGTGGACCTACCGGATCACCCCGGCTTCGCTCACGTTCGCGCGCGACGAGGAGGGGAAGGTCACAGGCCTCGTGCTGTTCCAGCACGGGCAGCGCACGCCTGCGCCGAAGACGGACTGAGGGCGCCCTTCGGTGACGGCCGGCACCCGGTTGACCGGTTCCCGCGCCGGAGGATGATTGCGGCATGGCCGCACAGCCCACCGATTCGAGCGCGCTGCGCGCCTACCTCGACGACGCGAAGCAGACCGTCGAGACGGCGCTCGATCGGCTGCTGCCGGCCGAAGCGGACGGCGCCCCGCGTCTCGCCGAAGCGGTGCGTTACTCCGTCTTCGCGGGCGGCAAGCGCCTACGCCCGGCCCTCGCGTTCGCGGCCGCGGAAGCCGTCGGCGGCGACCGCGCGGTCGCGGTGCCGTTCGCGTGCGCACTCGAGCTGGTGCACACGTACAGCCTGATCCACGACGACCTCCCCGCGATGGACGACGACGACCTGCGCCGGGGCCGGCCCACGAGCCACAAGGTCTTCGGCGAAGCGCACGCGATCCTGGCCGGAGACTGCCTGCACACGATGGCGTTCGGGATCCTGCTGCGCGAGACGCAGGACGCGACGCTCGCGCGGGCCCTCGGCGTCGCGCTGGCGGACGCCGCGGGCTTCGCCGGCATGGTCGGTGGGCAGGTCGAGGACCTCGCCGCGGAGCACGGCACCCCGAACGCCGAGCAGCTCTACCGCATCCACCGGGGCAAGACGGCCGCGCTGATCCAGGCCGCCACGCGCGGGGGTGGCCTCGCCGGCGGCGCAGACGCTGCGACGGTCGACGCGCTGGGCGCGTACGGGCTGCATCTCGGGCTCGCCTTCCAGCTCGTGGACGACGTGCTCGACGAGACGGGCACCGCCGAAGCACTCGGCAAGACCCCCGGCAAGGACCGCCAGGACGAGAAGCTCACCGTAGTCGCCCTCGAGGGGCTCGAGGCCGCGCGCGAGCGAGCCCGGCAGGAGGTCGCGGCCGCGATCGAGGCCGTGGCGGGGCTCCCCCATCCCGAGCGACTCGTCGATCTCGCCCACTTCGTACGCGAACGCGACCGCTAGACGCGCACGGCCGGTACCCTGGCGGCCCTCGGAGGCACTGCCGATGATGCGCCGCTCCCTCGTGTTCGCGGTCCCGGTTCTATTGCTGCTGGCGCTCGCGACGCCGCTGCTTGCCAAGGACGGCTCGAGCCGGCTCGAGAAGTCGGCGCAGAAGCACAAGACCAAGATCGCCGAGGTGTGGCTGAAGCTGGGGCAGGACCTCGCCCGCGCGGATCTGAAGTCGGAGGCGCAGGACGCCCACGACAAGGCGAAGGCGCTCGATGCGGAGCTCAAGGGGCTCGATGCGCTCGCCACGACGATCGAGGGGCTGGCCGGCGAAGGCGAAGCGACGGCCGCGACCACGAAGCGCATCGAGAAGGCGCAGAAGGACGCGGCCAAGGGCTACGACAAGCTGGCCAAGCTGTTCGGCAAGGACGAGGGGGACATCCGCGCGATGCGCCATGCGGTGACGGCCCTCTCGCTCGACGCCTCGAAGAAGCGCGTCGCGGCGCTCGCCGCAAAGGCCAAGAAGAGTCCGCTGCTGCTCGTGAGCCCAACGCACGAGGCCGCCGCGTACGTTTCGCTGCCCGGTTCGTGGAAGCCGGGCAAGTCCTATCCCGTGCTCGTCTCGGTGGACGGCGCCGGCGCGAACTTCAAGGGCAACGCGAACTCGTTCAAGAGCGGCCGCGGTTCACGGCCCTTCATCACGGTCGCGCCCAACGCGCTCTCCTGCACGAACGCCATCGATCCCAAGAAGTTCCCCGCGTACTCGAAGGCGCTCATCGACAAGTGGAACGGCAAGCGCACGTCGTTCGACGTCCCCGGCCTGCTCGCGATGCTCGACTTCCTGCACGCGCACTTCGGCGCCGAGAAGAAGATCGCCATCACCGGCTTCTCCGGCGGTGGCAACCTCTGCTACGGCTTCACGCTGCGTCATCCGGACCGCGTGTTCTGCGCCGCGCCCGCCTGCGCCAACTTCCAGCCGGGGCTGGCGCAGGGGGCGAAGAAGCCCGAGGACGGCGGACCGAGGATCCACGTCATGACGGGCGAGAAGGACCCGCATCGGCATCTGACGCACGGCAAGACGCCGCCGGGGATCGAGGAGCAGACCGACTGGGCCATGAAAGCGTTCGAGGAGAACGGCTTCACCAACGTGAAGCGCACCATGCTCCCGGGCGTGGGCCACTCGAGCTTGGTGCGCCAGGTCTGGGACTTCGTCGACGAAGTCCGCGACAAGTAGGTGTCAGGACACTTTTCGCGGGCGGGGGGGGGGGGGCGGCCCCCGGG
>JASJAY010000102.1 GCA_030066775.1 Planctomycetota bacterium
ACGAGGTTGGCCGTGCCGACGGGCACGATCCCGATGGGCCAGGGCAACGGCGGCGGCATCCCGTTCACGACCTCCCGGAGGGTGCCGTCGCCGCCGACGACCACGACGCGGTCGACCTCGTCGGGACCGAGCGTGGCGACGTGGACGCCGGCGTCGCCGGCGGCCTTCGTGACGTACCGGCTGACCTCGAAGCCGTGCTCCCGGAGCATCGTCTGCACGTCGTCCAGGATCGTCGTCACGCGACCCCGTCCGGCGACCGGATTGACGATGAAGTGGTAGCGCACGCAGTCTCCGAGGGGGGCGGCTCATCCTACGGGTGGGGGCCTCTGCACACGCTGAATGGCTAGCGGGTGCGCTCCTTGACCCTCCAGATACGCGGGCGTAGGCTCCGATCGGGAGGGCCCAACCGCCGATGCACTACCACCACGTCGGTTCCGGCCGCTACATGCTGCGACTGGATCCGGGCGACGAGCTCACCACGTGCCTGCGCCAGTTCGTGAGCGATGCGGGCGTCAAGAGCGGCTGGATCTCGGGCCTGGGCTCGACCTCGTTCCTCGTGCTCGGGTTCCTCGACCCCGAGACGATGGAGTACGAGAAGCGCAAGTTCGACGAGCCCATGGAGGTCGGACAGCTCTCGGGCAGCATCTCCGTCGAGGCCGAGGATGGCCGCCCCTTCATCCACCTGCACGGCACGTTTGCGCCGCGCGAGCTGATCGCTTACTCGGGCCACGTGCACGAGGCCCGCGTCGGCGTCGTCATGGAGGTCGTCGTCACCGCGTTCGAGGAGACGCTCGAGCGTCACACGGTGCCGGACAAGCCGTTCCCGTGGATGTTCCTGCCGGGCGAGGCACCGCCCGAAGCCGGTGAGGGGCAAGGCTGACCATGAAGACGCTGGTGGTCGTGGCGTCCGGCGCCGCGGATCGCCCCTTGGAAGAGCTCGGCGGGCGCACGCCGCTCGAGGCGGCGGCCACGCCGGTGCTCGACCGGATGGCGCGCGAGGGACGCCTGGGGCGCTTGGCTCCTGCGCCGCCCGGGATGCCGCCCGAGGAGGGCGCCTTCGCGCTCGGCGTGCTCGGCCTCGATCCGATCTCGTACGGCGACATCGGCGGTTGCCTCGACGCGGCGGCCTTCGACGTCCCGGTCGGCTCGCTCGACCAGGCCTTTCGCCTCTCGCTCGTCACCGCCGACGACGACACGATCTTCGACGTCACCGCCGGCACGATCAGCCGTGATGAGGCGCTCGTGCTGCTCGAGACGCTGGGGGAGAAGATCGGCGATCCGAACCTGACCTTCCACGCCGGCGAGGGCTGGCGCAACGTGATGCTCTGGAAGGGCGCGCGCGACGTCCGCGTCAAGACGACGTCGCCCTACGAGGTGGTCGGCAAGACGCTCCGCGGCGCGCTGCCCCGCGGCACCGGCATCGGCCGCCTGCTCGCCGGCATCGAGCGCTCCGTCGAGATCCTCGTGCCCCACGAGGTGAACGAGCTGCGCCGCGAGCTGGGCGAGAACCCGGCCACGATGATCTGGCCCTGGTGCCCCGGCGTCTCCACGGCGCTGCCCGACTTCACGGCCCGCACGGGCATCCGCGCGGCGTTCGTCGGGGTGGATCCGGCCTTCCGCGGGGCCGCCCGGCTGACCGGCTTCACCGTCCAGCGCCCCGAGGGCGCCACCGGCCGCCCCGGCACGAACCTCCGAGCCAAGACGGACGCGGCCCTCGCGGCGCTCGAGACCCACGACCTGGTCGTGCTCCACGTCGATGCCCTGGCCGTTGCCTCCCAGACGCGGGATTTCGTGGCCAAGGTCGAGGGCCTGGAGCGGATCGACGGCTACGTCCTGAATCGCGCCCTGCGGGCCGTGGAAGGGGGGCTGGGGGCCCGTGTGGTCGTCATCGCCGGGGAGGCCTGCTCGGCCGAGACGGGCCGGGTCCTGCCCGATCCGGTGCCTTTCGCCATCTTCGGGGCCGGGGTCCGCAGCCACCGGCGGGCGGGTTTCACCGAGGTGGCGGCCCGGGACGCCGGCTTCCAGGTCGAACGGACGCACGAGCTCCTCGACTTCCTGCTGCACCTCCCCGAATAGCCCCCATTCGGGTCGACGAAGGCGGAACCGGGCGGTTTCGGGCGCCGTCACCTACATGGCACAGGCGGGATTGGTCGAAGTAGACTGGATGTCCCGCTCCAGAATCCCGTCCCGCAAACGCACCAGAACGCTGCCCAGCACCCGCGGAAGGCCCCGGCCCCGCGCAGTGCCCGTGGTCCCCCGGAGAGTTGTCAAGCCGATGGCGACGCTGCGCATCGAGGTGAAGGGCCAGACCTTCGAGGCCCCCCTGCCGGACCAGGCCGTGCGTATCGGCAGTGCGGACGACGCCGATCTCAAGCTGAACGTCGGCGCCATCGGCGGCACCCACTGTGTGCTCGAGCCCCTGGGCAACGACCGCTACCGCCTGCGGGACAGCGGCAGCGGCTACCAGACCAAGGTCAACGGCAACGTGATCAAGCAGATCTCGCTGTCGGCGGGCGACGTCATCGAGGTCGGTGACGCGCGCATCACGTTCATCCCCGACGCCGCGGTGAAGACGCCCCCGGCCAAGCCGAAGCCGGTCACGCCGGCCGTCGCGCCCAAGGCCGCCCCGGCCTCCGTGGCACCGCCCGCCTCGCGCGAGGCGAAGGCCAAGGGGCCCGCCCGTCCGGAGCCGCGCCCCAAGGCCGCGACGAACGGCGGCACCAACGGCGGCACGAACGGCAGCGCCCGCCGCGAAGGCGAGGCGCGACGTCGCGCCCGCGGATCGCGCTCGCGTCTCATCGCGCCGCTCATCGGCGTGGCCCTCGCGGCCGCGGCGGCGATCGTCGTGATGAATCAGCAGAGCGAGAAGGCCTCGCAGAGCGGCGCGCTCAAGAACAAGTACGAAGCCGCCGTGCGCCTGCTCGACGCCAAGGACTGGTCCGGCGCCAAGGCCGGCTTCGAGGCGCTCGTCCAGCAGAACGAGGACACCGCGGTCCAGGACAAGGCGAAGCGCCGCCTCGCCCACATCCGAAGCCGCGACGCCGCGCTCGAGGCGGACCTCGCCGAGCTCGTCGACCAGGCGCTCGATTACCGGCCCTCCGATCTCGCCGCGCGCCGCGACTACTTCCTGCAGGAGTACGGCGCGCAGTGGCTTCCGCGCTTCGAGTCGCTGACCGGCACGATCACCGCGCTGCAGTCCAACTGGCTCGAGAACACCGGTGCCGCGCTGACCTTCGAGGCCGGCGAGCTGATCAAGGCCGGCCGCTTCGACGAGGCGCTGGAGAACTGGCGCCGGCTCAAGCGCTCCGCGCCCCTGGCCGTCGACGTCGACGACCTGATCGCGCAGGGCGTCCATGCCGTCGAGTCGAAGGCGTCGGTCGCCGCCGATCGCCTCACCTCGCGGGTCGCCCGCCTCGACAAGCGCTCCGGTCCCGACATGGCGGCGCGCTGGCTCGAGAAGCGCATGGCCGGCTTCGCCGGCACGAAGGCCGAGGTGAAGCTCGCCGGCACCCTGCGCGGCCTGCGCGAGGCGGCCGAGGCCGCCGCGGCCGCTGCGGCTGCGGCCCAGCCCGCCACGCCGACCCCGAGCCAGCCGACGCCCGCCGCCGAGGGCCCGAGCGCCCCCGCGACGCCCACGACCCCCGCGGCGGTGATCGCCGCCAAGCAGGCGCTCGACCTCGCGGCCGCGATGGTGAAGGAGCGCCGCTTCGACACGGCGCTCTCCACGATCACCGGCGCCCACGCCGAGGCGCCCGCCGGCGAGTGGAAGGGCACGCTCGCTTCGCGCCGCGACGACCTCGACATGGCCAAGAAGGCGTTCGAGGCGCTGGTCGCCGACATCAAGGCCAACGGCAAGGACAAGTTCCGCCGCGTGCCGCTGAGCGACCGCCTCAAGGCCACGCTCGTGGACGCGGACTTCGAGACGATCGCGACGCTCGTGCGCGGCGGCGAGAGCCGCTTCCGCTGGGAGCGCGTCAGCCCGCGTCTCTTCGCCGAGCTCTTCGAGCGCAGCGAGCCCACCGGCGAGGCCGCCGTCAACGCGGCCGCGCTGATGCAGGTCGTCGGCGGTCCCGAGGCCGCGAGCCAGCTCGCCTTCCAGGCCGGCCAGTCGGGTGTCGACACCGGGCGCCTCTTCGCCCTCATCGCGCGCTGGCGCGGCGAGGACGTGCCGGCCGGCGGCTACGTCGTCCACGAGGGCGCCTACGTCACGCCTGCCCGCCGCGACTTCCTCGTGCTCGAGGCGCGCATTGCCGACGCGATGCAGCGCATCACCAGCCCGAAGCTCGACGTGCGCGAGGGCGCGTACAAGGAGCTGCTCGCGATCGGCGAGCCGGCGCGCGATCGCTTCGAGGCGTCGATGCGCGTCCGACGCGACGCCGTCATCGAGGAGATCGCCGAGAACAAGGCGTTCCGCAGCTCGAAGCACAAGAGCAAGCTCCTGGGGCTGCTCAAGACGCGTCGCGCCACGGCGCTGAAGCTCATCTTCGACTCGCAGGCGTATCCCTATCCCAACCCGAACAAGCGCAACCAGAAGGAGGTCGAGGAGCTCGTCGACCTCGTGCGTGAGGTCTGGGATCGGCCCTTCGACCTGATCGCGCAGTGGGACAAGAACCTCAAGGCCGAACTCGAGCGCGTGACCGAGGTCGACGCCGTCCTCGCGCAGATCGACCCCGGCTACAGCCCCGACCTCGACGTCGTCAAGGAGCGCATCAACAAGGCGATCGACATGCCTTCGTACGCGCCCGGTGGCAAGGAGGCGAGCAACCGCGAGTACTCGCTCAAGGTGCTCTCGTTCAACGAGCGCCTGGAGACGACCGCGACCGAGCAGGAAAAGGACAACACGCGCGCCGTCAACGAGTACCGGATGATGATGGGCCTGCGCGCCGTCAAGATCAACGAGCGCCTGCTCCGTGGCGCCCGCGGCCACAGTCGTCACATGCGCCAGAACAACTACTTCGCGCACAACGTGCCGGCCAACAAGGGCGCGACGAACGAGAACCGCACGCCGGGCAACCGCGCGAAGCAGCAGGGCTACGGCGGCGGCGTCGGCGAGAACATCGCCATGGGGCCGGGCACCGGTCGCGGCGCGTTCTGGGCCTGGTTCCGCTCCAGCGGTCACCACCGCAACATGCTCTCGCGCTGGACCGAGATGGGCTGCGGCCGCACCGGCAGCTACTGGACGC
Source organism: Planctomycetota bacterium (assembly GCA_030066775.1). Lineage (GTDB taxonomy): Bacteria > Planctomycetota > PLA2 > PLA2 > JAEUHO01 > JASJAY01. The sequence goes on from JASJAY010000102.1 coordinate 5,184, forward strand.
AGCTCTTCGGCGGCGCCAGCGGCTTCAGCCTGAGCACGCCCGACCCGCTGCCGGCACCCACGCCGCACTTTGCCCCGGAGGCCGAGACCAGCCGCCGCGGCCGCGCGCGTCTTCCGGACAGCTCCGACGACGACGGCCTCTTCAAGGAGGACTAGCGACCTCCGGATGTGCGAAGCGCATCCGAGCGGCGTCGCGCACGGGCGGTAGCCTGACGCGTCCATGGCGTCGCTCGATCTGCCCCTGCTCGTTCCCGGCATCCGCCTCGACCGCGACGCGGAGGGCGAGCGCGCGCTCGCGCTCCGGCGCGCCACCCAGCCCTGGGTTGCGGGCTTCTGCCTGTTCGGCGGCGAGCGCGACGAGGTCCTGGACCTCACGCGCCGTCTGCGCCGCGAGGCCGACCGGCCGCTGTTCATCGCGTCGGACATGGAGCGCGGCGCGGGCCAGCAGGTCGAGGGCCTGAGCCACCTGCCCGACGCGGCCATCTGGGGCCTGGCCGCCACGCCCGAGGAGGCGGCCGCCTTCGGCGAGCTCTCGGCGCGCGAGGCGCGATCGGTCGGCATCGACGTGCTCTTCGCGCCGGTCGTCGACGTGCGCAGCGAGCCGTCGAACCCGATCGTCGGCAATCGCGCGTTCGGCTGGGATCCGGCGCGCGTGGCGCTCATGGCCAGCGCCTTCAGCCGCGGTGCCATGGCCGGCGGCGCGTTGCCCGTCGCGAAGCACTACCCCGGCCACGGCGCGACGGTCGAGGACAGCCACGACGCGCTTCCCGTCGTGGGCGATCCGGAGCACCGCCTGAAGCGCCGCGACATCGCGCCGTTCCTCGACGTGGTCGGGGCCGGCTGTCCGGCGGTCATGACCGCCCACGTGCACTACGCCACGCTCGACGCGACCAGCCGCATCGCAACCGTCTCGCGGCGCATCCTCAAACCGCTCTTCGCCGCGTCCGCCGGCCGCGAGCCGCCGTTGATCTTCACCGACGCGCTCCTCATGGCTGCGGCGCTCGTGACGGGAACCGAGCTCGATGCTGCCCGCAAGGCGTTGCGCGCCGGCTGCGACGCACTGCTCTACCCCGAGGAGCCCGAGCTGGTCGCGCGCTCGTTCTTCGACGACGGCGACGTCGTGACGGGCGACCCCACGGCGCTGCTCGACGCGCCGGCGCTCAAGGCCCTGCGCCAGCGCGGAGAACGCTCCGCCGAGCGCCTGCGCGCCTTCGCGATCCGTGCCGCCGAGCTCGAGACCGGCCCCCGCGCCCCGGAGGAGCTGCTCGAGATCGCCGACCGCGTGGCGCGCCGCGCGGTCGACCTCTCGGGCGGTGCGGCGATCGAGCCGGAGCAGGGCGCGCTCCTCGTGCTCGACGACGACGGTTGCGCCGAGCGCGGCGGTGTCTTCGCCGCCCGCGCGAAGGCGGCCGGCGTGCGTTTCCAGATCCTGCGCGTCCCCGACGAAGGCGAGCTGCCGCCGCCCGACTTCTTCGGTTCGTCGTCCACGGTGATCACGATGTCGGGCGTGCGCGCTTGGAAGGGCGCGGCCGGCATCTCGAGCCGCACCGACGGCCTGCAGCTGGACCTCGTGCAGCTCGCGCGCGACAGCGACGTGGACCTCAAGTGGATCTCCATGACCCCGCTGGCGGGATGGAGCGGCGTGCACGTGCCCGGCACGGGGCCGCAGGTCGAGGCCGCCATCTGCGATCGGCTCTTCCCCGCGTAGCGCCCGAGCGGAGCCGAAGCGTCGGGAGCGACCGGTACGGTCCCCCCTCGTGCCCCTGGCCGCCATCGATCTCTGGGACGGACTCATCGTGCTCGCGTACGCGTGCGTGGTCGTGGCCCTCGGCGTCGCCAGCAAGCGCAAGCAGAAGACCGCGGCCGACTACATGCTCGGTGGCAAGCAGCTGCCGTGGTGGGCGATCGGCGTCTCGTTGATCGCCACCTCGTTCAGCTCGATCTCGCTCCTGGGCGGCACGGACAGCGGGTTCTCGACCAGCTACGCCTGGTGGCAGCTGCAGCTCGGCGACCTGCTGGCGATCGGCGTCGTGTGCGTCGTGTTCCTGCCGTTCTTCGCCCGGCTGTCCTTCACGACCGCCTACGAGTACCTCGAAGTGCGCTTCGGCAAGGTCGCGCGCCGGCTTGCCAGCGTGCTCTTCCACGTGACCGTCCTCTTGCGCGCCGGCCCCATCCTCGCGACGACGGCCGCGGTCGGCGCGCACGTCATCGGCCTCGACGGCCACATCGAGCTCGCGATCATCGGCGTCGGCATCGCGGCGATGGCCTACAGCGCAGTGGGGGGGCTCGGCGCGGTGGTCTGGACCGACACCCTGCAGATGGTGCTCGTCGTCGGCGGCGTGATCGCCTGTCTGGCGCTCGCGATGGGGGACCTGCCGAAGGGCGAGATCGGCTTCGACGATGCGCTCAACGGCAAGGACCGGCCGCCGGTGTTCGATGTCTCGCCCGATCCCGCCCGCGTGCCGACGGTGCTCACGAGCGTGCTCGCCTACGGCATCCTCGCGATGAGCGTGTTCGGCACGAACCAGCAGTCCGTGCAGCGCTTCCTCGCCTGCAAGGACGTGCGCGCCGCACGACGCGCCGGCGTGCTTGCGTGGGCCATTGGCGCGGTCGTCGTGGCGCTGACCATGACGCTCGGGATCGCGCTCTACGCCTGGTACGACGGCGCGGCGCCCAAAGGCGACATCCCCGTGCTGGGCACGTTCATCGCCGACCGGGTGCCCATCGGCCTGACCGGCGTGCTGGTGGCCGCGATCCTGGCCGCGGCCATGTCGAGCATGGACTCGGCGATCCACTCGATGTCGACGGCCACGCTGGTGGACTTCGTCGAGCCCCTGCGCAGGGCGCCCCTGGACGAGGCCGGGCGCCTGGCCACGGCGCGCCGGCTGACGCTGATCTACGGCGTGCTCGCCATCGCGGCGGCCTTGATCGCGCACCAGCAGCTGGCGGGCTCCGCGGACAAGCAGACCAACGTGCTGACCCTCGTCGTGCGCTGGCTGGGCTACGCGGCGGGCCCGATCCTGGCGCTCTTCCTGCTCGCGATCGGGACGCGCCGCGTCGGCGAGCGGGCGGCCGTGATCGGCGTCCTGGCGGGCTATCTCTTCGCGTTCCTGGCCAACGATCCGTTCGGCTGGATGGGCGCGGAGACCCCCCTGGCGCGGCTCGGATTCCACCCGCTGTGGACCGCCGCGTTCTCGTGCGTCGTCGCGCTCGGGGTGGCCCTTTTGCTCAGCCTGAAATCGCCGTCGTCGGGCCCAACCGGGGGTGCGTCCGCGTGATCGGCGCCGCGCTCCGCCATTCGAAGCCCGGGCTGCTGCGCCCAGAGTCGCAGCTTGCGCGTAAAGCGTTTGTATCGAAGAGGATAGGGGCGCTCGTGTACTACGAGGCCGTTCTTGACACCTTTGGAAGGGGGGGCGTACACTCCCGCGACTGCAGGGACCGGCACGTCCGGGCCCTGTACCGCAATTTCGAGGGTGCCGGACGGAGGGCCGGATGAGCAACGCTCAGAAGGTGCACGCTCGAAAGGGTAAAGCCGAAGGGAGGGCATCCATGAAGGCAGTACGCCTTCTGGCCACGTCGAAGTTCCTTGCGCTGGTGGCGCTCGTCGCCGTCTTTGCGCTGGGGAGTGTGGCCTCTGCTGACGAGGCGGACCTCAAGTCCGCGCTCGAAGATTACGCCGCCGGTCGCTATGAGCAGGCTCTGCCCAAGCTTCAGGCGTACGTTGCGAGCAACCCGGACGACAGCGAGGTCTACGGGATCCTGCGGGACACCGAGGACCGCCTCATCATTCGCGTGCTGGCCCAGGGTGGCGAGCACCAGCGTCTGATGGAGTACCTGCTCGACAAGTCGAAGCCCGGCGCTGCCGCCGAGGCGATGAGCGACGACGCGATCCAGGCCACGGCCCAGGAAGCGGTCGAGAGCGACGCCATCGACAAGCGCCGCCGTGCGTCGGCGAAGCTGCGCCGCGCCGGTGCGCTCGCCGTGCCGTACCTCTACCCCTACCTCGGTAGCTCGTCGCACGAGACGGTCGTGAACGCGATCCTCGCGCTGCGTCAGCTCGGTGGCGATGCCACCCTGGCGCTGGCCGAGACGATGCAGAGCAGCAACGCGAACATCCGCCGCTACGCCGCGGCCGTGCTCGCGGACAGCGGCGACAGCCGTGCGATCCCCGCGCTCAGCGCCGCCACGAGCGACGACGATCCGGGCATCGCCGAGAAGGCCAGTGCCGCGCTCGCCAAGATGGGTGCCGAGGCCGGTAGCGCCTCCGCCGCCTACACGGCGCTCGGCAACCGCTACTACAGCAAGGACCTCTCGCTCGCCACGAGCTTCGACAGCACGAAGAACATGTGGCGCTGGGAGGGCGATGCCCTCGTCCGCTACGAGGTGCCCTACTACCTCTACGCGTACCAGATGGCCGAGGAGTGCGCGATCGACGCACTGAACCTCGACGCTGGCAACGGCGCCGCGCGCGCCCTGCTCGTACGTGCGCTGCTCGCGCAGCGTGTCGAGGCCCAGGCCCGCGCGGACAACGCGCCCGAGGGGCTCGCTGACGGCGCCTTCAACCTGGCCGAGAGCCAGGGCTTCGGTGCCGCCTCCGCCGCCCTCGCCGCGAGCATCGCGAACGGCGACTGGGACGTCGCTGTCGAGTGCTGCGACCTCGTCCGTGCGACCTACGGCGACGAGACGCTCGAGGGCCACCCCCTCGGTGACGCGCTCGTGGCGCCGCACAAGCACCTGCGCTACTCCGCCGCGATCGCGGCGCTCCACATGAGCCCCAAGAGCAACCTGCCCAACTCGGACAAGGTCGCCGCGCTTGCCGCGCAGGCCGCCTCCGAGAGCGCGCTGCGCCAGGTGCTCGTGATCGACGACAACGAGGCGACGCGCTCCAAGCTGCTCATCGCGCTCGCGCAGGGCGGCTACATCGCCGCGGCCGAGGGTGAGGGCACCGAGGGTGTCATCCGCGCCAAGAGCGCGCCCACGATCGACGTCGTCGTCGTGCGTGCCGACCTCGGCGACCAGGCCAACACGATCTCGGCCCACCGTCACAACTACTCGCTCGGCGTGATCGACGAGCTCACCCGCGACGCGCGTACGCGCGACATGAGCATCATCGTCCTCCTGCAGGACACCGCGGACTCCAAGAAGGACGCGATCAAGAACATGCTCGGTGAGAAGTACGGCGACAAGATCAAGGGCTTCATCGAGGTCCCGGTCGTCGAGACGGCTGCGCTGGACACGGTTGCGACCGCCGCCGAGGCGAAGGACCTGAGCCCGGATCAGGACCGCGCCAACGCGCTCGCTGCCGAGGCCGCCGGCGCCTTCGCCGCGATGGACTTCAGCTGCCGCACGTTCGACCTGGGCGTTGCGATCGAGCCCCTCAGCACGGCTGCCACGGAAGGCCCCACGGGCGACATCCGCATGAACGCCGTCATGGCGCTCGGCAACCTGCGTGTCGGCGGTGCCGATGCGCTGGTCAAGGTGCTGAACGAGGGTGACAGCGACGACATCAAGGTCGCCGCCGCCGCCGCGCTTGGTCAGGTGCTTGGCTCGAACGACGCTACGCCCGAGCAGATCGACGCGCTCGTCGCCGCCGCCGGTGGTGAGGGTGCGGTCGCCGCTGCTGCGCTCAAGGCGCTGGGTGGTGTGCGCAACCTGAGCGACGATCAGCGCAACGCGCTCATCAAGGCGCACCGCCTGCAGGTTGCGAGCAAGGCCGAGTAACGCCACACGCAACAGCTACAACGCAAACGATCCTCACGGGCGCCGCGGTCAACCGCGGCGCCCGTGTTCGTTTGTAGGCGTGCCGCTGCCGCTTTAGCGGGGGAGTGCCATGACCACGGCACTCGCGAGCTCGTCCGTGTGGCTCAAGGAGATCTGCAGCTCGACGCCGGCGTTCTCGGCGAGGCGCAAGGCTTCACCACGCAGCACGAGCCGCGGAGCGCTGCGTCCGCCGCCGGCCACCTCCACGTCGAGCCAACGCACGCCGCGGCCCCAGCCGGTACCCAGCGCCTTGAACGCGGCCTCCTTGGCCGCGAAGCGCGCAGCGAGCACGGCGTCGCGATCAGGTCGTCGTTCTGCGGCCTCCCATTCGCCTTCTGTGAAGACGCGCCGCCGCCACGCCGGCTCGCGTCGAGCGATGGCGTTGCGGAATCTTTCGATGTCCACGAGGTCGTGGCCGATGCGGGGACCCTGGATCGTGCTCACGTCGGCAGCATACAGGCTTACGCACGACGAAGACGTTCGTGAACGTGGTGTGGAAACCGCCAAGTTCGCGTTTCCTTCGCTAGAGAGCGAAGCGACGGGTGCCGATGAAGTCCGGAGAGGCGGGACGGGAGGCGGGGTCCCTTGTGCGGCTCGGGTGGGAGCCGTACGATGGGTCCCGGTTGCGACATGGCTAAAAAGAAAGACTGCTTCGGTTCCGAGAGCTACGTGTGCAGGACAAAGGATTGTCCGTACATGTCGGAGTGCGTGCAGGTCGTCTGGGAAAAGAAGCTGCGCCGCATCATGGCGCGCAAGAACGCGAGCTTGAAGGGCGACGGGAAGCCCTCCTCGCGTGGGCTTCGTCTCCGTGCCAAGGAGTTCTCGCCGCGTTGATGTCGCCGCTGCGCGTCAGCGCACGCCCGCGAGCAACGCTTCCTGCTCGTTCGGATCGAGCTCCGACCACGGTGTGACCGCGGCGCGTTCGACGATGCGTGCAAGCGCGCGGTCGCTCTCTCGCTTTGCGAGCTTCGTGATCGATGCACCGAAGCTCGCGCTCTTCCGACTCATGCGGGTGATGCGTTCGTACGCCGCACGCACGGCGTCCGCGCTCTTGCTCGCCAACGCATCACGCACGTCTTCGAGTGCGGCGTCGGGCGGCAGCACGCGCGGTACGAGCGGCTCGTCGACACGCGTTTCGTTCGTCGCTTCGGCGTCCGCATCGTCGCCTTCACGCGCACGCGTCGCGTTCGACGCCTTCGCGCCGTCGTCATCACTTCCGCTGTCCACGACGAGCTCGACGTCTTCGCTTGGGCGCGTCCGCTTGTCGATCGATCCGTAGACCAGAAGACCGATGACGATTGCCGCAACGAGGGCTACGAGAACGAGACCGATGCGCACGACTCAGCGGTCCAGGCGTACGCCGCTCGTGACGACGCGGAATCCGATGTCGATCTTCCGCGCGAGCGGTGACTCCGTCAGGCTGCTGGCGAAGTCGCAGTCTTCGATACCGAGCAAGTACGAGCCACCCATGGCCGCGGCACCGCGCCAGTCGAAGCGCGCCATCACACCGAGGCTGAGCGGGTCGCCTTCTTCGAGACCGGAGAGCAGCACGTAGACCTGCGGCTGAACCCACTCGCGTACGTTGCCCGACATGTGCACCAGGCCGCGCTGCGTGTTCCCCGAGCGCAGATGGACGTTGCCGAGCTCTCGTCGCACGTCGAAGAGTTGCGGCGGAGACTCGAGCTCGGCCCAGAGCGAGGCCGAGTTGGAGAGGTAGACGTTCAGCTCGAAGCCCCACGGCCAGCGGTTGCCATCTTCATCAGAGGGGTACGCACCGTCGTGGTAGGCGCGCATGAACTCGGCGCGGGTCGGTACGTAGAACGTGATGCCGAGCCTGTGGGACGCCCAGGCGGCAAACGAGATGGCGTCCGGCAGCGTCACCTCCGTGACGGGCAGGTTCACCTCGCTCTCGTCGAACTCCGTAGAGAACGCGCCGTCGTCGTCGACCCGGACCCAGCTCGGCGGCGTCAGCAGCCAGATGGCCGTCTCGTCGTCGACCGGAAGGCCCTCGATGCGCGCCGGGCGCTCCAGGCGGCGATCCTCCCGCGCTTCTGTGTGCTCGGCCACGGCGAACCACCAGTAGTCCACGTACTCCTGGGCCTTGCCCACGTAGAAGGTGGCGTTCCGCGCGTGGCGCAGCGCCTGATCGGTGGCCGCGAGCACCGCGTCCCCGATGAACCCCCCGGGCCGCTCGAGGTCGTCGACGAACAGCGTGCGTTGATCACAGAGGTCCTCTTCGAAGGCCTCGATGGGCCGGAAGAAGCGTTTCCAGACGTGGTCGTAGAGCCGCTCGGGCGGCGCCTCGCGCAGCGCGTTCAGGAACTCCCGCCACTGGCCGCGGGTGATCTCGTAGCGGCTCACGCGGATCGCGTTGACGATCACGGGCAGGGGGAGCGGATCGGCGGAGTCGGGGATGCGGTAGTCGTGCCACTCCGCGAACCCATCTGCGTGCCAGACGAGGTTGTCCGCGAGGTCCTGCATCGTCAGCTCGCCCTGCGGCGTGGGGGGCGGGGACGGGTCGACGATCGTGGTCGGCTCGGGCTCGCCGCTCTCGAAGAGCGCGATGCCGGCCAGCACGAAGCCGCCGATCAGGGCCAGCGCGCCGAGGACGAGCAGGACGTGCGGCCAGAGCGAGGTGGGCGCCGCCGGTGCAGGGCTCTCGGGCAATCCGGCCTGGATGCGATAGGCGCACGCCGGGCAGAAGCGGAAGTCCGGGCTCACGCGCGTTCCGCAGCGCGGGCAGGTCACCATGGTCGTGTCTTGGGCGATGGGCATCGAAATCGACCTGGAACCATCATAGCCCCAGCAATCCCAGCCGTCGGTGCCGGATGTCGCCGGCCCGGATCGGGGCCCTGTTGTTGGAAACGTCGGGACCACGGCTCCTGCACGAACCGCCTGCGGCTGCGCCCGGGCCTTCCATTGACTCCGCGGCCCGGATCCCTACCGTTACAGCGCTGCAACGCGGGAAGCCCTGGTAGCTCAGTGGTAGAGCACAGCTTTCGTAAAGCTGGGGTCGTCGGTTCGAACCCGACCCGGGGCTCCACTCTCTTTCCTCCCGCGACCGACTTCGCAGCCGAGGCACCCCGAGGTTTTCCGCGGATCGCGTGGCTCGGACGCCGTTGCCCTGCCCTCACCCGAGCGGCAAGATGCCCGGCATCATGAATCAGACCTCCATCATCGTCCTGTTGCTGGCCGTGGCCGCCGCCGCCGCCGCGGTGTTCCTGGTTACCGACTCGGATGCCAAGTCGCCTCCGCCCGTCAAGATCGAGACGCTCGATGACTGGGTGGACTTCACCCAGCGTTCCGGCTTCGAGCTGCTGGACAAGCGGGCCTCGGACGACTACTTCATCGCGATCTACCGCACGGCTGCCGACGAGGTGGCCTTCTGCTATCGGTGGCGCGGTGAAGGCGACGAGCCGAGCACAAGCCTCGCCGTGCGCGACGAGCGCATGGAGAGCCTGAGGGACGGCGAGCGCTCTGGCGAGACGACGGCGCTGAACGACACCGGCGCGCTTCCCGCGGGCGGCTTCGTGCAAGGCATGGTGATCCCGATCCGCAAGGACTACACGGGACCGGTCGCGGTGGTCTTCCGCGACAACCGCGATGACCGCGACGCCAAGCCGGATCGGGAGGTCTACCTGCGAACGGTCACCTGGGGCGGCTAGTCGGTCGGGAGAGACGGCGAAGGGGGGTCGCTCATGGCACGGAACGACGATGACGTGGCCCGCACGAAGGCTCTGGCTCTCAAGCAGATGTGCGCCGAGCTGGGCGCGGATCCTGCGGTCAGCGGCATCTTCCTCTTCGGGTCCCACGCACGCGGCGATGGCCGGCCGGACAGCGACATCGACCTGCTCGTAGTGCGCACGGGACCGTTCCAGCGGCGCGTCGCCCACATCGACGACGTCGAGTTCGAGCTCTTCTTCAACAACGAGCCCGACATCGTCGAGTACTGGCGCGCCAACGACGACGACTTCACCAACTTCTGGGCCGATGCCCAGGTGCTCTTCGATCGCGCGGGAGCGACAGAGCGCCTTCGTGCCGCGGCCGATTCCCTACGCCCATAGGTCGTCCGGTGCCTGCACTTGTGCGACACGCGCAAGCGCCAGTGCATCGCCGACGAGCGAGGTCAGGCGAGGCCGGGGCGTCACGGCGAAGTTGGCGGACGGCTGGGACTAGAGGTCCCAGACGTCGTCTTCATCCCAGGTGTCGTCACTCCAATCTCGGTCGGACGGGTCGTCGAGCTCGCTGCTGCAGAACCAGCAGACTCTCCCGAGGTCGGCGCGGATCACCGTGTGATCGCGAGGCAACGACTCCCCGCATTCCGCGCACGTCACCGTCGCGATCCCATCGGCGTACTGGGGGTCTTGCATCACGACCTCCACAACGATGCCAAGCAGGAATGCCCGCCCCCGCGAGGCAGGACGCGCGGAATTCTAGATCCGCAAGCCCGGCTCGGTGCCCGTCATCACGGTCGACGTAAACACGAGCCACATGTTGGCGGCGGGGCCGGCCGAGCCGCCCATGGACCGGCGTGCGCCGACGCCCGTACGATTCGCACATGCGCACCGTCCTCTCCCTCGTGTTCGTGTTGCTCCTCCTCGGTTCCACGTCTGCGGAGTCGCCCTCGCACGACATCGAGAAGGTGGCGACGGGCTACCGGTTCACGGAGGGTCCCGCCGTCGATGCGAAGGGCGCGATCTTCTTCACCGACATCCCGAACGAGCGCATCCACCGCTACGACCCCAAGACGAAGAAGGCAGCCGTCCACCGCGAGGACACGGGCCGCGCGAACGGGTTGATGTTCGACGCGAAGGGCGCGCTGCTCGCCTGCGAGGGCGGACGGCGGCGGCTGGTGCGCATCGAAGGCGACAAGGTGACGGTGCTCGCCGAGAAGTACGAGGGCAAGCGCCTCAACAGCCCCAACGATCTCGCGATCGACGCGAAGGGCGGCGTCTACTTCACGGATCCCCGCTACGGCAAGCAGGACGACCGCGAGCTGGACTTCGAGGGGGTCTACTATCGCGCGCCGGACGGCACGCTGACGCGCGTGGCGAAGGAGGCCGTGAAGCCCAACGGCATCCTGCTGAACGCCGAAGGGACGACGCTCTACGTCGCGGACAGCCGGCGCAAGCTGATCCTCGCGTACGACGTGAAGCAGCCCGGCGTGCTCGAGAACGGCCGTACGTTCGCGACGCTCGGACTACGCGAACGCGGCGGACCGGACGGCATGACGCGTGACGCCGAGGGCAACGTGTACTGCGCGGGACAACGCAAGGTCTGGATCTGGGACAAGAAGGGCACGGTGCTGCACGAGATCCCGATGCCCGAGAGCCCGACCAACTGCGTGGTCGTGGACGAAGACGGCTGGACGCTCTACGTCACCGCGCGCACGTCGCTCTACCGCGTGACGCGCAAGGCGAAGGAGACGCCCAAGGAGGGCGACGGCTAGCCAGCGGGGAAGCGGTCGCCGTCGAGGCGCGGGACGGCCGTGCTCGCGTCCCACTCGGAGGCGAACTGCACGTCCTTGCGGTGGCCGCGTGCCACGAGCTCGCGTCCGCTGACGCAGCCCAAGAGCGTTCCGCTGAGATCGCGCAGCGATGCGATGAACGCCTGGGCAGCGAACTCGGCCTCGGGCGAGCGCTTGCCCTCGAGGGCCGTGATGACGGCGCCCGCGCCGAGGTGGTCTTCGACGCACGGGCGCACGCCCTGATCCGGAGCGTCGTCGTGCGCCGGCCAGCGCTCGCCGCACGGCACGACCGTGATCGCCACGCCGTGCTCTTGCGCCGTCGCTGCGGCAGCGGCGGCCGCGGCGGACGCGTTGCGTACGCACCCCAGGAAGACGGCGGTGGCGGGCTCGGCGATCAAGCTGCACGTCGCCCCGTTCGGTGACGGCAGCAGGTACGTGTGCCCCTTGGCGCGCGCGCCGTAGCGTCGCGGCGAGAGGGCGCGGCGCTTGCCGTTCTCGCTGTCGGTCAAGAGCTCGACGCCCAGCCGCTCGGCCTCTGCTCGGGCCGCCTCTTCGTCGCCGTGGCGAAACGGCACGATGGAAGCCTCGCGCTCGACGGCGGTCGTGACCGCGGTGCAGAAGCTCAGCATGTCGACGAGCACGACGACGTCACCGCGCTGCGCCGCCTCGTACGCACCGCGCGGACCCCACTCGAGGCGGACCTCGTAGGGGGTCTGGTTCAGCCAGTCGGTGGGGTGGGGCATCGGGCGGTCGTCCAAGGGGCGAGCGGCATAGGATGAGGGCCCGCACGCGGGAGGCAGGAGGATTCCCTGGACGTTCGCGTGTCCCGCAGCAGACCGCCGCTTCCCGTGCGCCTGGGCGACGCGGTGCTCGGGCTCGTGGGGCTCGCCCTGCTGATGCCCGTGGTCGTCGGGATCGAGGCCACGGAGGCGCCCGCCCACGTCGGGGTGGAGGTCGCGGCGGCGCGGATCGACACGCTCCGCTTCCAGCTGGCCGTGCTCCTCACGCCGCTCGTCGCCTATCTGCTGCTCGTTCGTCGCATCCGCCGCGCGGGCGTCGTCGTCGCCGTGGCGGCCTGGGCGGCACTCCCGACGCTCTGGTGGTCGACGCCCGACCGGACGGCGCGGGCGGACGCATCGCCGCTCCGCGTGCTCTCGATGAACCTCGGTGGCGATCTGGCCGCGGACGCGGAGGTCATGCGCGTCATCGACGACAAGGATCCGGAGCTCGTCCTGCTGCTCGAGTACACGCCGGAGCGCAAGCGGACCCTAGGGCCCATGCTGGAGGGGACCCATCCCCACGTGCATGTGGTGGCGCGCAGCGACAACTTCGGCATCGCCGTGTTCAGCAAGCGCCCGTGGACGTCGCTCGACGTCTTCAACCTGGCTCGAACGGGCACGCCCCAGCTCCGGATCGAGATGGATGTCGGCGGCGCGCCG
>JASJAY010000103.1 GCA_030066775.1 Planctomycetota bacterium
CGCCGGAGCGCGCGCAACGCGCCGGCTTGTCCGGCGTGCTCGCGCACGATGCCGAGCTCACGCCAGACCGGGGCGAAGCCGGGCGCGCTCACAGCGGCGCGCTCGAGCGCCAGGACCGCATCGACCCAGCGTCCCGCGCGTCGGTGCAGCAGCGCGGTGCGCAGCAGCAGGTCCGCCGCGTCGGGCTCGATCGCCAGGGCGCGCAGCATCGCGTCGTCTGCGGCCTGCACGTCGTTCGTCAAGAGCGCCGCGGCCGCGGCGGCAAGCTCGTCGCGCACGCCGTTGCGCACGCGGCGGCGCTGCACGACCGGGTTGCCGATGCGCGAGGTGAGGTCCGCGCCCGCGGGCTCGGCGAAGCGACGCCGCTTCGCGGCCACGACGACCCACTCTGCCAACGTGATCCGGCTCGCCACGCCCTGCGCGGGATCCGCGACCTCGATCGGGCGGACGGCGAACTCCTGCAGCTCGAAGGGCAGCGGCGCACTGCCGTGGCGCAAGAGCAAGACGCTTTCGGGACGCGCGCGGGTGATCCAGGAGATGAGCGAGAACACCCGCGGGTGCATGCCGACCAGGTCGGCGACGATGAGCGCGCCGTACTCGAGCAGGTCGAGCAGCTCCGGCGTCGCCATCTCGTCGACGTCGCTCGGATCGGCGCGCACCGGCAGGAGGTTGCTGCCGTCCAAGCAGGCCATGTGCACGCCGCCGCGGAAGTGCGACCACCAGAGGGCCTTGTCGGCCGTGAGCACGGCCGCGCGGTGGCTGAGGTCGCCAGGCGCGCTCAACCGAGCAGCCTCTGGATCCGCGAGCGTCGCCTCAAGGTGCAAGGCCCTCCCGAACCGCCCGGCGCGTACTGATACGCACCGCTGCGCACGATTCCGCAGACGCCGCGCACGCGGGCGCGGGCCTACGGTTCGTCCAGAGCGATCCAGGTAGCACCCGGCACGTGCTGTGCCACAACGTGCCGGGCGAGGTTGACCCACGGGCCGCAGGCATCGAGCACGGCGCTGTCGGAGGTCGCCACGATGCCGTCCCGCTCCACGAGCACGGTGTCGGGATTCGGTACGAGCTCCACCTGCCAGGGCCAGCCGAGCGCCTCGGCCATCTCCCGCATCTGGCCGGCGAGGCGCCCGCTGTTCGAGACGGGACTGTCGAGCAGCACGGTGACTCGATCTGCGCCCCACGTCATCAGCGCGGTGCCGATGCGCTCGAGCGCCGGTCGCGTCTCCTCGACGCGCTTGAAGTGCCCGTGCAGGCTGGCGAGATCACGCAGACAGCCGTCGCGCCCGAGGATCAAGACGCCTCCGGCGAGCGCCGCCTCGACGGTGATCAGCGCGTTGTAGCCGTCGACGAGCACGTGACTGCCGGCCAGCGCCTCGGGCGCAACCTCACGCGCCGCACGCGCATCCCGCGCTGCATCCGAGCAGCTGGAACGCAAGACGGCCATGCGCTGACGCTCGCGCAACCGATGCCGATCGCCAACGAGCTTCAGCGCGGAGGGCGTCACGTAGCCACGCCCCAAGAGCCACGCGAGGTCACGTACGGCTGCGCGCAAGGCATCATGATGGGCCGGTGCGAACAGCTCGCCGTCGGTGGGATGGGCACCGCGGTGTTGGCGACGATCAGGCAGGACGGTCTCCGGAAAGCGTGCGGCGCTGGCGGTGCGCCGTTTGCGGAGGGTACCTTCGGAGTCCGCTGGAGAACGATGGCAGACGGTGAGCGCGAGTACCGCTGGATCAAGCCGGTCCCGAACATCCTGACCGTGCTGCGCATCGTCGCCGCCGGCATCTTGCCGTTCGGCCCCGTCGCATGGCGTCTGGCGCTCGTGCTCTTCGCGGGCATCAGTGACTGGCTCGACGGCTGGATCGCGCGCCGCTTCCACGCCCAGTCGAAGCTCGGTGCGCTGCTCGACGGCGTCGCCGACAAGCTCTTCGTGCTGAGCGCCGTCGTCACCTTCGTGGGTTCGGGCGACCTCCCGCTCTGGCAGGGGCTGGTCCTGATGGCGCGCGACATCACCGTGGGGCTCATCGCCGGCTACGCCGTGCTCACGCGCCAGTGGCATGCCTTCGGCCACATGGAAGCGCGCCTGGCCGGCAAGCTCACCACCGCCTTCGTGCTCCCGTGGTTCGCCACGCTGCTGATCCCCGCCGTGGAGCCGGCACGCACGCCGCTCTTCATCCTGGCCGCCATCGCCAGCGTCGCGGCCGCGATCGACTACCTGATCCAGCTGCGCACGAAGGTGCGCCAGGTGCGCGACGCGGAGGCCGATCCGGCCGGGTAGACTCCGCGGACCGAGCCGGGCGCGACAGCAGGAGGCGCTCCGGATCCAGGGGGTGCGTCCGCACGTGACACCGTACCGAACGCTCATCCTCAAGGGCTGGTGGATCATCCTGCTGGTGTTGTTCGCCTGGGCGATCGGCGTCGGCCAGTACATGTTCGACATCGACGTGGATGCCGGCACGGATGTGCTGGTCGGCGACAAGGACCCGGACCTCGCCTACTACGAGCGCACGCGGCCCCTCTGGGGTTACGACGAGTACGCGATGGTCGCGATGGTCCGCGACGACTGGATCACGCCCGACGGCGTCGCCCTGCAGAAGCAGATCGTCAAGGCGCTCGAAGCCGTCCCCCACGTGGAGGGTGTGGTCTCGATCCTGGACGTCCCGCTCCTGCGCCAGCAGGACGGCCCGCTCTTCGACCCCGCCAACGTCCCGACGCTCAAGAGCGAGGGGATCGACTACGACCGCGCGCGCGCGGAGATCGTCGAGCACACGCAGGCCCGCGGGAACCTGATCTCCACCGACGGGCGCTCGCTCGGCCTGCTGGTGTTCCTCGCGATCCCCGAGGCCATGCGCACCTTCGACAAGGAGTGGGCCGCGCTCAAGAACACGCCGGATCCCACGCCCGAACAAGCGAAGCGCCTGGCGGAGCTCGACGCGCTCCTGGACGTCGCGAGCGACGAGCTCGCAGTGCGCCGGACCGCCATGGTCGACGGCCTGCGCGAGACCGTGAAGCGCCTCGAGCCCAAGCTCGACGAGCCGGTCCGTCTCTCCGGCCTGCCCTTCATCAACATCAGCATCGAGGAGCATCTGAACCACGACATCGAGGTGTTCGGCATCGCGGCGCTCGTGCTGTTCACGCTCGGCTTCCTGCTGGTCTACCTCAGGCCGCGGTTCGTGGTGCTGCCGATCCTGACCTGCCTGCTGCCGGTCGTGATCGTCATCGGAACCATGGCGCTGCGCGGCGACGTCCTGACGGTGGTCACGGCCAACCTGCCCGTCCTGCTGTTCACGCTGATGCTGCCGTACACGGTCTACTTCGTGGAGCGCTACCGCGAACGGCGCTCGCTCTATCCCGAGGAGTCCGGCGACCAATCGAGCATCGAGGCCGCGAAGAGCATCTTCCTGCCGTGCCTGTTCTCCTGCACGACCACGATGGCCGGGTTCCTGGCGCTCGTCACCAGCACCACGAAGCCCGTTCGCACCTTCGGCTTGATGACCTCGGTGGGCATGGGCGTCGGCCTGATCGTCGTCTTCCTGGCGATCCCGAGCATGTCCCGGCCGCTGTCGCCGATGCGGATCCCGGCTTCGGGCGTACAGACCGGCACGCGCGGGCTGGTGCGCCTCTTCGAGCGCGTCTCGCTGCGCATGCCCGCGGCCATCGTGGCGCTGAGCCTCGTGGTGCTCGGCCTGGCCATGTGGGGCACGACGAAGCTCTCGGCGCAGTCCAAGTTCACCGAGTACTTCATGGAGGACAGCGCCGTCTACCAGGGGCTCGAGTACATCGACCAGGAGATGGGCGGCACGACGCCGCTCGAGGTCATCGTGACGGCGAAGGACGACCTGTACTTCCTCAAGCCGGAGGGCATCCAGGCCCTCGAGGCCGTTCAGGCGTACTTCGACACCGTGCCCGAGGTCGGCAACGTGCGCTCGATCGCCACGCTCGTGGACGAGATCAAGAAGAAGAACCCGAACATCGTGCCGATGATGCCCTTCTTCGGGAAGCACCCGATGGTGCGCAGCGTGACGAAGGAGTACGCCGACGAGGCGTACAAGACGTCGCGGGTCCTCGTCCGCTTCCGGGAGACGGCGCCCACGCTCGACCGGAACGTGATCCTCGATGGGTTGCGCGCCCACCTGGAGTCGGCCCCGGAGCTCCAGGACCTGGAGGTGCGCGAGACGGGCGTCTTCCTGCTCTACGCGAACATGCTGAACAGCCTGATGGACACCCAGCGGAAGACGTTCATCTGGGTCGTGGTCGCGATCTTCGTCATGCTGATCATCCTCTTCTGGTCGCCGATCCTGGCGATCTTGATGCTGTTGACCCAGGTCTTGCCCGCGGTCGTGATGCTGGGCGTCATGGGCTGGCTCGGCATCCCGCTCGACGTCATCACGGTGATGATCGCGGCGATCGCGATGGGCATCGGCATCGACGCCGCGATCCAGTACACGGACCGCTTCCGCCGTGAGCTCGCCGTCGACGGCGACCACCGCGCGGCGCTGTCGCGCGCCCACGCAACCATCGGCCGCGCGATCTGGATCGCGACGTCGGTGATCATCGTCGGCTTCTGCGTACTGATGCTCTCGCAGTTCCGTCCGTCGATCTACTTCGGTCTGTTCACGGCGATCGCGATGCTGATGAGCCAGCTCGCGGCGCTGACGGTGCTGCCGTCGATCTTCCTGCTCACGGGCTACCCCAAGCGCCCCAAGCAACCCAAGCGCTCGCAGGACACCGCGGACGACGACGATCTCCCGGCGTTCTACCCCTCGTCGTAGCGGCTCTCGAGCGCGCGCAACGCCTGCAGCGACGACGACGCGAGCTCGTTCTCCCCCAGCCGATAGCGGATGTCGAACGCCGTCTCGAACGCGTCCCGGGCCTCGTCGAGCCGCCCCGCCTCCGCGAGGCACTTGGCCAGGTGCTGGTGCGCGAAGCTCGTGAGCCGCTCGTCGCCCAGGTCCTCGGCTTCCGCGAGGGCCGCCCGCAGCTCGGGTTCGGCCCCGGCGTGGTCGCCGCCGTAGAAGAGCACGGTCCCGATCCGGATGCGGTGGCGCACGCGCGTGTCCGCGTCGGGCGCGGATTCGAGCGCCTGGCGTAGGTCGGTGAGGGCCTCGTCGTGGCGGTCGAGGATGCGCAGGAGATCCCCGCGCAGGCCCAGGAGCCGCGAGCGCTTGCCGGCGTCGTCCGAGCCGGGGCCGAGCTGCTCGAGCGCCACGGTGAGGGCATCCACCTGGCCCGTCATCTCGTGCGTCGGACGATCGCGGAGGAACGGCCGCATGCCCAGAGCCTACGCGGAGCGCCGATTGCCCGCACGGCCGGAGCGTCGTCTCCGACCTCTATCGTGGGCGGCGTGACCGAATCGCCCACCCCAGGCACCGGCTTCCGCCGCCAGATGCACACGGTGATCTTCGAGGCCGACACGCCGCTCGGCAAGGCGTTCGACGTCGGGCTCCTGCTCTCCATCCTCGCGAGCATCGTGCTGGTCAGCCTGGAGAGCGTGGAGTCCATCCGCGTCGTGCACGGCGATCTGCTCCGGGCGCTCGAGTGGGCCCTGACGATCGCCTTCACGGTCGAGTACGTGCTCCGCCTCTACTGCGTCGACCGGCCGTTGCGCTACGCGCGCAGCTTCTACGGCATCGTGGACCTGCTCGCGATCGTGCCGACGTACGTGAGCCTGATCCTGCCGGCTGCCGCACCGCTGATGGTGATCCGCGCCCTGCGGCTCCTGCGCGTGTTCCGCGTGTTCAAGCTCGGGCACTTCGTGGCCGAAGCCGACATGCTCTATTCGGCCATGGCCGCGAGCCGGCGGAAGATCATGGTCTTCCTAGGCAGCGTCGTGACGCTCGTGTTCCTGCTCGGCACGCTCATGTACATCGTGGAGCCGGCCGAGGCGGGCTTCCGCAGCATCCCCGACAGCGTGTACTGGGCGATCGTCACGATGACCACCGTGGGCTATGGCGACATCGCGCCCACGACGGTGGTCGGCAAGTTCATCGCGTCGTTCGTGATGATCGTCGGCTACGGGATCATCGCCGTGCCAACGGGCATCGTGAGCGTCGAGCTCGCCAAGATCGGGCCGGCCGCGCCCATGACCACCCAGGCCTGTCCGTCATGCGGCGTCGAGGACCACAGCCACCGGGCGCAGTACTGCCATCAGTGCGGGGCCCACCTGCATGAGTAGGTACGCAGCACTGCTCGTCGCGCTGCTCTTGCTCGCGGGCTGCGGCGACGATGCACCGAAGCCGCAAGGCAAGCGCCTCAGGCCGGACGCGGCGAAGTCCTTCGTGACGCCCACGGCGCGCACGCTGATCGGGATTCTCGGACCGGGCTGGGCGCTGCGTATCCGCCTCGAAGAGGACGCCTTCCCGTACCACGACGCGGAGATGCCGCTCGAGCGGCGCGTGTGGTCGCCCGACGCGATGCTCATTCGCGGACCGGAGCTCACCAAGTACGTGCGCCCGCCGAGCGGCGTGCCCGCGATGCCGATCCCCAGCGGCAAGGGGCACCGCATCTTCATCGTGCAGGATCTCTGGGTGCGCATCGCGGCCGACAAGCGGCTGCCCGAGCCCGACGGCTACGTGGACGTGACCATCGAGCCGTTCACGGCCGACGGCTTCCGCTACGTCGTGCCCGACACGCTGCAGCTCCAGCTGAAGGGGCCGTACCCCTAGACGAGCCCGCGGCGCTGCTCGTCGACGAGCCAGTAGAGCTCGGCCAGATCCTCGCGGCCCGCGTCGCGGAAGACGTTCACGACCTCCTTGAGCGGCGCGACGTGCACCTCGGTCGTCGGCCTCGAGCCGTCGGGGTTCGTGGGGCGCGACACGCGCTCCACGACGCCCGAGTACACGAGCGCCCACGTCTCGGGATACGGGAGGTGCGGCGCGTCGGGGCCGTCCGTCTTCAGCATCAGGTGCCAGCCGCCGAAGACCTCGGCCTCGATCGGATTGGCCCCCGCCTCCTCGAGCAGCTCGCGCGCGAGCGCCTGGCGCGGCATCTCCCCGGCCTCCATGCGCCCGCCTGGGATCTGCGGCCGGCCGTCGCCTTGGAGGATGTAGAGGTACTCGTCGCCGACGCAGGGAACCATGTACACGTTCCCGACGAGGTCGAAGGGTGGCGCGACGTCGAGGACCTCGAACACGCCGGTCGCGGCACGGTTGTCGACGAGAGCGAATAGCGTCGGATAGCGCTCGGTGAATTCCATCTGAGCTTCTCGATCCACGCCCCCGCGTCGCCCAATTGTAGCCGAGATCAGGCGGGGTTCGGACGCGTAGCCTCGAGGTCTTCGATGGGTGCGTTCAACGTAACGAAGATCAAACACCCTTCCGCCGAGCGCGGCTTGTGCGTGCTGCCCGGCGGGTGGTTGACGTACGTCCCGGCCCCATAGGTTCGGCCTCCGTCCTGGAGGGAGCCCTCGAGCACCAGGTACTGCTCGCCCTTGGGATGCCGGTGCGCCGCGTACGCAGCGCCCGGCTCGAAGCGCAACAAGACGGCCGACTCGCCCGTGTCGCGGTCGAAGTGGAGCTTCTTCCACGTGACGCCTTCGTAGGGACTCGGCCGCCAGGCCTCGCCTTCGACGTCGATGTAAAGACTCGCGTCGGCCACGGCGCCTACCCGCCGCTGGTGCGGACGGACCGCACCGCCGCGCCCACGTCCTTGCCCTCGACGACCGCGCCGGCCGCCTTGAGGTGCTTCATGGCGATGCCGATGGCCGGGCCGTCGGCCTTCGCCGCGCGGATCGCGTCGACGTGCGGCGCGAGGGCCTCGATGATCGCGGGGACGTCCATCGCCTTCGGGAGCAGGGCGTCGAGGATCGCGATCTCCTGCTCGAGCTTGGCGCGCTTCTCCGGGTCGGTGGTCGCCTCGAGCGACTCCTCGTTCGACTTCACGAGCTTGCGCACGAGCGTGACGGCCTGGGCGTCCGGAAGGTCCTCGCCCGTACGCGTCTCGGCGGTCTCGATCTCGCCCAGCGCCACCTTGAGGATCGACCGCTCGAGCGCGCGGCCGCCCTTCATCGCATCCACGATGCGCTCCCTGAGCACGTCCTTCAGCATCGTTCGCTCCCCGGTTCGTTGCGTGAGGCGATCATCCTACGCCCCTTCCGCGCGCCCGTCCCCGGACGTACGCTGCCCCCATGGGTGTTCGCGTTCTCGGGGTGATGGGACTTCTCGCGGTGGTGATGCTGGGTGGGCCGGATCCCACGCGCGCAGAAGATGAGCCGGTCCAGATCCAGCTGACCGACGTCTCGGCCACGGCCATCCCGAAGGCACTGGGCAAGGAAGAGCAAGCCGTGCGCGGCGACCGCTTCTCCTTCGGCGACTACGACGGGGACGGCGACCCCGACCTGCTCGTGAACGGCAAGGCGCTCCTGCGCAACGACACCGCCCCCAGCCTCCAGGGCGAGGCGGAGATCCGCTTCACCGACGTGACGAAGGAGACGGGCATCGCGAAGGGCCCCGGCGGCGGCGCGTGCTGGGTGGACATGGACGGGGACGGCGATCTCGACGTGGTCACGCAGAACGGCGCGCTGAAGCTGCAGGACGACGCGAACGCGTTCCAGGACCACGCGGCGGACTGGGGGCTGCCGAGCGGCGCGAAGGCGTCGACCGTGGGCGTCGGGGACTTCGACGGCGACGGCTGGCCCGACGTGCTCTTCGGCGGCGGCGAGGACTGGAACGACGGCAACGCGAAGTTCTATCCACGCCGGCTCTACCGCAATGTCGAGGGGAAGCGGTTCGAGGAGGTCACGCCCGACCACGAGCTCGCGAACGCGCGCTACGGCCGCGCCGTCGTGTGGGCGGACTTCGACACGGACGGCGATCAGGACGTCTACCTCGGCAACTACCGGCTGCAGGCGAACGAGCTGCTGGTGAACGAGGACGGGGTGCTGAAGGAGCGTGCCAAGCAGCACGGCGTCGAGGGCCGCTTCGAGCCGGAGAAGTTCGAGGACGCGAAGAGCGGGAAGAAGTTCGGCTACCGCTACGGACACACGATCGCCAGCAGCTGGGCCGACCTCGATGGCGACGGCGACCTCGATCTCTGGGTCAGCAACCTCGTGCACAAGTTCGTGGGCGAAGCGGTGATCCAGGGCAAGAAGATCTACGACATCCGCGGCTACATCTGCGACGACTCGGCGATCTACGAGAACCTCGGCGCCCCCGACTACCGCTTCACCGATGTACGCCCCGAGTCGGGCATCGCGCGTCGACCGATCGGGGACCGCGGCGTGTACAAGGGCGACGAGCTCTGGAGCAACGCGGCCTGTGGTGACCTCGACGGGGATGGCCTCCCGGAGGTCTACGTCGCGCAGGTCTACACGCTGCCCTACTCGTACGCGCACGTGTACCGGAACCTCGGCCTCATGCGCTTCGAGGAGATCTCCACCCAGCTGAACGTGAAGCGCTTCAACTCCTACGGCGGCGCGTTCGCCGACCTGGACGGCGACGGCGACCTCGACCTCGTCTGCGGCGGCAGCGCCGAGCCCAAGGGCAAGCGCACGATCTGCGTGCTCAAGAACGACACGCCGCGCGGTCCCTGGATCGGGTTCGAGCTGCGCGGCACGGCGCCGGCCACCTCGGCGCTCGGCGCCCAGGTCACGCTCGTCACCGACAAGGGCACGCTCGTACGGCAGGTCGAGTCGTGCATGGGCAGCCACGCCCAGCAGAACGAGGCCGTCCTGCGCTTCGGCCTGCGCGGCCGCAAGCTCCTGCGCGCCTACGTGCGCTGGCCGGGCAACGTGATCGAGGAGCTCGCCGAGGTCACCCCGGGTCGCGTGCACGTCGTGCCGCAGACGCGCGAGCCCATCCCCACGCTACAGGTGCAGCTGCCCAAGGAGGTCTTCGCGGGCGAGCCGATGAAGATCAAGCTGAAGACGAAGGGCCGGAACCGCAAGCGCTGGACGATTACCGCGGACGTCGACGGCGACGGCACCTACGAACCACTGCCCAAGAAGGGGCTGCTCACCTGCACCCTCGAGCCCCCTCTCTCCGAGGTGCGCCTCCGCCTCACCAACGCCGCCCAGGGCCTCCACCTCGAGCGCGTCCTCCGCATCCCCGTCAAGCTCCGCCCACCCCCCAAGTAACCCGCCGCAACTCGCCGCGTTGGTACCGGGGAAAACTGCTGCAAGTTAGCACCCGAACGCGCCCGTACGGTGGCGGGAAAATCTGCTGCAG
>JASJAY010000104.1 GCA_030066775.1 Planctomycetota bacterium
GCGCAGTCGACGACGGACGCCCGCTGCGCGCGCGTCAACGGGCTGAGGTCGAGCGCCGCGGCGATCACCATGTTGGGGCGTACCGCGTCGTCCTGCGCGCCGTCCGTCACGACGTCGGCGAGATACCCAGCGCCCTCGATCCAGAACGCATCGAGGAACGCGCGCCCGGCCTTGCGCTTCGCTTGCTGGCGCTGCCGCGCCTCCGCCGTGTCACCCGCGTCCTTCGCGAGCTCCTCGAGGTAGGCGAGCAGCTGGTACCAGAGCGCGTTCAGCTCGACGGCCGCGCCGTCGCGCGGCGTGACCGGCACACCGTCGACGCGCGCGTCCATCCAGGTCGCGTTGTGCATCGCGTCGCCGGCGAGCAGCAGGCCCGACGCGTCGATCTGGATCCCCAGCGGTCCGCCGGCGCTGTAAGCGTCCGCGATCTGCGCGAGCGCCGGACGCAGCACGTCCTGGAGGCGCTGGCGGTCGCCGCCGGCCTGGTCGTAGAGGCGCACGGCGCGCGCGAACCAGAGCGACGCGTCCACCGAGCCGTAGTGGCTGGACTCGCGGTCGACGCCGAAGATGTTCGGGATCAGCCCGTCATGGATCGTTCCGGCGAGCCGCTCGAGCACCTCGCCGCAGGCCTCCACCTGCCCATGGGCGAGGGTCAGGCCGGGAATCGAGATCGCCGTGTCGCGGCCCCACTCGAGGAACCAGGGCCAGCCCGCCACGACGCCGGGTTGTCCGTCGATCGTGCGGTAGAGGTACGCCTCGCTCGCCAGTCGCAGCGCGCCGCCGAGGTCGCTGCCGGCGTCGTGCATCGCCGCGCGACGACGGCTGGCCTCGCGTTCGAACAGGTCGTCGAGATGCGACAACGGGCCCGCAATGGACGTCGCCACGACGACGGACTGCCCCGGCTCGAGCGGCACGTGCAGCCAACCGGGACTGAAGTGGTCTTCGTGCCCGTCGTAGCCCCGCAGGAGATCCGCGCCGTACTCCACCTGGCGATGCCACACGGGATCCGGCTCGTAGTGCGCGAGCGGGTTGGAGATGCACACGTCGATGCGCGGCAGCCCCTCGTACGGCCGACACCAGAAGCCGCTCGCCGTGCGCTCGGAGCGCGGGTTCAAGTCCATGTTCTCGAACGTGAGCGCATCGGCCTCGCGCACGGGCATCTGCGGGCGCAGGCGCAGCTCGATGCGGTTGCTCTCGCCCTCGACGAGGCTCGGCCCCGCCAACCACGTGTACCGACACAGAACGGCCGGCTCGCCATGCACCATCACGATCTCGCGCAGCACGTGCCCGTTGCCGACGCGGTACCAGGTGCGCGGATACGGCGCGAGCTCGAACGCGTCGGCCGCCTCGTGTCCCGCCGGAGAGAACGCGCCGGGGTACTGCGCCATCGAGATGCGCACGCGATGCGAGCCGACGCGCGCCGTCTCGTCGAAGCGCGACAGGAACATGTGGCGCTTCGCGGTGCCGGGGATCGGCGTGACGAGCAGGCCGTGATAGCGGCGTGTGGGGCACAGGAGCGGCGTCGACGACGCGTAGCCCCCACGCCCGTTGGTCTCGAGCCACTCCATGGCGAGGGCGTGCTCGGGCTGCAGTCCGCTCTCTCGCGTGAGGCGGATTCGGGGGGACGGATCGGTGGCCACTTTGGCATCCACAGGGCGAAAGGGTACCGCCGCGGGATCAGGGCGAGATGAGCGGCGCGAGGGCCGGATTCCGGCTCTCAGAAGAGATCGAGCACGATTGTGAAGAACAGCAGAGCAGCGCTCGCGATCAAGCCGAAGGTCGCCACCAGACGGCGCCCGGCCGGGAGGGCCAGCGGCACGATCCGCTCGCGGCCGGCGGGCGTGTCGCCCCGGAGTCCGGTGGGTTCGTCGGCCGGCTCGAGCCGTCGCACGGCGTCGATGCGCAGGGCGTCCCAGCTGAGCAGGAACGCGATGGCCGCGGCCACTACGTTCAGGTTGAACCAGGGGTTCTTCGTCGGCGCCTCGAACAGGACGAGCTGGCTGACGGCCACGCCGAGAACGAGCAGGGCGGGCAGCGCGGTCCGTGCCCACACAGACCCGGTGCGGAAGGCCAGCCCCACTGTCCACGTCGCGGCAACGAGCGCGAACGCGGGCTGGTGCCAGACGGTTCCCTCGCCGCTCAGGGAGGTCTCGATCCCGGCGGCGAGGACGATGTAGACCAGGCCGAAGGGCAACAGCACCCAGCGCAGGCGCCGGAAGACGCGCCGGGCTTCATGGCCTCGTCGACTGGGCAGCAACCAGGGCGAGACGTGCCCCCGGCTGGAGCGCGCACGCACGACGCGCCCGTGAGGCTCGCTCGGATGCTCGAGCGACCGATTGCTTCGCCGGAAAGGAAACGTCCACACGGGAACCTCGCACGTGCAGGCGACCAGGGAGGTGCAGTGTAGATGCCCCCCGGGCCGAGGACGCCGCGCTACCGCCCCGTTGCCTCCCGGACCTGCTCGCTCATCAGCTGGCCCTCGGCCCCAGCACGCTTCAGGGCCTCGACCGCTTCGTCCACCAGGCGGCGGCTCTGGGGGCCGAGGAGCTCCCGCTCGTAGAGCTTGACGAGCAGCGCGTAGACCTCGGGGGCGTCCAGCGCCACCTCCGGCGCAAGGCGCGTCAGCACGGCGGCCGCCGCGACGCGCTGCGCCTCCGTGCCGCCCTGGAGCTGGTCTCGGAGGCGTGCGACGTCGGCCTCGTCCACCTTCGTCGTCTTCCGGAGGCGTAGCACGTCGGCCTTGTCCGCCTTCGTCGTCTTCCAGAATCGCTCCAGCGCCCGCTCTGCCTGCCCGACCTCCACGCTCGCCTGTCGCGCCGGCATCTCCAGCTCGAGCCGAGCCGTATCCCGCGTGTCGGTGAGACGTAGGTCCGGAATCGCACGGAATGCCGCCTCCTCTGCGCGACTCGCGAGCTCCAGCGCCTCGAGCACGAGCGGCAGCAGCGTCGGGAAGTGCCCCACCGGCGGCTCATCGAGCATGAGCAAGGCGATGGCCGTCTCGCGGCGCACGGCGGCAGCGGGATCGTCGAGCATGCGCAGCAGCGGATCCCGGAACTCGGAGGCCTTGGGCGGCTTTAGCGCCCGCCCGCGACCGATCGTCCGGATCACACCGACGCGGACCGTCGCCTCCTCGTGATCGAGGGCGTCGACCAACGCATCGTCCCAGCCCTTTTTGACGAACACGAGCGCCGTCGCCACTTCGCTCCGGACCTGCTCGACGTCGGCCAGCTTGCGGATCAGGTGCGCCGTCATCCGGTCGACCGCTGCCGGGTCGCGCTTCACGTTCCAGCGGTCGAAGTACCCGGCCGTCGAGTCGGCCGCGATCATGCGCACGAAGACGTGGTCGTGGTCGAGGCCCGCGTGCAGGAAGTCCGGCCCGTACTCGCGCGCGTACCGATCGGCCTTGTCAACGGCTACCTTCCACGGCCCGGTCGTCGCCAAGTGTTCGATCTCGGAGAGCTCGCCGCGGTAGCTGCCCGTAACCAACAGGTAGAGCCCCACGACGACGGCCGCCACGATCGCGAAGACGAGCACCGGCTTCTTCGGGATCGGCCGCCGCTCCCGTCGGGGCTTCGGCTCGCGCGCTGCCTCCGTCGACGTCTTGCGCCGCGACCGGCGCAGCCCCACGAAGCCGACGATCGTCGCGAAGAGACTCGTGCCGAGCAGCACGATCGGCCCGATCGGCAGCACGAGCCAGGCCTGCTTCCCCGGCGTCATGAGCTCGGTGCGGAACAGGCCCACCGTCCAGTTGTCTCCCGCGAACGGCCCGCTCCGCATCGAGCCCCAGTACTCGCGCGCATGGAAGTCGAAGCCGAAGCGGAGATAGAGCATCGCGCCGACGAGCAGGAACCCGGCCGTGGCCAGCACGCCCCCGCGTAGCCGCTGCCGGCCTGGGAGGAGCAGCGCCAGCAATGCCAGGACGCCGCACACGATGACGGCGATCCGCACGTGGTTGATCACGTCGAGGAGGGAGCGGAACAGGGTCGCCAACCCGTCCGGCATCCGCGGCATCTCCTTCGCCTCGATGTCGGGGTAGCTCATCTCCTGGATGTCTTCGCGGCCGCTCGCCCCCTTCCGGCTCCAGACGCCCCACCAGTCGAACTCGGAGCGAGCGAAGTCACCGCCCGGTCCCTGTCCGGGACTGTCGAACCCGAACATCATCAGCGGCAGCACGAAGACGAGCAGCAGGATCGGCACGAGCACGAGCAGCGCGGCAAGGCGGATGGCCGACGACGACGACATGGCCCGGCATCCTACGTCGGGTGCGTGATCAGCGCGGCTTGCCCTTCGGCCGCAGCTTCAGCACGATCGGCGCCGTGGGCATCGCGTCGATGCGCAGCTTCGCCTCGTACATCACCTTTCCGATTCGCGCTGTCGCAGTGAAGAGGAGCTTCGTGTCGTCAGGGATGGAGACGGTGAACGTGCCGTCTTCCGGCGTCTGTCCGCCCGTGACGATCCGGTTCGTTCCGTCGTCGCGCAGCACCATGATCATCGCCCCTTGAACCGGCTGATCGTCGGCATCGACGACCGTCCCCGTCACGAGCTTCGGGACCCGCATACGGATCGTGGCCTCGCCGTCGCCCGGCGTGGCCGTGATTGCCTCCTGGCCCCAGAGCACGCCGTCTGCGCCCTTGCCGAACGCCTTGACCGTTCGCGGGACGCGCGAGAGGCCGGTGAATCGCACCACGCCATCGGCGTTGGTGGTCTCGTACCGGAACTTGCCTGGCTGGATGTAGACGCTGAGCCCCTCGAGGGGCCCATCCGGGCCAACGACCCGGACAGTCAGCGTCTCGGTTCCGGCCAGCGCCGTGGTCTGGATACGGACGTCGTCGGTCCCGTTCGAAACGTCCTCGACGGCGCCGAAGAAGGGCACGTGTTGCTCGCGCCCCCCGCGATGCACCTTTCCGGAGAACCGCACATCGACGCGCGGTGCGTTTGTCTTCAGCGTGAAGCGTCCCTTGGCGTCCGCGATGGCGTACGTGCCACGGCGCCCATCAACGGTGGCGACGACGAACGCCTGCGGGATGGGCGTGCCGTCCGGCTTCAGGACGACACCCCGGACGACGGAGGCGCGCTGCATCCGGATGACCAGGGTGTCCTCCCCCTCGGGGATCGGATGGCGGACGTCGTGCACGAGCTCCGCGCGCGCCGCCTCGCCGAACGGGACGACCACGATCCACTCGAAGTCGGTGGGAAAGACGACCTCGGTCTGCCCCTGCGTGTCCAGCCGACCGTTGACGGCTGCGACCTCCTTTCGCACGGAGACCATGCCGTGCGTCAGGGGTTCGCCGTCGGGATCGAGGACGGTCACCTTCAACGTGCGCGTCGCCCCGATGTCGATGGTGACCTCGGTGCGCGCCTGGGTGCCGTCGAGCTCGACATCCCGTGTCGCCAACGGTGCGCGCGGCTTCACGATCACCTCGTAGCTGCCCGCACTCATGTCGTTTACGACGAAACGACCCAGATCGTCCGTGACCACGTCCTCGCGCGTGCCGTAGTAGGCGTGCGGCGCCTCCTTGGATTCGCGGCGCTCGGCCCGGTCCGCGTTCGCGCCGAAGATCCGCACGGGCATGCGCGCCGCCGGCGCGCCGCCCTGCAGAATGGTGCCGGCAATCGTCAGGGGCGGCTGCAGCACGATGTCGTCCACCTCGAGGCGCGCCTCGTGAACGGCATCGATGTCGACGATGCGTCGCCCGAAGCCCGTCGCGCGCACCTGGATGCTGAGCGGAAGGTCCCGTGCCAGGCCGTCGACCTCGAAGCGGCCACTTGCGTCCGTCGCGGCGTTGCCGAGCGACAGGCGCTGGCTCCCGCCTTGGTGGGCGCTGCCCACGATGACGACCCGGGCGCCTTCCAGCGGCGTTCCCGCGACGGTCACGATGCGGCCGGTGACGACCGCGCCCTTGACGAGCGCGAAGTCGAGCTCCTCGCTCTCGGTGTCCGGCATCACGCGACCCCGGACGTACCCGGGGGCCGAAGCCGTAACGTCGCGCACGCCATCCCCCGTGAAGCCGAACAGTACGTACCGGCCGGCCTCGTCGACGGACACGGACGGGTCCATCTGATAGCCCATGCCCACGCGCGCGGAGGCAAGCGGCTCACCGGTCGCGGCGTCCGTGACGACGCCGCGCAGCGTGCGTGCGCGGGGGAGTTCGATCGCGTGCTCGTGCGTGCCCGATGTGGGGAGCGTGATGCGCAGGATCCGCGAGTGCCCGACGCCCTCGCGGAACGGCACGGCCCACACGTACACGGCCCCGCCGGGATCCAGGCTGTCGACCTGCAGCACACCGTCCTCGTCGGTATGCAGGAGGGCCGGGGCCGTCGGCCCGTTCCCGGCCCCCGCGCCCCCCACGTTGACGGGCACCTCGGCGGCTGGTGTGCCGTCCGGCGCCGTGACGGTCACGCGCAGGGAGACGCCCCCGTCGAGCACGATCCGCACGCGTTCTCCCGCTGACGCCAAGTAGAGTTGACGTCGTCCACGATCCCCACCGTCGACGACCAGCAAGCCGCGGGCACCCACGGCGAGACGCAGCGCGAAGGTCCCGCGCGGCCCGGTCGCGGTCGAGGCGAGCGCCGACGCGTCGACGCGACGCATGTCGTTGATCATCAGCCCGCGCCACGGGAGGTCGAGCAGCACGACCTTCGTCCCGGCGACGGGCGAGCCGTCGCGCAGGACGACGACACCGTGGAGGTCGCGCGCGCGATCGACCGTCGCGAGATCGACGTCCGGCCCGACGGCGCGCGCGGTCGGATCGACCTCCATTGCGCGCTCGGGGGCGACGAGCGACGGCGGCGCGTCGACCGTCATGTCCTCATTCGAGGTTGCAGGCGGCGCGCCGTTCCCGCCGAGTGGATCCAGGGTGACCAGCACCGCGACCAGCACAGCCAGCACCACCACGAGGGTGAGCAGCACGCCAATGCCGACGACGCGCGTCATGCCGGGCCTCCTCCCTCACGCAACGCACCGAGTGTAGACGCGTGTCGAGGGACGGGCCGCCTGGCGGACCCTACGCCTCGTCTTCGCGGCCGGCGCGGCGCTCCGTCTCGCGCTCGTCGGCGAGCTGCATCGCAAGCGTGACGGCTTCTTCCGGATCACGCGCGGCGGGCAGGTTGCGGTCGAAGAGCGCGTGGCGATCGAGCTTCCACGTGCCCAGGCCCACGACGGGAATGCCGTGCTTGAGCGCGATGGCGATCTCGGAGAGCGTGCCGAGCCGGCCCGCAACGGCAATCGCGGCGGCGCCGGACGTGGCGACGAGGATGTTGCGCGCGTCGCCCAGGCCGCTGGGGATCACGTAGTCGACGTAGGGGTTGGCGTCGTACGGGTTGTACGTGCGCAAGATGCCGATCGTGGAGCCGCCGGCCTCCTTGGCCCCCATGCACGCGGCTTCCATGACGCCGTAGAGCCCGCCGCAGACCACGGTGGCGCCGGCCTCGGCGATGCGCCGGCCGACCTCGGCGGCCTGGTTGTACTCCTTGCGGGTCGGATGCCCCGGGCCGAATACTGCGACGAGCCGCTTCATGCGCGCATCTTGGCGCGCCCCCCGGACAGTCGCGGCGGCGTCAGGCGGGTGCGGGGCGCGGGACCGGCGCCGGCTCGGGCGCGGGCGCCGTGCGCTTGCGCCAGCTGCCGGCGAGCGTGGCGCACGCGAGGAGCAGCAGCACGTCCGCCGCGCCGAACGCGTAGACCGTGTACGCGTGCGTCATCCACCAGGAGCTGCGCCACCAGGCCCAGAGCGCGGTCAGGATCGCGGCCCCGCGCGCGGCGTACGAGATCGCGAGGTCCTGCAGCATGACGCGCAGCGCGCCGTCCGGTGCGTCGGGCGTGGCCTCGAAGGCGCGCGTCACGGAGGCGAGGATCACGAGCCACGGCAGCGCCATGCGCACGGCGAGCTGGATCCCGGCCACGACGATCTGCCAGCTGATGACGATGCCGCCCGCCGCGTCGAGGGCCTGGGCCTCGCCGGTCCCCAGACCGGTGAACGCCTGCCCGACGTCGAGCGTCGAGAAGCTCTCCTCGAAACCCATGGCGTGGAAGATGGCCGTGCGCAGCGCGAGGATGCCGACCGCCATCCAGGCGAGGCGGACGCGCGTCGTCGGGACCGGCATGCGCGCGACGAGCACGCCGCCCACGGCCACCACGCCGAACACCGCGAACTCGGCATCCATCACCGAGAGCCGACGCGCGAGCGCAAGCGCCGCGATCATGCGCACGGCCATGCGCCCCTCGGCGGAGCCGCGCGCCACGCTGTAGACGAGCGCGGCGATCGCGAGTCCGGACGTGCCGATCGTGAGCACGAGGTAGCCGTTCGTGCCGAACTGGTCGGTCAGCGCCTGCTCCGGACGGAGCCGGAGGAAGAAGGCGAGCACCAGCGAGAAGCCGGCGAGCAGGAGACCGGGCAGGTCGCGTCGATCCACCTCGCGCCAGCGAAGGAACGCAAGCACGGCGCCGACGCCGACCACGCCCACGAGCAGCCACGGGTCGGACACCTTGGGCGTCGCGTTCACCCAGACCTGCCCGATCACGCCCTCCGCGATACGCGTCGCGACGAAGAGCGCGAGCCCGACGACGAGGATGCTCACCCGAAGGCGCAACGACCGCGCTCGTCCGCCCGTGCTGATCAACACACCGACCACGACGAGCAACGCCAGCACGGCGTAGACCACCATCAAGTGCAGGAACGGATCGATGAACGGGCGCAGGGTGAGCGTGAAGCCCAACACGGACCCGCCGAACGCCGCGATGAGGCCCGGGGCGACACGCGTCTCATCGAGCAGGCGGCGACCCACCGCCTTGGGGCGCACGAAGAGCAGCAGAACCGCGAGGAGCACGGCCCCGAAGATCGTCAGCCGGGTCGTCGCGGCGCTCAGGTCGTCCGTCAGCTCGTACGCACGCTGCAGCGTCAGACCGGCGCCCGTGAGCACCGGCACGGCGGCGAGGCAGGCGAGGGTGACGACCGCGCCGCGCACCCGCCGCCCGACCGTGGCCGCCACCGCCAGCGCCGTCACGACGATCGCGATCAACGCGGCGAAGCGCGGGCCCACGGGCACGAGGCCGGGCACCGGATCGAACGTCAGGAGGAAGCCCACCCAGGCCGCGACGAACGCCACGCGACCGCGCGGCAGACGCGTCCGTCCGACGGAGGCAAGGTGCACGGCCCCGACCAGCCAGAGCGCGGCGAGCAACAGCGCGAGGGTGGCATCGCCGGCCGCGCTCGGGTTGATGGCCGCGTTCACCTCCATGGCGAGGCTCAGCAGCCGGCGCGCCTCGGCGCTGTCGCTGCGCTCGACGGCGAGCTCGGCACGGCGCCGCTCGACGAAGTCGACGTCGCTGCCGAGGTTCTTCGCGACCTCGAGCCGCGCCCGCACGTACGCGTCGATCGCCGCCACCTCGACCGGGTCCGGCAGCTCCATCAGCTCGCGCGCCGGTGGCGCATCGGCGAGGGGGGGCTGCGGCAGGCCGAGCAGCGCACAGACGGTCGGCGCCAACGCGCACTGGTCGAGCTCGAGCGGGCCGGCGCGCGCGACGCCGGGACCGACGAGCGCGAACGGCGCGCGCTTGGCCGAGGCTTCCCCCCCACCGTGCGTGCCCATCGGGCTCACGCCGTGGTCGGCGGCGATGAGCACGACGCCGTGGTCGTGCTTGGCGAGGAACAGCTCGGTGACGCGTCGGATCTGGTCGTCCACCGTGCGGCAGGCGTGCCAGTACTCGTAGCCGATGGCGCCGAACTTGTGGCCCGCGTGGTCGGGGTACGTGAGGTGCACCGTGACGACGTGCGGCGCGACCTCCTCGATGCGCTCGAGGATGAAGGCGATCGACTTGAGGTCCGACTCGCCCTGGTCGGTGGGCCCCTGGTCGGGGAACTGGAGCACGTCCTCGCCGCGGTAGTGGTCCTTGCAGAACTGGAACGCCGCGGCGTCGCCGGCGTGCGCGGTGTGCGCGCCGCGCTCCGCCGCGTAGCCGACGATGCTGCCGTCGACGGGACGCGCGTTGAAGTTGCGGAAGCCCGTGAGCAGGTCGGGCCGGCGCCCCGTGAGCAGCGCGCG
>JASJAY010000105.1 GCA_030066775.1 Planctomycetota bacterium
GCTTGTAGGGCATCTCCAGGAAGAACGCGACCTCGACGGGCGTGAGCGTCGTGCACACCTTGCCGGGCTTGCGGAAGGTCGAGAGCTCGAGCTTCGGCGGGACCCAATCGATCGCCGTCCACTTGACCTCGTCCCGTGACGACCGCGCGCGACGCGCCTCGCCGTGCTTGGCGCGTACGAGACCGAAGAACACGAGCAGGCCGACGGCGCCGACCACGATCAGGATCCAGCGCGACTCGGTGGGGACGCTCGGCGTGAACGGAGCGCGTGAGCCTCCTGGCCCCGGGCGCACGGGACGGATGGGCGCCGCGCGGAACTGCGCGTCGAAGAGCGTCGCCGCGACGTACTGCTGGATGCGCATCGACGCGTTCTTGGGCACGTTGTCCCAATGCAGCTGCACCTCGAAGGTGCCGGCCGCGCTCTGCTTGTAGTCGATCAGGTACCGCTCGTTCATGAACGGCTCGGTGCGGTAGTGGATCTCGTCGAGGAAGCCGGAGTCACGCGGGTTCGGCGGTCCGTCGATCGGATAGCGCACCCACACCGTGTAGTGGTCGAGCGGCGCGTCCCACGTGCTCGGCGACCAGTTGAAGACGATCAGCTTCTTGCCCTGCGCATCGGTGGTGCGGGCCAGGAAGCCGGCGCGCGCCAGGTCCGTGGCGAAGCGGAACCGGAAGATCACGCCCCCGCTACGGATGCCCCCGTCCGCGAGCTCGATCGTCTTCTTCCCGTTGCGGAAGCCGCGGCGGATGCGTACCTGCTTGCCGCCCGTGAGCGTCGCGCTGGCCCAGGCGTCGTCCCACACGGGGTTCAGCCGATCGATCTGCGGTCCGTGGAAGTAGAAGCCGTTGAAGGTGCCCGAGACGTGCTTGTACGCCACCGTGTACTCGATCGACGCGCGGCCGTTCTTCTTGAGGTCGACGGCGACCTCGCACCACTCGGGAACGCCCGTCTCCGCGTACGCCGTCGGCGCCGCGAGCAGCAGGCCCAGGAGCAGGCCCGCCGCGATCCATCCCATACGCATGAGGAGAGGATACCCAGCCGGGGGGCACCTCGTCGCGACCAAGATCGGGGTCGCGGGCACGGCTCGGGGGCAGGAATAGGTGGGGGCACGCGCGGTCTTTACGATCCCGCCCAAGCCCATGCGATCCATCGTCATCCACTACGCCGAGGTCGGCCTCAAGGGGGGCAACCGCCACCAGTTCGAGCGCCGGCTGCAGGACCGCGTCCGGCAGGGACTGAAGAGCGCGGGCCTCGAGCGCAAGGTGTCCCATCGCGATCGCCGCTTGGTCGTCCAGGCAGAGCCGGGCGCCGAGCAGGCGCGCATCATCGCCGTGGCCACGCGCATTCCGGGCGTGGCGCACGTCATGCCGGCGATGCGCACGGAGCCCGAGCTGGAGGCGCTGAAGGCGGCCGCCGTGACGCTCCTCGCCGATGCGCCCGCCGGCACCTTCAAGGTCGAGTCGCGTCGCAGCGACAAGTCCTTCCCGCTCACCAGCATCCAGGTCTCCCAAGCTGTCGGGAGCCACATCGCGGACCACGCCCACCGCGTGGCGGACGTGCACACGCCGGACATCACGGTGCGCGTGCACATCGGGCCGCGCGAGGCCTTCATCTCGGCCCATCGCATCCCGGGGCCGGGCGGACTGCCCGTCGGGAGCGCGACGCACATGCTGGGGATGCTCTCGGGCGGTCTCGACAGCCCGGTGGCGATCTGGAAGATGCTGCGCCGCGGCGCGACCGTCACCGGAGTGCACTTCCACAACCGCACGATGCAGGGCCACGCGGTGATCGAGAAGCTCGAGGACATCGCCGGCGTGCTGGCGTGGTCCGCCGGGAAGCTGCAGCTCTTGATCGTGCCCTTCGAGCCCTGCCAGCGGGCCATCGTCGGCCTCGTTCCGCCCGCGTACCGGATGATCGTCTACCGGCGCGCCATGTTCCGCATCGCCTCGCGCCTGGCCAGGCAGGAGTACGCGCTCGGCTACATCACGGGCGACAGCCTCGGCCAGGTCGCCAGCCAGACGCCCGAGAACATCCACACGATCCGGGCCGTGGCCGACCTGCCCGTCTATGCGCCGCTGATCGGCGACGACAAGGTGGAGATCGTCGAGCTGGCGCGGCGGATCGGCACCTACGACATCTCGATCCGCCCGCACGACGACTGCTGCTCGTTCATGATCTCGTCCAACCCGGCGACCAAGACCACGCCCGAGCAGATGGACGAGATCGAGGCGGGCCTGGACTGGGACGCGCTCATCGACGAGGCCCTCGAGCGCGTGGATCGCCGGGTGATCGAGCCCGATCCGGCCGTGCTGGGCGCCTGAACGAGAACGGGCCGCCCCGCTGGAAGCGAGGCGGCCCGTCGGTTCGTGTGACTTCGTGCGGGGCGTCTAGCCGTCGCCGTCTTCCTTGTCGGGCTCGGCGGGGGCGTCGTCGTCGCCCTTCTCCGCCTCGGCTTCGGCCTTGGCCTTCTCCTCGCGGAGCTTGGCGGCGTCGGCCTTCATCTTGTTCGCGTAGTTGGCGGCGTTCGGGTTGCCCGCGTACGCCTTGATGATGCCGTCGGCGGCGAAGTCCATGAGGTCCGGATCCATCGAGCGCTGCGCGTAGCCGGCGAGGAGGCCCCACGCCTGGCGTGCGACGGACGCCGGCGGCTCCATGCCCTCGTCCTTCATCAGCTTGGCCAGGGTCTCACCGGCGGCCTGCATGGCCTGCTGGCTGCCCCGGGCGCCGCTGATGATGTCGTTGAAGCGGATCTCGACCAGCGCGGTCTCGAGCTTCTCCTTCTCCTCGGCCTTGGCGGTCTCGAGCAGGGGCGTCGCGCGCTCCTTGAAGGCGGGGCCCTCGACGGCGCCCAGCTCGTACTCGAGCAGCAGGATGCTGGCATCGAGGCCCGCCTCGCCGCCATCAGCGCGCTTCTTGAGGTCGGCGTGGCTGTCGATCTTGCCCGCCGTCTCCTCGTAGTCCTTGGCGATCTCGAGCGCACGCGCCTCACCGGGCAGGTCGGCCTTCATGCCCTCGGCCGCCTTGCGCATGAGCGAGGCGTCGAGCGACTGCTGGCCGTAGCGACCGAGCGTCATCCAGAAGGGGGCGGCGTAGCCGACCTCCTTGGAGGGGCGCTTGCCTGCCTCGAGCATCTTCAGCATGCCCTCGGCGGCCTCCTTGAGACCGGCCTCTCCCTGGCGCGACTTCATGCTGAGCATGCTGATCTCGTTGTTGACGAGGATCTGGTCGATCTCGGCCTTCTGCTCGTCGGTGACCTTCTCGAGCGCGCCGGCGCGCGACTCGAAGTCCTGCGCATTGACCTTGCCGAGCGCGTGCTCGACGAGCAGCATGTCGGCCTCCAGGCCTTCCTCGCCGCCGTCGATGCGCTTCTGCAGGTCGTCATAGCGCTCGAGGGCGGTGAGCGTCTTGTCGAACGACTCGACGCTGCGACCCTGGGGCTGAGCCAGGATGTTCCCCTCCGCGTCCATGAACGCGAGGCTGGGGAAGCCGCGGAAGCCCTTCTCCTGAAGGAGGCTGTCGTACTTGCGGTCCGCGATGCGCGTGGTCACGTGCAGGAACGGAACGACCTTCTTGGCGAACTCGGGGAAGTCTGCGGCGGAGAGCGGACCGCTCTCCAAAGTCTCGCAGGGGCCTCACCGCGCGTACGAGCGCGTGAAGTAGGCGAAGATGAGCTTCTGCTCCTTCGCCGCGCGCTCGCGGGCCTCGTCGTAGTCCAGGACCCAAGCGCCGTGGGCGACAAAGGGCTTGGCGATCTTCTCTTCGTACTTGGCCTGGTTCTCGGCGTCCGGGTCCGCCCAGCCGAAGCTGGCCAGCCCCAGCACGATCGCGAGGACCAGCAGGGGGGTGGTGGGTGTCTTCATGGCGCAGAGGCTACCGGTCTGGGGAGCGGGCGGCCAGCCGAGCGGCAGGGATTGGTTCCGGCGCGGCGCCCAAACGCATACGCAAGGCCCGGTTTAGGCTCCAGATCCCTGTTTCTTGGGCCCGCCGGTTGATTCGACCACGAGCACGGGCCGGTCCCGTTCCCCCTGTGCATCGAGCCGCCTACACTGGGTGGCGAGGGCCCGAGAGGAACGCGATGAGCAACGACGAACGAGCGGCGAGCAGCCCGTCCCCATGCACGGATGACGGATACGGCGCGCGTCCCGAGACGCGCGACGCCATCTGCGCCTTCGCCGCTCGGATCGAGGAGATCCTCGACTCCCTCCCGCGCAGCGAGGTCCCGGGGGCCGTGGCCGAGGCCATGAAGCCGCTCCTGGCGGACCCGGACCTGCTCGACGAGGCGCACTGCCTCTGCCAGCCCGAGACCTACCGCCGGCACGTGCTCTACGCGGATCCGAAGAAGCGCTTCACGATCCTCTCGCTGATCTGGCGGCCTGGCCAGGTGACGCCCGTCCACGGCCACCGCTCCTGGGGCGCCGTTGGGGTGTACGAGGGCTGCCCGAACGTCGCGCTTTACGACTGCCCCGCCGACGAGGGCGGCGAGCGCCACCCCGTCGAGAAGAGTGACGTGACCTGCGCACCCGGTGACACCACCTTCGTGCACGCCGGCTACGACGACGTGCACAAGATCTACAACGGCACCGAAGAGCGTGTCATCACGCTCCACGTCTACGGGCGCGACCTCGTCGAAGACCCCGAGTCGATCAACCTGACGCTGGCGGCCACGGCCTCGTAGCGCAGCGACCTACTCGAGGACCATGTCCGCGACGTCGTCGCGGCGCTCGACGCCCCGGTCCTCGATCTGTAGTCGGATGTCGCAGCCCTCGAGCGTGCTCAGGCGGTGCGCGATGATGAAGGCGGTGCGCCCCTGCATGAGGCGCTCGACCGCATCCATGACGGCCGTCTCGGTGTCGGTGTCGAGGGCGCTGGTCGGCTCGTCCAGGAGCAGGACCGGCGCGTCCTGCAGGAAGGCGCGCGCAAGCGAGACACGCTGGCGCTCGCCGCCGGAGAGCCCCACGCCGCGCTCGCCGAGCTTCGTGTCGTAGCCGTCCGGCAGCGCCGCGATGAAGTCGTGCGCCGCCGCGTTCTTCGCCGCGGCGATGATCTCCTCCTCGGTGGCGCCCGGGCGTCCGTAGGCGATGTTCTCGCGGATCGTGGTCGAGAAGAGCACGGCCTCCTGCGGCATGATCCCGAACTGCCGCCGCAGGTCGCCTAGCCGGATGTCCCTTACGTCGATGCCGTCCAGTCGAAGCGTCCCCTGCTGCGGGTCGTAGAAGCGGGGGAGGAGACTCAAGAGCGTGCTCTTGCCGGAGCCGGTGCGGCCGGCGATGCCAACGCGCGACCCGGCCGGGATCTCGAGGTTCACGTTCTCGAAGACGGGGTGGTCTTCGTCGTAGCCGAACGTGACGCCGTCGAAGGTGAAGCCACCGGCCGCGCGCTCGAGGGGTTGTGCGTCCGGCCTGTCCTCGATCGCGCGTTCGGCGTCGAGCACGCCGAAGACGCGCTCGGCGCTCGCGAGGCCTTTCTGCATGTCGGCCAGACGCGTGCCCATCTCGCGCAGCGGCGTGAACAGCTGGGAGAGGTAAGCCATCACGAGCAGGAGCTCGCCGAGCGTGATCACGCCGTCCTGCACGTGGCGCGCGCCGACATACAGGATCACGGCGGCGCCGATCCCCGTCGCGACGCCGACGAGTAGATCGAAGACGCCGTGCGCCCGCACGGCCTTCACGGCGGCGATGGCTCCGCGTTCGGCCTCCTGGCGGTAGCGCTCGTTCTCGCGCTCCTCCTGGCCGAAGGCCTTGACCACGCGCACGGCGCCGAGGGACTCCTGCACGACGGACATCGCGGCGCTCTGCGCGCGCTGCGCCGCGCTCCAGCGACGCCGCAGCGGACCGCGGTAGAGCTGCGTCAGGCCGAGCAGCACGGGCCCGCCGGCAATCGCGATGAGCGCGATCGTGAGGTCGATGCGCGCTGTCACGTAGACGAGCGCCACGACCTTGATGAACGCCGTGAGCGTGGGGATCACGCCGTAGATCGAGACGGACTGGATCGAGGGTGCGTCGAACTGCAGGCGGTACGTCGAGTCCGCCGTGCGGCCCTTCGCGTGGAAGCCGAGCGAGAGCCGCTGCAGGTGGTCGAAGAGCCGTGCGCGGAAGCCCAGCACGAGCCGCTCGCCGACCCAGGTCTTGTAGACCCACGTGATCAGCTCGTGCACCTGGATCAGGAGTGCGACCACCACGATCGTGATGACCGAGGCCATCAAGAGCGACTCGGGCGACGCCGCAATCGATGCGGGAATCACCCCTTCGAGCATGGCCGGCAGCGGCTTGTTGCCGAGCACGTTGTCGACCACGAGCTTCAACGGCAGCGGCATCAGCAGCGCGAGCGGCGCGGCGATCAGGCTCAGGAGAAAGACGAGGCCGAGGTGTCCCCAGTACGGCTTGGCTTGGCGCCAGAGGCGGCCGTAGAGCGCGAAGTCGCCGTAGCGGGGCTTGGGAAGGTCGTCTGCCATGGGCGCGGCGGATTGTAGGGGCACGGCGCCCGGCGGACGCGCGGCGATGTGGCGCCACGGCGTCTTAGACCATCACGTTGCCGAGGATCACGAACAGGACGGCGAGGCCCAGCGCGAGCAGGAGGACCATGCCGATGGGGGTGGTGGAGAAGTAGTCCAGCGCCGCGCCGAGATCCCACGCGACGTCGACGGTGTAGCGGTACTTCGCGCTCTCGAAGCGCTCACCCTCTACCTGGACCTCCTCGATCACGTCGTTGCGGAACGCGTCGTCCTCCACGAGGCGCAACGAGGTGACGTGGCGGAGCGGGAGCGGTTCCGGAAGGCGCCACTCGAGCGGCTCGGCGGCGCTGCGGTCCATGAAGGTGGCGAGCGTCACGTCGGAGGCCGACCCCCGGACCAGCTCCAGCCGGTAGTCCGGCAAGGGTTGTTCCTTGTGCATCCCCGGCAGGGGCAGGTCGCGGACCTCCTTGTCCGCGTCGAGGACCTGCACCGTCACCGAGGTGATCGCATCCGCGTTCAGGGCCGAGAGCCCTACGGAGATCGCCGTCAGGGCGAGGAGGCCGAAGGCCGCCCACCGCTTGATCGACTGCCAGCTCGTGTCGGCCATGCCACCTCCCGTGCCGTGACGCGGCCTGCCCGTCGCGCGTCCGGCAGCGGATTGTAGGGGCGGCAATGGGCGCCCTTCGCTTGCGGCGTTGGCGAGCGCGTCCCGGATCGGGCCGGTCGAGGTCAGATCTCGATCGCGCCGATGTCGCAGGGCGTGGCGGGGTTGCGCACCTGCGTGCGCTGGTCCAGGAGCAGGAGGCCGGACGCGCCAAAGCAGTCCCCGGGCGCGATGGCACCGACGGCGGGACTGAGGGGCATGGGCTCGCGCATGACCCGCCCGCCGCTGTGGAACGCTGCCGCCTCGAGCAGGGGGTCGAGGGGTGCGGCACCGGTTCCGACCTGGTTCGAGCCGCCGTCCGGGATCACGCCGCCTGCGTCGCCGACGCCGATCACCGACTTGGTGCCCGTGGCGTTCACGCCGATGCCGAAGAAGAGGTCGCGGCCTGCCGGCGCGGTGTTGGTTGCCACGATGCTCTGCGAGATCCGCACGAACATGTCGTCACCGGGCTCCGTCGCGTGGATGCCGCCACCGATGCCGGCCATGTTGTTCGTGACCGTGCAGCTGATGACCGCGATGTCGCTGTCGAAGGGAGCCACGTCGCTCGCGAGGCGCATCGCGCCGCCGGCGCCCGACATGGCCGTGTTGCTGTCGAACGTGGTGTTGACGAGCGTGACGTAGGAGCCGATGGCACGCAGTCCGCCGCCGTCGGAGACGCCCGCGGTGTTCAGATAGAACGAGCTGCGCTGGATCTCGGTCTCCGTGCGCACCACGTTGATCGCGCCGCCCTGGGCCGCAGTGCACGCCGTGAAGGCACATCCCACCGCGGTGAGCTGTGCGTCCTGCATGCTGATGGCGCCGCCGTGATCCGTGGCTGCGTTGCTCGCGAACTGCACGCGTGACAGGATCACCGTCGCCTGCGCCGCGTAGATGCCGCCGCCGAACATCGCTTGGCCGTCGAAGACCTCGAGATCGCGCAGGTCGAGGGAGGCGCCGGGCAGGACGTCGAAGCAGCGCACGGCGTTGCCCCCGCTGATGCGGAAGCGCTCACCGCTCCCGGAGAGACCGCCGATGACGACGGCCTTGTCGATGTCGAGCTCGGACTGGAGCTGGATCGTGCCCTTGGCGAGGGCGGGATCGAAGACGATCGGTTGCCCAGGGCCCGCAGCGGCGATGGCCTGGCGCAGGGAGCCCGGCCCATCGTCGTTCAGGTTCGTGACGACGTGGACGGACTGAGGCGCCCCGCCGCCGCCGCCGCCGCAGCCGGCGACGAGGAGACCCAGGAGGAGCAGGGGAAGGAGACGGAGACGGGGAGAACGCGTGGTGGGGGAGTTCATCGCCCCTGGAGACGCAGCCGGGTTCCGGAATTGCCCCCTGCTCTCGAAGAATCCCGATGGCCCCGATGCATGGGGCCCGCCGCACCCGCTCGCAGCCCGCAAGCGCCTTCTCGGCGGCAAACGCGGTCGCCCGCTGCGTCCCGCGTCACAATCGGCGCCCGTGACGAGGGCCGCGCCAGCATGATCAGCTACTTCCGCGGTCCGGGCGGGTTCGGGCGTCGCGCCGCCGCCGAGTTCGTTCCCTTCTGGGCGTCCGTGATGGTCGGCCTCACGGCGATCGCGTTCGTGCCGCCCGTGGTCCTGGTGGTCGTGTGGCTCGCGACCTGGTTCGCCGCGAGTGCGCTCCTGCGCTGGGTGCGTACGAAGGACCGACTGCGACGCATCTACCGCATCGCCCTCGGCCTGCACATCGCCTTCTGGAGCCTGCTCGGGATCCTGCACTCCTACCCGCAGGAGCCGGGGGCACTCGGCACGCCGACGGTGCACGACTGGGGCCGGGCCACGACCGTGCGCATCGGCGCCGCATCGGCCACGTTCCAGCTGCCCGAGCGCGCCACGCTCGCCGGATGGGGTCAAGCGCCGCGGCGCATCCGCATTCCGCCGTGGGGCGGGTTCGGCGTGATCGGCCGCCTCGGCTTGGACTACATGGGCGGCCTGGATGCAGACGGCGCGCCGCGCCTGCCCGTCTTCCGCCGCGCCGACAACGTCGCCACGCACGACGTCGGCGCGCGCGCGATGGTGATCCTGCCCGAAGAGCTCGAGGAGGCGGCGCCGGTTGCGTTCTTGAGCCTCGACCTGGTCACGGTCGAGGGCGCGCTAACGACGGCGATCGTCGAGCGGCTCGCGCCGCTCGGGTTCCGGCCCGAGACCGTGACCGTCAGCGCGACCCACACGCACAGTGGACCGGGCGGAACCAGTCGCCAGCCGCTGTCCGAGATCGTCGGCACGGACCACTTCGATCCCGAGGTCTTCGAGGCCGTCGTGAGCGCGGCCGTGGACTCCGTGAAGGCCGCCGTCGACGGGAGCATCGAGGGCCGGATCTGGTACGGCGTGGGGCGCGACCGGGATCCGGAGACGGGTGCGCCGCGGATCGCGCGCAACCGGCGCAAGGCCGACACGGACGACATCGACGATCGCATCCATGTCCTGCGGCTCGCGACGCGCATGTGGCACATCCGTGGGCCCGAGCGCGACGTGGGGGCGGGCGGCCTGCTGCTGAACTACGCCGTTCACCCGATCCTGAACCGACGCCGCTCGACGTCCTTCTCCAAGGACCTGGCCGGCGACATCGAGGTGGCATTCGCGATGCCCCACGACCCCTGGGAGGTCCTGTTCGTGAACGGCGCGGCGGCCGACGTCTCACCACGCCACGCCACCGGGAACGGGGAAGGCCGCGGGCCCGCGCTGGCGAAGGCGCTGCGCGCGTCGGTCATGGGCAAGTGGGATTCCCAGTGGCCGCCGCTCGTGCGCGTCCGTGCTGCCCGCGTCACGCGCGACTTCGGCACACCCTACGCGGTGTGGGGCGTCGGCGATCGCCCCGCCTTGACGCAGGCCGCGAAGGACGGCCTCTTCAGCGGCGGCGTCGGCGGCGTCGTGGCCGATGCGTTGCTGCTGCCGGTGAACGCACTGCTCTGGTCTTCGGGCGTCACCGAGGCGCGGCTCGCCGTGCGCTTCTCCGGCGCTGCCGGGGTCATCGCGAATCTCGAGCTCGCCGTCACCGAGAACGAGCACGCCTTCGGCGCGATCGTGCTCGAGCTGGGCAAGCGCGGTGAGGAGCGGTCGACCGAGGTACCCATCCTCTGGGCGCCCGCCGAGGCGACCCAGGCGCTCGGCAAGCACTGGCGGCGCACCATCGCCGACGGGTTCTTCTTCGGCTACACGAACGGCGTCATGGCCTATGTGACGACCGACGCCGAGTACGACGTCGAGAGCTACGAGTCGCGCACCACGCTCTACGGTCGCCGCACCGGCACCATGGTGGGGGAGGCGCTGAAGGCGGCGTACGACGCCGCGCTCAGTTCCGGCGCGGATCGGTGACGTCGGGCGCGGTCGGCGCCCCGTCGCGCGCCTTGGACTCGAGCATCACGATCAGCTCGTCGAAGCGCTTGAGCACGTCCGTCTCGGCCAGGACCTTGTAGCGGTCCTCGGGCTGGAGATCGCCCGCGTTGGCCACCGCGTCCGCGTAGCGCCCGGCGGACGCGTCCACGCCGCGCAGCTGGTTCGCCATCCGGCGCAGCTCCCAGATCATCGACTGGCGCCCCGGCACGAGCTCCAGGGCGCGGCGCATGCGTGCGGCGATACGGTCGGCCTCGGACAGCGGCGCCAGCTCCTCCAGGACCCGCACCCGCGCCTTGCGGTAGGGCTCGGAGGCGATCTCCTCCTCGATCTGCGCGCGCGCGATGCCGTAGAGCAGGATGTCGTACTCGCCGCTCGGCAGCTCCTTGTATTTGAGGATCTTGCCCAGGCAGACGACCGGCTGGATGGACGGGTTGCCGTTGTAGTCCTCTTCCCAGCCCGGCCGGAGCAGCGCGATCGCGATCAGCTCGTCGTCGGCCAGGGCGTCCTGCACCATCGACACGTACCGCGGCTCGAAGATCTTGAGCGGCACGAAGATGTCCGGGAACAGCACGAGGCTGGGCAGGGGGAAGATCCGCGCCACACCGTCGAAGCGGGCAAGGATCGAGCTGACGTCGAGGGGGGCACCGGCCACGCGCCCACTATAGCCGTGGTGACAGCCGCGCCCCGGATCGGGGTGCGGCGGCGTCCAGTCCCGTCCGGTGGCGGCCCGGCCCCGCGGCGGAGGGCGCGCCCGCCCGCGGTTCGTGGTTCCATGAGGCCCATGGACCGCACCCGGCTCGAACAGCTCCTGGCGGACGTCCAACAGGGCGTCGTGGACCCCGCCGCCGCGGCGGACCGGCTCGAGCGCGTGCTGCCCCGCGGCGCGGCGGCGACGCCGGAGGGCAACGGGCGCGAGACCCCGGTTGTCCACCTCGACCATCACCGCGAGCTGCGCTGCGGCTTCCCCGAGGTCGTGCTCGGCTCCTCGAAGACCACCGCGGACCTCCTGGCCATCGCCGGCCAGGTGCTCGAGCGCCACGACACCCTGCTCGTCACGCGGGCCGTCCCGGAGCAGGCG
The DNA here is from genome assembly GCA_030066775.1 of Planctomycetota bacterium. Classification (GTDB taxonomy): domain Bacteria; phylum Planctomycetota; class PLA2; order PLA2; family JAEUHO01; genus JASJAY01. The sequence continues at coordinate 11,529 of JASJAY010000105.1, forward strand.
GAGGCACTCCAGGCGGCCCATGCCGACGCCGAGTGGCACGAGCGCGCCCGCGCGATCACGATCCTGCGCGGGGAGCGGCCGCCCGTGCGGACGGGGGTCCTGATCGTCACGGCGGGGACGGGCGACGTGCCCGTGGCCGAGGAGGCGCGCATCACCGCGGCCACCATGGGGCACGAGGCGTCCGTGGCCTACGACGTCGGCGTGGCCGGGCTGCACCGCATCCTCGGCGAGGTCGAGCAGCTGCGCCGGGCGCGGGTCGTGGTGGTCTGCGCCGGGATGGACGGCGCCCTGCCCAGCGTGGTGGGGGGGCTCGTGGGCGTGCCCGTGATCGCCGTCCCGACGAGCGTCGGCTACGGGATGCAGCTGGAGGGGGTGGCGCCCCTCCTGACCATGCTCAACGCCTGCGCGCCGAACGTCTGCGTGGTCAACGTCGACAACGGGTTCGGGGCCGGCTACCTGGCCGCCCTGATCAACCAGACCGACGGCGAGGCGCCCGTGCGCGCGCTGTAGAGCGACCCCGCGCCCCGCTACCATTCGCGTTCATGTCCAACGAACGCCCTGCCCTGCTCGTCCTGGCGGACGGGACCACCTTCCACGGCCGCGCCTTCGGCGCCGACACGGAGCGCGCCGGAGAGGTCGTCTTCAACACGGCGATGACCGGCTACCAGGAGATCGCGACCGATCCCTCGTACGCGGGCCAGATCGTCTGCATGACGTACCCGCACATCGGGAACTACGGCGTCAACGACGAGGACGACGAGGCGCGTCGTCCGTGGATCGAAGGCATGGTCGTGCGCGACCTCTCGGAGTCGGCCAGCAACTTCCGCTCGACGCAGGAGCTCGATGGTTGGTTCAAGGACCACGGCCTCGTCGGCATCGAAGGCATCGACACGCGCAAGCTCACGCGCCGCATCCGCATCGACGGTGCGGTCAACGGCGTGCTGTCGAGCGTCGACCTCGATCCCGCAAGCCTGCGCGCGAAGGCCGAGGCGCTGCCCTCCATGCAGGGGCAGGACCTCGTCAAGCGCGTCACCTGCAACGAGTCGTACGAGTGGCGCGAGGGCTGGCCGGCACCGTGGATGAAGCGGGACGGCAACGGCGAGCGCGCGGCGCGGCGCATCGTGGCGCTCGACTTCGGCGTGAAGCGCAACATCCTGCGCTCGCTCGTGGCGCACGGTCTCGAGCCGACCGTCGTGCCTGCGGATACCCCGGCCGAGGACATCCTCGCCCAGGAGCCCGAAGGCGTGTTCCTCAGCAACGGCCCCGGTGATCCGGCTGCCGTCACGTATGCGGTCGACACGATCCGGGGGCTGCTCGGCAAGGTGCCGATCTTCGGGATCTGCCTCGGCCATCAGCTGCTCGCCCTCGCCGGCGGCGCGACCACGTCGAAGCTCAAGTTCGGCCACCGCGGCGCGAACCACCCGATCCGCGATCACGCCACGGGCAAGATCGAGATCACGAGCCAGAACCACGGCTTCGTGGTCGACGAAGAGAGCCTCGGCGGGACCGCCTTCCAGCCGACGCACACGAACCTCAACGACATGACCAACGCGGGGATCGCCTCCGAGGAGCACAAGGCCTTCGGCGTGCAGTACCACCCCGAGGCGGCGCCCGGGCCCCACGACGCGGCGCATCTCTTCGAGCGCTTCCGGGGAATGATCGAGGGCGGCTCGGCCACCGTCACCCCCTGAGTCGGGACCGGCTTCGCCGCGTCTTCATCCGGCACCAAGACAGCCAGAAAATGGGCCGGGAGGCCACCGGGGAAGCCCTAGAATGGGCCTTTAACCGGAGGATCTGTCCGGCCATGTCTGTGACCTGCCTCTTCGGCATGCAGTGGGGGGACGAGGGCAAGGGTCGCATCGTCGACCTGCTCGCCGCTCGGTCCGATCTCGTCGTCCGCTACCAGGGTGGTGCCAATGCGGGCCACACCGTCGTCGTGGGCGAGACGAAGTACGTCCTGCATCTGCTTCCGTCCGGCGTCATCCAGCCCGGCACGTTGAACATCATCGCGAACGGCGTCGTGGTCGATCCCTGGAAGGTGATCGAGGAGATCGACGGCCTTTCGGCGAAGGGCATCGACCTCACGGGTCGCCTGCTCATCTCCGATCGCGCGCATCTCGTGCTGCCGCACCACAAGCGCATGGACGAGGCGTTCGAGAAGCTGCGCGGCGACGAGAAGCTCGGCACGACGAGCCGCGGCATCGGCCCCGCGTACGGCGACAAGGCGCGCCGCACGGGGTTGCGCGTCGCGGACCTCAGCCGTCCCGACGAGTTCGCGCAGAAGCTCGAGAAGAGCCTCTCGGCATGGAACGCGATCCTCGACCGCGCGGGCATGGAGCCCGTCGACGTCGCGGCTGCGGTCGCCGAGCTCCAGGGTGTCTCGGAGCGGCTCGCGCCCTACGTGGCGGACACGACCGCCGTGCTCGTCGAAGCATGGCAGGCCGGCAAGTCGATCCTGCTCGAGGGCGCCCAGGGCTACGCGCTCGACGTGGACCACGGCTCGTATCCCTTCGTCACGTCGAGCTCGACCGGCAGCGCCGGCGCACCGATCGGCACCGGGCTCCCGCCCAAGGCCATCGAGCGCGTGCTCGGCATCGTGAAGGCGTACACCACGCGCGTCGGCACCGGCCCGATGCCCACCAAGGACACGACCGACGCCGGTCGCCACATGGGTGAGGTCGGCAACGAGTTCGGCGCCACCACCGGCCGGCCGCGCGACTGTGGCTGGTTCGACGCCGTGCTCGCACGCCGCGCGGCCGCCACCCAGGGCGTCGACGCCGTCGCGCTGATGAAGCTCGACGTGCTGTCGGGCCTGTCCGAGATCAAGCTCTGCACCGCGTACGAGATCGACGGCCGACGCATCGACGCCCCGCCCGCCTCGGCAGCCGACTGGTACGCCTGCGAGCCCGTGTACGAGACCTACCCCGGCTGGGACGAGGACCTCGGCGGCGTACGTCACTTCGACGACCTGCCCGAGGCCGCCCAGGTCTACGTGCGCGCCGTGCAGGCCCAGGTCGGCGTCCCGATCGAGATGATCAGCGTCGGCGCCGAGCGCGAGCGGTTCATCGCGCTCGACGAAGGCGTGCCGGTCGCGGTGTGAGCACCCGCTGTTCATGACCGCCGGCGACGCGCCCCAGAAGAAACCGCTCACGTCGCGCCAGCGGATCGTGATCCGGCTGATCTGCGCGCCGCTCATCCTCGGCGTCGTGATCGGCCTGCTCATCCTGCATCACAGGACGGGCAACCCGACCTCGACCTTCGTGCTCCTCGCGCTGATGGGGGCGGTCGGCGGCTACGAGCTCGCGGCGCTGCTCAGGCGTGCGGACCCGGGCGTGTCGCTCGTGCACGCGACCGTCGTGTGTGGCGCGCTTTGCGCCGTGGGCCTGCTCGCCCCGGACGACGTCGTCCTGCGCGCCGAGCTGCGCCTGGGCTTCGTCACGACGGGCGTGCTGGCGCTGCTCTTCCAGCACCTGACCAACGTGCGCCGCGAGGCGGCGAGCCACATCGCCTACGGCTGCGTGCCGATGCTCTACGTCGGCCTGCTCTTCTCTGCGATGACGGAAATCGCCTCGGGCCCCGAGGGGGCGATGCGCTGCCTGTTCGTCGTCCTGGTCGCGAAGTGCAGCGACATGGGCGGCTGGCTCGTCGGCAAGCCCTTCGGCAAGCACAAGATGGTGCCGACGGTATCGCCGGGGAAGTCGTGGGAGGGCACGGCCGGCGGCATCGCGATGAGCGTGGCGGCGGCGGTGTTCCTGCCCAGCCTCCTTGGCCTCGAGCTCGAGTCCGGGTGGAGCGTCGCCGGCCAGGTCGGCTTCGGCGTGCTGCTCGCGGTCGTGTCGATCCTCGCCGGCGTCACCCAGAGCGGCTTCAAGCGCCGCGTCGACGCCAAGGACTCCAGCACGCTGATCCCCGAGATGGGCGGCGTGCTCGACATGATCGACAGCCTCCTCTTCGCCGGCCCGGCGGCCTACCTCTGGTATCGCCTGGCCCTGGGATAGACTCCGGCCCATGCCTCGTGAGCGCATCCCCGAGACCGGCGAGCGGGAACAGCGGGTCCTCTTCGGCCCGATGGACCAGCACCTGCGTGCGATCCGCACGCGCTTCGGCGTCCGTGTCAGCGTGCGCAACAGCGTGCTGCTGATCGAGGGCGAGGACGCCCAGGCCGTGCGCGAGGTCGCGCGGCGCGTGAAGGCCGTCCTGAAGCGCGTGAAGACGGGGCGCGAGCCCGCCGTCGAGGACGTGGCGCGCATGCTGCTCGACGGCGAGGAGGCGCTGACCTCGCGCTCGACCCCGGGCTCCGGGCGCCCGCGCCAGGCGCGCTCGACCGGCGGCAAGGCGCGGGGCAAGACGCCGCCGATCCCCGTACCGCCGCCGCCGCCCGCCGCGCCGGACACGTCGCCCAAGACGAAGGCGCAGGCCGAGTACGTCGAGGCGATCCAGAGCCACGACGTCGTCATCGCCATCGGCCCCGCCGGCACGGGCAAGACCTTCCTCGCCGTCGTGCAGGCCGTCGAGGCGCTGCGCTCCGGCGCGACGCGCAAGATCATCCTCACGCGACCGGCGGTCGAGGCGGGCGAGAAGCTCGGCTTCCTGCCGGGCGACTTCCAGGCCAAGATCAACCCGTACCTGCGTCCGCTCTACGACGCGCTCGGCGAGCTGATCCCGTGGGCCGAGGTGCAGCGTTACATCAACGCCGACGTGATCGAGATCGTGCCGCTCGCATACATGCGCGGCCGCACCCTGAAGGATGCGTTCATCATCCTGGACGAGGCGCAGAACACGACGCCCGCGCAGATGAAGATGTTCCTGACGCGCATGGGTACCGGATCGCAGATCGTGATCACCGGCGACACGACCCAGATCGACCTGCCGGGCGGCACGCGCTCCGGCCTGATCGAGAGCGTGCAGATCCTGCGCCGTGTGAAGGGCATCAGCGTCATCGAGCTCACGGCCGAGGACATCATGCGCCACGCCCTGGTGCAGCGCATCGTCGACGCCTACGACGACCACGAGTCGTGGGGAGCGGACCAGCGCGAGCGAGCCGAGCGCGAGGCGGCGGACGACGCCGACGCCGAGATCCAGGCCGACGCGCCCGCCGAGGCGGAGGCGCCGGCATCGGAAGCGCCGTCCGACGAAGATGCCGCCAAGGACGCGCCGGCCGAAGGCGGAGACGCCGCGTGAGCGCGGACCTCCGGGTCGAGGGGACGACGGTCCCCGGCGGCCGGCGGGCGTTCGGCGCGACCCTCGACCGTCTCGCCGCGTTCGCGGCGGAGCGCGCGGGGCGTGAGGCCGAGCTCTCGTTCCTCGTCGTCGACGACGCGCAGATGCAGCAGATCAACCGCGAGCAGCTCGGCCACGACTACCCGACCGACGTGATCTCGTTCCCGCTCGAGGCCGAGCCTGTCCTGATGGGGGACGTGGTGGTTTCCGCGGAGACGGCGCGCCGGGAGGCGGCCGAGCGAGGCCATCCCGCGTACCATGAGCTCGTGCTCTACGCCGTCCACGGCGTCATGCATCTGCTGGGCTACGACGACCACAGCCCGGACGATCGACGTCGCATGCGGCGGGCGGAGCGCGCGGCGCTCAAGGCGCTCGGCCTGCCCGCGGTCTTCGGACCGTCCCGCGGCGCGCCCTAGTCCCAGGAGGATCGACACACGTGGAAGCTGCCGACCAGAAGGCGATGGAGCTGATCCTCGAGATGGGGGTCGCGACCCAGGAACAGATCGACGACGCCATCCACGTGCGCGAGCGCATGCTCGAGATGGGCATGCAGCCGCGCTCCGTCGCCGAGATCCTCTTCGAGAAGGGTCACATCGAGCGCGAGGAGTTCGAGGAGATCCGCCGCAAGGAGCGGCGCTTCCAGGGCCAGGAGCAGATCGCCGGCTACCGGCTGCTCGAGCGCCTCGGCGAAGGCGCGATGGGCACCGTCTACAAGGCGCGCCAGCTCTCGCTGGACCGCGAGGTCGCCATCAAGGTGCTCGCGCCCGACCTCGCGAAGGACGACGCCTACGTCGAGCGGTTCATGAAGGAGGCGCGCGCCGTCGCCCGCCTGAACCACACGAACGTGATCAGCGGCATCGACGTCGGCGACGCCGACGGCATCAAGTACATGGTGATGGAGTTCGCCGATGGCATGACCGTCGCCTCGCTCCTGCGCCGTGGCGGCAGCCTCGACGAAGAGCGCGCCCTGCGCATCGGCGCCCAGATGGCGCGCGCGCTCGACCACGCGCACCGCAACCACCTGGTGCACCGCGACGTGAAGCCCGACAACATCATCATCACCGGTGACGGCGTCGCGAAGCTCTGCGATCTCGGCCTCGCGCGCATCGAGTCGGGTACCGACGACAGCACGCGCATGGGCACGCCGGCCTACATGAGCCCCGAGCTCGCGCGTCACGACACGGCCGTCGACGAGCGCACGGATCTCTACAGCCTGGGCGCGACGCTCTTCCACATGGTGACGGGCCGCGAGCCGTACACCGGCAAGGACGGCCCGTCCGTGATGGCCAAGCACCTGACCGAGCCCGTGCCCAACGCGACCGAGGTCGAGCCCTCCGTCTCGCTGGAGACGAGTGCGCTCATCGCGCAGCTCATGGCCAAGCAGGCCGTCGAGCGCATCGCGACCGCCAAGGAGCTGCTCGACCTGCTCGAAGAGCGCCTGCGTGCGCTGCAGGGCGCGCGCGGCGTCGCGGCCTCGCGCGCGTCGGGAGGCGCATCCGCTCCCGTCTCGGCGCGTCCGTCCCAGCCGTCCTCGGCCCCGCCCAGCGGGGGTTCCGCCCCCGTCTCGCGTCGTCGTCGTCGCCGGCGCTAGGCACTCTTTCGACGGTTAGCGCTGCACCTCGCCGAACGGGATCACGACGCCGGTGTCGCCGGCGCGCGCCTCGACCTCGTCGGGGTAGGTCACCTGGGTCCACGCGAGACAGACGAAGCGCAGGGCATAGCG
>JASJAY010000106.1 GCA_030066775.1 Planctomycetota bacterium
ATCCAGATCACCCGCGGCTGGCGCGTGTCCGTCGTGACGGAGCGGCCGCTCTACAAGCAGACCGACAAGGTCCACGTGCGCGCAATGGTCCATCGCGCAGGCGATGGCCGGCCTGTCCGGAACGCGTCGGTCGAGCTCGCGATCGGCGACATGAAGCGCATCGTGGAGACGTCGGCCCACGGCATCGCGAGCCACACCTTCGAGCTCGTGGACCACAAGGTCGGCAAGGCGGCCGTGGTGGCACGGGCCGGCGACGCCAAGACCGCCTGCCGGTTCCGCGTGAAGGCCTTCGAGCGGCCGACATTCGTGCTCGCCGCCGAGCCCGCGGCGCTCACGCTGCGGCCGGGCGAGACCGCCGCGGTCACGATTCGCGCCACCTACGTGAACGGCTCGCCGCTCGTAGGCGGCGGGTTCCGCGTCGATGCGGCCGAGGGCGTGCCCATCCCGGAGGCACCCGAGCAGACGAGCGCGGACGGCACCGTACGGCTCGAGGTCACGCCGGACTCGCGAGCGAGCAGTGGGTGGTTCCAGGTCAGCGTCCGGGACGCCGACGGCCGCCGCGAGGAGCTCGTCGTGCCGGTGTCCATCGAATCCGAGGCGATCCAGATCGCGGTCCACCCGCTCTCCGACCTCGCGGTCGGCGTGCCGGCGTCGTTCGAGCTCACCGCCACCCGGCCAACGACGCTTTCGCTCGGGGGCGTCTTCGACGGCCCGCGCGAGGTCGTGATCGACGACACGGGGCGCGCCGTCGTCGAGCTCACGCCGACGCGGGGCCACACCACGCTGCGCGTGATCGACAAGGCGAGCGGCAAGTCGATCGAGCGGTCCCTCGTGGCCGCGCTCGGCGACGAGGACCTGACCCTCGCGCTCAACCGTCGTACGGGCCTCGTGGGCGAGACGATCCGCGGCACGCTCCTCGGGCCGGACGGCCTCGTGCGCCTCGACGTGTGGAAGGACCAGACGGCGGTGCTCACGCAGACCGTGCGCCTCGAGAAGGGCCGCGCGGAGATCGAGCTGCCCCTCGACGCCCGCATGGCGGGCGTGCTGCGCGTCTTCACGCGCCACGAGGACGGGAAGCTCCGCGCGCCGCGCGCGACACTGCTCGTCACCCGCGGGCGCGCGCTCGAGGTCGAGGCGAAGGCCGCCGCGCCGCACTATGCGCCCGGCGCGACCGCCGCCGTCGACGTCACGGTGCGGGACAAGGACGGCAGGCCCACGAGCGCTGTGCTGGGGTTCTGGGGCGTGGACGAGGCGCTGCTCGCGCTGGCGCCCATGACCGAGGGCCACGAGCGCATCTTCGACGTGCTGGGCGAGGCGCCGCGCGCGGGCCTGCTTCGGACCGCCGAGGGCATCGACCGCGGCCTGCCCGCTTCGCGGGAAGCCATTGCGCGTCCGCTCGGTGACCTCGACAAGGGCACCAACGACAAGCGCACGTTCGCGCTCCGCCTGGCCCGCACGCCGGAGTTGAAGGCCCGCGCGCGACTGGCTCTCCACAAGTCGGTGCACGAGCGGTTGGAGCCGCTGAAGAAGGCCTACGCTGCGGCGTGGAAGGACATCCAGGTCATCGAGCTGGTGCGCTCGGACGCTCTGCGCCAGACGCTTGGCTGGCTCACAGGTCGTGGCGCGATCGATGCCGATCTGCTCCTCGATCCTTGGGGCACGCCGCTCGCGCTCTGGGTGGACAAGAAGAGCGTGGACATCCAGTGGCACAGCGCGGGGCCCGACCGGCGCTACTTCACGGGCGACGACGTGCGCGCGTCGTGGAGCGGCTATGAGCTCTACGACCTCATGCCCCAGCGCACGCGTGACTTCCTGTCGTATGTGAGCGAGCACTACGACCCGGCGCTCGACGAGGCGGAGGTGGTGACGGAAGAGCCCGTCATCAGGGACGAGGAGATCTTTGGTGAGCGCGCAGCCATCCTCCAAGCCGAGATGCTCGCGGTCCGCCAGGCGATCGATGCGGCTGCCGAGGGCCTGGGCGATATGCCACCCGCGGGCGCCGCGTTCGAAGGGCCCAGCGAGAACAGCATCATCGGCCTCGGCGGCGGCGCCGGCGGTCGCTTCAGCGGCCGCGGCGGGAGCCACGGCGGTGTCAAGTACGGCAGCGCACCGCGGCCGCTCCACGTGCGCCGCGACTTCGACCCGACGTTGATCTTCGTGCCCGAGGCGATCGTCGGGCCCGACGGCAAGACCACGCTACGGATCCCCCTCAAGGACTCGATGACCACGTGGCGCCTGCGGCTCGTCGCCTCGCGCGACGACGGCGCGACGGGCGTCGGCACCGGCAGCATCCGCGTGATGCAGCCCGTGCACGCGACGCCGTGGCTGAGCCCGCACCTGACCATCGGCGACGTCGTGTCGGTCCCGGTCGCGATCCGCAACGAGGAGGACCGCGCCGTGACGGCGCGCGTGACGGCGACCGCGTCGTCGCATCTGGCCGAGCTCGGCGAGGTGCAGATGTCCGTCGACATCGGCCCCGGCGGCACCGGCCGTGCGACCTTCCGCTACAGGGCCCGGGAATCGGGCAAGGCGACGGTGCGCATCGTGGTCGACACGGGCACCGCTCAGGACGTGCAGGAGCGCGTGATCACAGTGCATCGCAACGCACGCACGGTGGTCGCGGTGGCGAACGGCAACGTCACGGCCGACGCCCCCTTCGACACGCGCATGCCGAGCGACGGACCGGGCGAGGTGCGCCTCGACCTCTATCCATCTCCGCTCGCGGAGATCGTCTCCGGCTTCGACGGCCTCATCCGCGCCCCGCACGGGTGAATGGAGCAGACCTCGGCGACCGTGTGTCCCATGGTTCTGGCGCTCGACTACATGCAGACGACGAAGACCCTCGACGCGGCGCTCGCGGAGCGCGCGACGAAGTACATCGACCAGGGCTACAAGCGCCTGCTCGGCTTCGAGTCGACGACGCAGCCGGGCGGCTTCGGCCTGTGGTCGAGCAACCCGCCCAGCGTCTTCCTCACGGCCTACGGCCTGCTGCAGTTCGCGGACATGCGCCGCGTCTACGACGTGGACCCGGCCCTGATCCCGCGCATGGCGGCGTTCCTCAAGCAGCATCAGCAGGCCGACGGCCGGTTCGGCCGGGCCAACCGCGCGGGCAGCTGGGGCGCCTGGAAGCGAGGCGACGTCTACCGGACCGCCTACGTCGCGTGGGCGCTCGCGCACGCGGGCCAGGACGTCTCGAAGGCGCTGGCCTGGCTCGACGCGAACGCGGCCGAGCTCGAGGACCCCTACGGCGTCGCGCTCGTCGCGTTGGCCTTCGCGACCGCGGACCGGAAGAGCGAGGCCACCGCCCGCTGGGCCGCCCGCGTGGCGACGAAACACGTGGAAGAGGACGACAAGATCCTCTGGCGCCCCACCGAGTCGACCTTCGTCGGCGGCCGCGGCCGCTCGGCCGAGATCGAGGCGACGGCGCTCTCCGCGATCGCGCTGCTCACGGCGCAGAAGCGTGGCGACCTGGCGTACGCCGCCCTCGACACCTTGATCGGGTGGCGCGGCAAGGACGGCCGCTTCGGGCCGACCCACAGCACGTCCCTGGCGCTGCGCGCGCTCCTCGCTGCCGACGGCGGCGACAGTGCGTTGCCGGCGACGAACGTGAAGGTCACGCGCCGCGGCGCGCTGCTGAAGCACGTCGCGATTCCGAAGGGTTCGACGGAGCCGCTGCGCGTCCCGCTGGGCGAGCTCGACCCGAAGGAGATCGGTGCCGTGCTCGGGGCCGAGGGCCGCATGCGCGCGACGCTGTCGCGTACGACCTACGAGCCGTGGGACACGACCACGCTGCCCAAGGGTCCGATCGCGATGACGGTCTCGTGGGGCGACGCGCCGCTGGCGATCGACTCGACCTACAAGGCCACCGTGACGATCCGCCACACGGGCAAGGTCCTGGCCAAGCTCGTCACGGCCGAGGTGGGGCTGCCCCCGGGCATCACCGTCAAGCCGAAGGACGTGAAGGGCGATGGGCTTAGCGAAGCCGAGAAGGCGGAGCGCGCGATGGTGCTCTACCTCACGGACATGCAGCCCGGCGAGGTGCGCACGTACACGATTCCCTTCCGCACGCGACACGCGTTCGACGCGCTCACCGCGCCGTCGCGCGTGTACGAGTACTACGTGGAGCACGAGGAGACGGTCGTGCCGCCCGTGCGCGTCAGCGCGCGCTAAGCGGAGCCCGCCTCCGACGCCTGCTTCCCGACCTGGCTCATCTTCTGCTGCATGCGCGCCAGCAGGCGCTCCATGGGCAGGAGCTCGACCAGCCCGTTGAGCACGAAGTAGACGACGCCGATGCCGAGCATGAGGTAGTACTGCCCGTGCTCGACACTCGGCATCTCGAACCCGAAGAGCGGCTCGAGCGGCAGCACGAGGAACGCAGAGAGCAGGAAGGCGAGCGTGGCGAGGCCGTAGCGCAGCACGCCGTCCTTCACGCACTGGGCGAGCGCGCGGACGCCGTCCTGGATCAGCGTGCCGTGCGCCCGGTGCGCAACGAGCCGCGCCAACGCGAGCCAGAGAAACGCGACCAGCATCCAGCCGCCACCCGGTATGTCGGGCGTCATGCCCCAGGCGATCCACACGAACGGCGCGAGCAAGACCAGCGCGCCGAGGACATCGCGGGCCGAGCCGGTCGCGGGCAGGAGCCCGACGTAGCGCAGGATCCCGGCAGCGATCAGCGCCAGCGGCAAGAGGCTCGCGTAGAGCAGCGCCAGCGCCTCGTACATCGGCCACGAGGCGACGGTGCGCACCTCGCGCGTGAGGCGGATCTCCCCGGAGCAGTACTCGACGAGGACCGAGCCGATCCCGATCGCCGCGATGAAGAACGGCAGCGCGGCGATCAGCCGCACGGTCAGGGGGCGCACGGGCGCGTCGATGCGGGGCGGGTCGAACAGGATGGCCACTCGCCCCCCTATCGACGATCGCCGATTCGCCGCTTGAGGCGGGCGTGTAGACTCCCGGCATGGCGCGCCTCTTGTTCGTGTTGACGCACTCCACCGAAGCCCCGGGACGGGCGATGGACGGGCTGCGCACCGCCTTGGCGGCGCAGCGCGAGGGCCACGAGGTAGGGCTGTGGCTCATGGGCGAGGGCGTGCGCCTCGGCGTGACGAGCGTGGCCGAGACACTGCGCGAGCCGGGCCCGGAGACCGCGGCCGAGATCATCGAGGCGCTGACCGAAGGCGGCGCCGTGCTGCACATGGAGCGGGTCGCATTCGAGCTGCGCGAGTTCCAGCCCGACGCGGCGCGGAACGGCGCCACGGTCGTCGATGCGGGCCGGCTCGCGGCGCTCGTCGCCGACGGATGGAGCGCGGTCACGCTATAGCAGACGCCCCTCGGCGCCTGTGGTGAGATGAGGCCATGGAGAGGCTGGAGGTCGTCGAGGGCCAAGCGGAGCCGGCGCGCGTCGCCGTCGAGGGCGAGATCGCCATCGGCCGTGCACGCGAGGCGACGCTGCGCATCTTCGACGAGACCGCCTCGCGCCGGCACGCGCGCGTCTTCGTGCGCGACGGCCGCGTGATCCTCGAGGACCTGGGCTCGGCCAACGGCACCGTGCTCAACGGCGAGCCGATCCAGGGCGAGGCCGTGCTCTTCCACGGCGACGTGATCGAGATCGGCGAGATCCAGCTGCGCTTCGTCTCGGCCGAGGCCACCGAGCGGGACACGGTGATCGTCGGCGACCCCGGCGATAGCGTGGAGGCATCGCTCGATCCGGAGCAGGCCGACCCGGCGCTGGAAGGCTCGGGTGAGGCCGCGCAGACGCGCCTGCGGCTCGTGTGCGCGGGCGCCGCCGTGTGCGCCGACGCCGGCGACGCCGACGCGCTCCCGTCGAGCCTGCTCGACCTGGTCGTCGAGACGCTCGAGCCCGACCGCGCAACGGTCTGCCTCGTCGAGCCCGCGGGGGGCTTGCGTATCGCCGCGGCCCATCCCGCCGACGCGGCACCGCCTGCCTCGCGCACCCTGCGCCAGCGCATCCTCGACGCCGGCGAGGCGGTGCTCATCCGAGACGCGTTCGACCACGAGGGCGACACCTCCGCCTCGATGGTGCGCAGCCGCTTCCGCTCGACGCTCGCCGCGCCGCTCGTCTCGGCCGAAGGCGTGCTCGGGTTCGTGACGGTCGAGTCGGAGAAGCCCGGGCGCTACGGCCCGGAAGACCTGCGCGCCCTGGCCGCCGTGGCCAAGCAGGCCGCGCTCGCGCTGCGCACGCTCATGGAGCTTTCCGGCGCCCGGCGCGAGGTGCAGCGCCTCGCGCGCGAGAAGCGCGCCGGCGCGCCCGAGATCATCGGCACCTCGCCGGAGATCGAGGCGCTGCGCGCGCAGATCGCGAAGGCCGCCGGCGCCGAGGCGGCCGTGCTCGTGATCGGCGAGACGGGCACGGGCAAGGAGCTCGTCGCACGGCGGCTGCACGCCGAGAGCCCGCGGGCCAAGCTGCCCTTCGTGGCGCTCAACTGCGCGGCGCTCGTCGAGGGCCTGCTCGAGAGCGAGTTCTTCGGCCACGAGAAGGGCGCGTTCACCGACGCCAAGGAGCGGCGTGACGGCCGCATCGCCGAGGCGGGCGAGGGCACGCTCTTCCTCGACGAGGTCGGCGACCTCTCGCCGAGCCTGCAGGCCAAGCTCCTGCGCGTGCTCTCCGAGCGCACGTACACGCGCGTGGGTGGCCGCGAGAAGCTCGAGATGAAGTGCCGCGTCGTGTGCGCGACGAATCGCGACCTCAAGCAGATGGTCGAGGACGGCAAGTTCCGCGAAGACCTCTACTACCGCCTCGCCGTCGTGGTGATGAACGTACCGCCGCTGCGCGAGCGTGCGGGCGACGTGGAGCTGATCGCGGAGGCGAGCCTCGAGCGACTGGCCGGACGCATCGGCCGGCGCGTGCCGCGGCTCGCGCAGGACGCGCGCGAGGCGATCGCGACCTACGCATGGCCCGGCAACGTGCGCGAGCTCCTGAACGTGCTCGAGCGCGCGCTCGTACTGATCGAGGGCGACACGCTCACGGCCGGCGACCTGCCGCGCGAAGTACGCGAGCCCGCAGAGGTCGAAGCAGCAGGGGATTCCAACCCGGGCGAGTCGGGCCTGCTCGGGGACGGCGTCTTCGACCTGAAGGCGATCGAGAAGAAGGCCGTGGCCGCGGCGCTCAAGAAGACCGGCGGCAAGAAGGGCCGCGCGGCGCAGCTCCTGGGCATCTCGTGGCCGACGCTCAACCGCAAGATCCGCCAGTACGGGCTGGAGTAGGCGAACGCCGATGACGTCGCCCGCCCTCGAGACGCTCGAAGCGCTGGAGTCGGTGGCGCGCACGTTCGGGCCGGAAGCCGCCGCCGCCAAGCCCCCGTACCTCGCTGCGCTCGAACGCGCCGAGCTCCCCGATGCAGACGCCGTCTACCGCCTGCACGAGGTGCTCTGCTTCCTGCGCGCGCATCCGGACGACGCAGCGCTCCTCGAGCTCGTCGAGCGCATGCTCGGCGCGTTCGCGAAGCGCAAGGACCTGCGCCGCCATCGACGCGAGCTCGTGAACACCGGCATCGCCGGGACGGCCGTCCACTTCCCCTTCGATGCCTTCACGGCGCGCTGGCTCGCCAAGCGGTGGCCGGCGAACCTCAAGATCGACTGGCGCGCCGTCGGCAACAAAGACCGCCTGATGGACCGCGTGTACATGCTGGCGCTCGACGCCGAGACGCCCGCCCTCGACCACGCCAAGCTCTCGCCGCGCAAGTGGATCGAGCGCATGAAGCGCCCCGACGAGACCGACGCGGCCTACGTGATCAACCGCTTCGCGAAGCTCCCGTGGGAGCCGACGATGCGCAACGTCATCTACGACGAGCTCGAGCTGCCGCTCGTCTTGAAGGCCGGTGACGACACGCCGTCGCGGACCGCGGCGCGCATGCCGGGCGGGCGTGTGACGTGGCAGGCGGCGCCGCTGCGGCGCCAGCGGCCCGACGTGCGCAAGGCGCTCGCAGAGCCGCCGCGCTCGATCCGCAAGGTGCCGCGCAAGGTCGGGCAACAGCTGATCGACCTCACGAACGCCGCGATGGTGACGCGCGAGCGCTACCTGGACGCGTTCAACGACGCGGACCCCGACGACGTGCGGATGGTCGACTGCGGCGACGGGCTCGAGTTCGCCGTCATCGGCGTGCGCCCGACGTCGCGCATGATGATCGAGACGGTGTACGCGTGGCTCACGCTGCGCAACCGCGTACCCGTGGGCTACGTGCTCGTGAGCGCGCTCTTCGGATCGTCCGAGATCGCCTTCAACACGTTCGACACGTGGCGGGGCGGCGACGCGGGCTGGGTCTACGGCCGCGTGCTCTCGACCACGAAGGCGCTCTTCGGCAGCGACACGTTCACCGTCTTCCCGTACCAGCTGGGCCACAAGAACCGCGAGGGCCTCGAGTCGGGTGCGTGGTGGTTCTATCAGAAGCTCGGCTTCCGTCCGCGCGACCCGGAGGTCGTGGCGTTGATGGAGAGCGAGCTCGCGAAGATCCAGCGCAAGCGCTCACACCGATCGAGCATCGCCACGCTCAAGCAGCTCGCACGCGTGCCCATGTACTACGCGACCGGGCGCGAGCGCAGCGACGTGATCGGCCAGCTGAAGCTCGACGGCATCGGCCTCGCGGTGACGGACTACGTGGCGACCCGCTTCGGCTCCGACCGCGGGCGCGCCGAGAAGGTCTGCGCGGCGGAGGCGGCCGCCCTGCTCGGGGCGAAGGACTGGCGGGGCTGGCCCGCGGGTGAGCGCCTGATGTGGCTGCGCTACGCGCCGCTCCTCATGGCCGTGCCCGAGATCGCGGACTGGCGTCGCGCTGACCAGCGCGCCCTCGTGCGGCTCGTCCGCGCCAAGGGCGGCCCGCGCGAGTCCGACTACGCGAAGCTGCTCGACGCCCACAAGCCGTGGCGGAAGGTCCTCCGGCGCCTGGCGAGCCCGAAGTAAGGTCCCCGCATGCTCTCCCCCAGCGATCTCAAGCGTGGCGTGATCATCGAGTACGACGGCGCGCCGTGCAGCGTGGAGTCCGTGAAGGTCTCCTCCCCCACGGCCCGCGGCGGCAACACGATCACCCGCGTGCGCCTACGCAACCTGCGCACGAAGCAGAAGCTCGACGTCTCGTTCCGCGGCAACGAGAGCTTCGCGGAACCGGCGTTCGAGAAGCGCCCCTGCCAGCTCCTCTACCGCGAGCAGGACATGTTCCACTTCATGGACCAGTCGAACTACGAGCAGTTCGCCATCCACGAGGGCGAGCTCGAGTGGGAGCTCAAGTTCCTGAAGGACGAGCTGGAGGGGATCCGGGCACTCTGGGCCGACGAGGAGCTGTTGGGCATCGAGCTCCCCACCAGCGTGGCGCTGAACATCACGGAGACGCCCCCGGCCATCAAGGGCGCCTCGGCCACCGCGCGCACGAAGCGCGCGACCCTCGAGACCGGGCACGTGGTCAACATCCCGGAGCACATCGCCCAGGGCGAGACCGTGAACGTGGACACCCGCACAGGCGAGTTCCTCGGCCGCGCATGACGGGTCCAAGAGCCAACTGTGCCCGACGAGGGTCTGCGCCCTGGACTGGGGGCGCTCAGGCCGCTTCATCGTCCTCGAGTGGATAAACCACGAGTCGTCCTCCTCATCGGCCTTCCGCTCCCCATCCAGGGCGCCGATCGCCTGCGATCGGATTCTGTCCCGGACTCGTGAGCCACTTGAGTCCCCGTGTGTTCGGGCGCCTGCACCGAGGACAGGACGGGTTTGGCAGGGCTTCACGGATCGTCGAATGGGCCATTGAACGGAACGTTCAACCCGCCCCGCCTCGAGGGGTGCCCGACCAAGGCCCCGGAACGTATAACCCCCTTCATCGCAACGACTTGGGGATTCCGGCCTGCCGCGCCCGCGCCCGGCACGCGGTGTGTCCTTCTCTCCCGCGATGCAGGAGGCCCAGACCCTGACCGACGAGACGACCACGCGTCGATGGACGACGCACTGCCCGTCCTGCGACAGTGCCGTGGTGGTCGTCGGTGACAGGACGGCTCGCTGCCCCGGGTGTGGGAAGCGGGTCCGGCCGGCCGGCATCGAGACGGCTGCCATGAAGGTCCGAAACGAGTTCCCCGTCGATCCCAACGACAGCCTGGTCGGCCAGACCCTGGGCCGCTGGCAGCTCGCCCGCCTCATCGGCAAGGGCGGCATGGGCCGCGTCTACGAGGCCCACGAGGTCGGCGGCTCCCGCTTCGGCAAGAAGCGCAAGGTCGCGCTCAAGGTCCTCAACGAGGAGCTGACCTCGGACCCCGCCTTCGTGAAGCGCTTCCGCCGCGAAGCCCGTCTTCTCGCCGACCTCTCCCACCCCCACATCGTGCAGGTGCTCGAGCAGGGCGAGGACAAGGACCGCGTCTGGTTCGCGATGGCGTTCGTCCGCGGCGAGAACCTGCGCCGCATGATCGAGCGCGGGCCGATCGCGCCCAAGGAAGCCGCGCGCATCGCCGGCGAGATCGCCTCGGCGCTGGCCTACGCCCACGACAAGAGCATCATCCACCGCGACCTGAAGCCCGAGAACGTGCTGCTCGACGCGGACGGCAGCGTCCACCTGGTGGACTTCGGCCTCTCGCGCCTGCTCGCGATCGATCCCAGCGACGCCTCGACGCGCCTCACGCGCACCGACGTGATCATGGGCACGTACGAGTACATGTCGCCCGAGCAGCGCCGCGGCGACCGTGCGCTGGACGCCCGCGCCGACATCTTCGGTCTCGGCGTGATCCTCTACGAGATGCTCACGGGCGGCCTGCCCCTGGGCCGCTTCGCGCTTCCGAGCGAGACGCGCGGCGACATCCCCGAGGGCTTCGACGCCGTCGTGAACCGCGCCTTGGCCACGGACAAGGGCGACCGCTACGCCTCGGCCGACGAGCTCAAGGCGGCGGTCGAGCGCGCGCTCGCGACGGGCACGCGCAAGGAGCCCGCGAAGGACCCCAAGCCCTTCGTCCAGCTCGACACGGTCGACGAGGCGCGCAAGGTCCTGCGCCACGTCGACATCCTCTCGGCGATCGACAAGGTCGCCGGCCTGGTGCTCGTGCTCGGCGGCCTCGGCATGCTCTCGCTGCAGGGCGTGCTCGGCTTCGGCCCCGTGGCGCCGATCGTGAACGCGGGCAGCATCGTCGCGCTCTTCTTCGGCATCTGGATGCTCGACCTGGGCGGCAAGCTCGGGAAGCTCAAGAAGGGAGCGCGTGAGTCGCAGATCACCGCATCGGCGATCATGCTCCTGTTCCCACCGTTCCTGACCGCGGCGGGCATCTACGGCTTGATCATCATGACTTCGGACCGCGCGCGCGCGGCCTTCGCTCTCGGACGCACGGTGTTGCGCCCGGACAAGGCGGCAACGGTCGTCGCGGCGAAGCCCAAGGTGGTCGAGACCGTCATCACGGGCCCGAAGCGGGCCGGCCTGCTGATGCGCGGCTTCCACTTCATCGCCATCGTGTGGAGCCTGTACGCCGCGTTCGTCTCGATCGAGATGTTCATGATCGATCGCGGCGACTTCATCGGCAACCGCAGCTACGTGATGATCGACGCGATGCGCCACGCCGAGGTGGTGCGCGACATCAGCATCGTCGCAGCAGCCTTCGCGCTGCTGGTCATGTTCCAGGCGTTCCTCAACCGCAAGGCGCGCCGGGGCGTGGGCCTCGCCGTCATTGCCTTCCTCTTCCTGATGGGTGCTGCCGCGCTCGTCATCGGCGGCATGCAGGATGCGATGGGCATCGTGCCGCATGACCTGCGCAACCTCATCGGGACCCACTCGTCCATCGACGCACTTCCCCGGGCGTGGATGGCCGCGCAACCACAACCCCTGCCCCCGCTCTTGGAGATCCCAGCATGAAAAAGCTGCTATGCCTCGGGCTGGCCGTCGGAGCGGTCGTGGCCTTCGTAGGCGCTGACGTCATTGGTTCAGCGGTCGGCGACGCGCGCGACTCGATTCGAACGGCTCTTACCAAGGACGTACCGCTCGAGACCCGCCTGGCGGAAGCCAAGGTGAAGATCGACGCGTACGCGGAGAACATCATCGACGGCGAAGTCGCCGCCGCGAACATGAAGGACATGATCGCGGACACGAAGCGCGAGGTTCGCGCTTTGACGGCACGCGCCAACCACGAGCGCAAGACGCTCGTTGCGCTGCGCGCGCACTTCGGTGGGTCGCACGCGGATGGAACGCACGAGGTCGTGCCCACGGCCTACGTGGTCGAGGATCGCGCCCTGTCGCGCGACGCCATGGTCCACGTGCGCACCTTCAAGGCCACGAGCGAGATGCTCACGCGCCGGCAGTCGGACCTGGTCCGGCTCGAGGAGCAATACCAGAGCACGCTCGCCGCACTCGAGCAGGCTCGCACGGAGCGTATGC
Organism: Planctomycetota bacterium; assembly: GCA_030066775.1. Lineage (GTDB taxonomy): Bacteria > Planctomycetota > PLA2 > PLA2 > JAEUHO01 > JASJAY01. Next base: position 12,342 of record JASJAY010000106.1, read on the forward strand.
GCCTCAGCGAGGAGGCACGCGTCCTCGAGGCCGAGATCGAGTCGATGAACGCCCGCAAGGCCGCTGCACAGACGCGCAAGTCCGTCGGCGACCACGGGATCTCGAGCAGCGGATACGCCGAAGCGGAGAAGTCGCTGAAGCAGATCCGCAACGAGATCCGCAAGCAGAACAAGCTGCTCAAGTACTACGAGACGCGCTACGAGCTGGAGCACGCCGACACCTACACCTCGGGACACACCGGATTCACGGTCGAGGTCGAGGATCCGGCAGCCGCCATCGAGGAAGCGCTGGCTTCGTATCCCAGCGGTAGCTGAGCTAGCCAACCGCAAGCTGCGCAGGAGCCGGTGACGTGACCAGTCGTCGATCAAAAGCCGCCCGATGGCTGACGTTGCCGGCCCTGCTTCTTCTTGTCGGGGGCCTGGTCGTGGAGATCCACATTCGTGGGAAGGAAGCTCGAGCCCGGGACAGCCTTGGGGGCGCCCTCGGACGAGTGACCCTTCCGGACACGGCCGGGGAACAAGTTCGGGAGATGCTCGATGAGGCGCGAGCCCTGGTGCGTTACCAGGATCCCTCCGCCGCTTCGACCCTCCTGGATCGGATCGCCACCCAGGCCCCCCATTCCTCCACGCACGAGCTCGCCGCCCTGGCTCATCGGGCGGCGGGCTCTGCGGATGCGGCGACGCGCCACATGCAGTTCGCCGCGCGCCTCGCGCCGGACAACGCCCGGCTCCAGCGCGAGGCGGAGCGCGCCATCACCCTGGCGCTCTTCGACCGGGCCCGACCTGTCGCGCGCGGCGCGGCCGCCGCCAGCGCCCTGACGCTGCTGGCGCTCCTCCTGCTCACATTGCGCGACCGTCGCCGCGCGCGTCGCATGAAGAAGTACCTCGACGGCGTCTCCGGCCGGCTCAAGCTGGTCGTCGACGACCGCCGCGGCGCCGACGTCGGCACCCTCTTGGCCGACGACCGATCGCTCGTGATCGACCTCTTCCTCAAGGGCCGCTACGGCATGCGGCCCACGGCCCCGCCGCGGCGCGGGCCCACGCTCGTCCTGGCCTGCTCGAACGCGGGGGCCAATCGGACCGTGCGCATCACCCCCGTCCACGACGTCCGGCACGACGCCGTGCGCGTGCACGTCAAGCCCGAGACGGTGCGCCGCCTGCGCGCCCATCCGGGCCGCTGGCGCATCCAGGCCACCCTGGGCGACCGGCGCGTGGCCATCGCCGAGCTGAACGTCGAGCCCCAGAGCCACGCGCTCTCCGCGTAGACGCGGGCTGCGTTTTCCGCGGGGGCTGGCGCCCGCCACCCGGTTGGTGGAAAGATCCGGCTTCGAACTGCGTCCAAGGCCCACGCACGGCCCGCCTGCCGTGTAGGCCCCGCAGCCGGAGACTCCCATGAAGCGCCTGCCGACCGCCCTCTCCCTCGCCCTCCTGCTCCTCGTCGCCCTCGGCGGCAGCCTGGCCTTCGGGCCAGATGTCGCGCAGGCCGAGGAGGACATCGTCATCAACATCTCGGAGGGCGTCGAGATCGAGGACTTCCTCAAGGCGGTCTCGACCGCGACCGGAACGCCGCTCATCTGGGATCCGGCCGACAAGCAGATCCGCGGCAAGCGCGTCATCGGGGCCATCAACCTGCGCGCGTCGAAGACCGAGCTCTTCACGCGCGTGCGTGCCCTGCTCACGTTCTACGAGCTGGTGTTGATCCCCGTCGGTCCGACGGACAGCCCGATGCTCCTGGTCATGGACGCACGCCGCACCACCTCGATCCTCAAGCTCAAGGCGCAGAACATCAAGCTGACCGACGAGAACCTCTCGACCTACGAGGGTCAGGACGGCCTGTACGTGACGACCACCATCCAGGTCGAGCACATGAAGGACCTGCGCAATGCGCGCAACGCGCTCGCGCGCGTCGTGACGGGCCAGAACATCGGCAGCGTCACGGAGGTACCGGACGCACGCTCGTTCGTGGTCACCGACTTCGCGCCGAACGTCGTCGCCATCTACCGCCTGCTGAACCAGATGGACCAGCCCGCGCCGGAGGTGAAGCCCGACACGGCGTTCCAGTCCGTCAGCCTCGAGAACGCCAACGCAAACGAGGCGGCGGCCGTGCTGTCGCGGCTGTTCAACTTCTCCCACCAGGCCACGCCCCGCCAGGCCGCGGTCCGCGTCGGGCCGAGCATCCAGGCCGACGCCCGCACGAACTCGCTGCTCGTCTCCGGCAAGTCGGCCCAGGTCGAGCAGGTGATGCAGGCCATCACCGTGCTGGACCAGGAGGCACCGGAGCCCGAGGTACACGCACACATGCTGCGCCTCACGCACATGCCCGCGCGCGAGGCCTCGATGGCACTCGTGCAGCTGATCAGCGGCTCGCGCACGCTCTGGCGCAACCAGGGCGACGAGCGCACGCGCCCGAGTGTGGTCGCGGTCGAGCGCTTGAACGCCGTGCTCGTCTCGGCTTCCAACACAGCCGTCGAGGAGATCCGCCGGATGGTCGCGGAGATGGACGAGGCTGCGCGCGAGGACGCGGAGAAGGCGGCTGCCGAGAAGGCCGCTGCCGAGGACAAGTAGCCCGCCTCCCGTAGAGGGGCGGGAGCGCCGCGCCGGATCCGAGTAGGCTCTGCCTCCGTTCCCAGGGGGCAGGGCGAGGGGCCGTGGATCCGGCGACACACCCACGTACACAGAGCATCAGCCGCGCGCTGTTCCAGCTGCTCGTGCTGGGCATCCTCGTGCCGGCGGCGCTGATCTGGGGGATCGGCCACTTCACGGCCCGCGCGGCCGTCACGGAGCTGTGGTCGGAGCTCTCCGAGGAGATCGCCGACCACACCGTCGAGCGCACGCTGCGGTTCCTCGAGACGGGCGATACGGCGCTGGCCTACAACGCCGCGGCCGTCGTGGACGCACTCGTGGACCCGGCCGATCGACGCGCCGTGCTGCGCTATCTGCTTGCCGGCCTGCGCGCGAATCCGAACGTCACGTGGTACTCGTTCGCGACCGAGGACGGTGCCTACCTCTCCGCCTACCGCAAGGAGGGGCGGACCCGCCTCACGTGGCGCGAGCAGGAAGAGGGCGGCGCGCGGTATCGCGACTTCGTCGTCGAGGACGACGGCAGCTGGCGCGCCGAGCCGGAGCAGGTGAAGCCCTACGACCCGCGCACGCGCGGCTGGTACACGGCCGCCAAGGCGAGTGACGCGCGCGTGTGGTCGAAGCCCTTCCTGTTCGCCTCCGGTCCGCCCGGGTTCATCCTCTCGAAGCAGGCGCTTGGAAGCGATGGCCGCGTCGTCGGCGTATGGGGCGTCGAGTACGAGATGGCGTACGTCTCCGAGTTCCTTGCCGGGCTCGAGATCGGGACGACGGGCCGCGCCTATCTCGTCACCGCCGCCGGCGAGGTCATCGGGCATCCGGAGGCCGGCACGAACATCGCCGCCGTCGAAGGCTGGATCTCGGTGATGCAGGACGGCAAGAAGGCGATCGCCAATGCCGCCGACCACCGCGACCCGTGGCTGCGTCGCGCCTTCGCCGCCATGGGGTCGAACGACGCCCCGCGCACGGGTGGCGCGTTCGAAGAGGCTGGCGAGACGGTCTTGCTCGGCGCGCGCGGCTTCCCGCCCGAGAGCGGGCTCGACTGGCGCGTGGCGATCGTCGTGCCCGAGCACGAGATCCTCGGGCAGATCAACCAGAACAGCCTCTATGCCGCGGCGGCGGCCGTGTTGATCACGATCTTCTTCCTGCTCGCAGGACTCTGGTACGCGCGCCGGCGCGTTTCGCGCCCGCTGAAGGGCATCGCCCGGGACCTGGCACGCATGTCGCGCCTCGAGACGGACGCGAAGCCGACGGTTGTCGAGAGTCGCCTGACCGAGGTCGCCGGCATGGTCGACGCGCGAGACGCGATGCGCAGCGGACTCCGGTCGTTCCAGAAGTACGTGCCGGCCGATCTCGTGCGCGAGCTGATGGCGCGCGGGGACGAGGCGCGACTCGGCGGCGAAGAGCGCGAGATGACGGTGATGTTCTCGGACGTCGCCGACTTCACGCGCATCAGCGAGCAGCTCGACGGCCCCGGTGCGCTCGTCGGCGCACTCGGCGAGTACCTCGACGTCATGAGCAATGCCATTCGGCTGCGCGGCGGCACCGTCGACAAGTACATCGGCGACGCGATCATGGCCTTCTGGGGCGCGCCGGTGAGCGTGCCGGACCACGCCCTGCACGCCTGCGAGGCCGCGTGGGACTCGCAGCAGGCGTTGCGCGTCTTGCGCTTCCGCTGGGCGAAGGAGGGGCTGCCCCCCTTCCGCGCGCGCATCGGCGTGAACACGGGCCGCATGCTCGTGGGCAACATCGGCTCCACCGACCGGATGAACTACACGGTCATGGGTGACCCCGTGAACCTCGGCTCGCGCCTCGAGGGCATCTGCAAGATCTACGGCCTCGAGATCGGCATCGGCGAGAGCACGTGGGCGGCAGCCCGCGATCACTTCGAGGGACGCCCGATCGACTGCGTCGAGGTGAAGGGCCGCGAGCAGGCCGTCGTCTTCCACGAGCTGCTCGGTCCGAAGGGCGACGTCGAGGCCGAACGGCTGGAGCTCGGGGCCGTCTACACGGACGCATTCGAGGCCTACATGGCGCGGCGGTTCGAGGCGGCACAGGCCGGATTCGAGCGCTGCCTGAAGCTCGCCCCGGACGACGTCGCGGCCCGCGTCCTGGCCGATCGATGCGCCGCATATCGAGACAGCCCGCCCCCCGACGACTGGAGCGGCGCGGTGCGCATGAGCCGCAAGAAATAGGGCTCTGCGGGCGGTCGAGTAGGCCGTCGTTTCGTTAGGAAAACCTTCATATCGCCTGGGCAACGGTCGATAGGGACCCCGTTCGAAGACCAGCGACGGTTCGGGCTTGGCTGGGGCGACGGGACGCATGTCCGCTGCTTCATCCGGATCGTGCGCGCCACACACGGGGGATGAGGCATGGCGAAGATTCTCGTAATCGAAGACGACCGTTCGGTCGTGGAGGTCCTGGAGAAGGCCCTCGCAACCTGGGGCCACGGTGTGGTCGTGGCCCGCAACGGAGAGGCCGGCTACGAGGCCATCGCCACGCGCCGCTCCGACTTCGACCTGATCCTGTGCGACCTGCACCTGGGCGAGATGACGGGCAAGGCGCTGCTCGACCGCGTCGGCGCCATGATCCGCGGGCACACGCCGGTGATCGTCATCAGCGGTGAGTCGCACATGCTCGAGGCCCTGGGCGAGACGCGCCAGTGGGCGTTCAGCGTGCTCGCGAAGCCCTTCGACATCGACCACCTGCGCCAGACGGTCGAGCACGCGCTCGAGCAGCGCGGGCTGCTCGCCCTGCTCGCCGCGCGCGAGCGCCAGATCGACGAGATGCAGGACCGCATCGAGTTCCTCGTCCGGCAGAACCTCGAGCTCAACGCCGAGGCGCGTCGCGACGCGCTCACGAACCTGCCCACGCGCCTGCAGCTCGCCGACGACCTGCGCTCGCTGCAGTCACGCGGTACGCCCTTCGACACGTCGGGCGTGCTCGCCCTCCTGGACATGGACGACTTCCGTCGCTTCAACACGCAGGGCGGCTACGAGCTCGGGGACCGTGCGATCCAGCAGGTCTCGACCGCGCTCAAGCGCAGCTCGCGCGACTGCGACCGCATCTACCGCTGGGGCGGCGACGAGTTCGTCGTGCTGATCCCCTGCGAGCGGTACGAGCTCGGCGTGCAGGTGATGGAGCGTCTCTGCGCGGAGGTGGGCGGTGCCCGCATCATGGGCGACCTGCACAACGTCACGCTCAGCGCCGGCGTCGCCCGCATCCAGGCGGGCTCGCGCCAGCCGCTGGTCGAGCTGATCGAGGAAGCCAACGACTACCTCCACGTCGCCAAGCAGCAGGGCGGCAACTGCGTCGTCGCCAACCAGCCCGCCGACCGCTGATCTCCGGCGCCTGCGCCTCGCGACGCTCGGTGCATCACTTGGTACCGGGTTTGGGGGGGGGGGGGGGGGTGGGGGGTGGGGAGG